>CAMWUL010000014.1 GCA_947177445.1 uncultured Lachnospiraceae bacterium | reverse complement strand
TTCCCCATTATTATACCAAATTTTTGATGACTTGGCCAAAAGACTAATTGAAGAACACTATGTTATGGCTTGCGGAGAAGCCGGCGCACATGATACAATGTCCTTATTCAGGTCGTGAAAGAGCCGGATGGCTATTATTCCTTTAATTGCGGAACGGTTTATGGCACGGAGAGCTTGAAAATCAGAAGGGAGACATGAAACTATGAATAAGAGTGCGTTTTACCAATTGTCTTATGGCGTGTATGTGGTCAGCACATGGGATAAGGGGAGGGCTGTTGGATGCACCGCCAACAGTGCCATGCAGATCACATCGGATCCTGCTACGGTGGCTGTGAGCATCAACCATGATAATTATACGAATCGGTGCATCCAGGACACAGGAAAATTTGCAATTTCCATTCTGGGAGAGCATTCCGATCCCGGGATAATCGGAACCTTTGGGTTTCGAAGCAGTGCGGATCATGACAAATTTGAGGAAGTGGATCAGGTTTTGAAGGAGTGTATGCCGGTGGTTCAGGATGCCTGCGCATATATTGTGTGCCAGGTGATTGACAAGATGGAGACGGCTACACATACGGTGTTCCTGGGGAAGGTTTTGGACGCGGACATGCTGAAGAAGGACGATCCTATGACGTATGCATATTATCATAATGTGATAAAGGGAAAAAGCCCTAAAAATGCTCCGACTTATATTGCGGAATAAAGCGCGGCGTGAAATTGGATTATTATCAAAAGCCGGCAGTATTTCTCTAATCGGATCAGCCCTGCCTTTCGGAAGAAAGCAGGGCTGTATTCGGGCAGACATCTGGTTATTCATAATCTTCCAGGGAGGGAACGTCCTCTGTGAAGGTTTCCTCTCCCAATTCGTTGACGGTGGTCTTTCCGGCTTTTCCATATTGATATAGCTGATCCAGAAATTCTATGGCAGCGCGGATTTTGGTGCGCAGCAGATATCCGCCGGACTGGGTGGCATCTGCAAGAGCTGCTATGGGCAGATTGGGTGTCCACCCATATGCCTTTCCGTGAAAATCCTGAATTTTACGCAGCACCTCATTGATTTCATCCCGGGTGAGCGGAAGAAGCTGAGGCGCCTTTACCATGAGGTCCAGAACGGTTTTGGCAGGCTCCTGTTCCTGGGGATACAATTCCTCCAGATTTTCATATTCATGTTTGCCCTCGATGACGTCCTCTATATAGGAGGCGCTTAGGGCAAAGAGACTGCAGGTATTTTCTGGACACAGATCAGGCAGCAGAAACCGGGCCATGCTGCGGTAAGCGTTCAGCCGTGCCTTTTTTCCCAGTCGCCCTATGAGCTCTGTCTCATCGATCAAAATGACCCATCCGTGGTAGCCCATTTGGGTAAAAAGGTGGCTCATAAAAGAAAAGTAATCAGCGCAATGCCTGGTTTTTGTAAAGTTTACATTGTATTTTGCGGGCTGACTGAAAATGCGGCGGTATATTTTCCGAAGGGAGGCGTTGGCAATGAAATCTCCCTCCATATCTGCCTGTAAGAGGAATTTCTCATCGGAATCCTCTGTGTTCAGGTAGGAACGGAACAGATAGTATAATTTATCTGTTTCCAGATGCTTTGCCGAATAGAGCAGCATTTCGCTGGCAATGGGAGTGTTGGAAGAGATTTTTTCCACCTCGTGCATAAAACCGGGCTGCTGCCGCCTGGGGAGATAGGTATTCTGCATGATTTTCTGGTAGACCAGATAAAGCTTGTCCATGGGAGTTTCCTTGCTGAGTGAAAGATAGGAAACCACCATATTGTTGGAATGTGCCAGATTAAAAACCGTATTGAGCAGATGGGTTTTACCTTCGCCGTATTTGCCGCTGATGATCATACCGTTGGATTTTCCCTGGTCACAGACCAGATCCAGGCGATCGGAAATTTCCTTCATGATTCTGGGGCGTGCTTCGGAAAAATATTGACCTACGGCGCGGGAGGGAACCCCGGACCGCAGGGCTTCAATCATATGTCGGGCTTCGAAATCATACATCCGTTTTTACCTCCTGCATCATATTCCGGATCAGCTGAGGAACGCCGACAGCTCCTGTCCGGGATCGGGAGAGAAGCTCCGCTGCCGCTTCATTATCCAGGGGCAGAGCGGGAGAGCTTTTTTGCAGCATGGCGATGCTTTTGGAGATGGAAACAATCACATCGGGAGTGTACTCCTGGAGGGCCAGTCTGTCCAGATCCACCATATCGGCAAAGCGGTTGAAATGCTCCCCAACGATCTCGTTCTGAATGCGCATCCACAGCGCCTGATAGGATTTCAGGCCGGCGTTTTCATCATCCAGCAATTCCCGGTCAAAGGAATAGGCAAAAAGGATATTTCGCATGCTGTCGATGTCATCGATCAGCTGCCGGATACTTTCATAGGTGTCCTCGCGCTTCATTTTTGTGTAATGTACCTGCTCCAGGCTGGAACGGCTGGTCAGGATATCCAGATCGTCCACGGCGATGAACAGGCCCGAATATCCGCCCATACGGACAATCTCGGCCAGAGAGCGCAGCATATGACGTGCATTGTACTTTGTGATACGGGCAGGATAAAAGTCCATGGCGCGCAGCTGGGAAAGCTTTACGGAACGATCTCCCTCCAGCCATGCCAGCAAAAGCTCCCGGTTCTGCTCCTCCAGAAGGGGATACCCCAGGATGCTTCCGGTGAGCATGCTGCAGGCCAGAGCAAAATTATTGTCCAGAAGAGGATTATCCAAAAAGAGATGACGCAGCTGTTCCCGGATTTCACGCCGGGTCAGCGCGTCGCCGGAGCCGTTTTGGGAAAGATAGTCAATAAAACGCATTCCCCGGGGAATATCTTGGAAATCGAAGCCCATTTCCCGTATTACATGACGGCCTGCGGCATCCAGACATTCCAGAATATCGCACTGTCGGAGGATTTCGATATAGATTTCCCTGAAATCATGCATCCAGATATTTTTAGCGGAAAAAAGAACGGTTTTATAGTTTTCCCTTCGGGCCGCCGCAGTCATTAATTGGAGAAAATGGGTTTTGCCGCTTCCGGGGCGTCCTGTGATAAATTTTATTTTGCTTCCGCCGTCCCGTATGTATTCCCTGAGGTATTTTTCTTCCCAGAAATCTGTGAGAAACCGAATCCCACAGGTAAGCTCCGGCTCGGGAAGACTCTCTGCGGGAGACGGCGCAAGGCTGGAGTTGTCATACTGTGACATGATGTATTAACTTCCCTTCTGCGCTGTTTACGCACAAATAAACGCGTCGTTTGCTTTGGTGTCGTTTTCCTTACTCATAGAAACGGATCGTGGCCAGAAACTGTTCCTTGCCGTCTCTGTCCAGAATTCGGATGGCCTTGCCGCCGACTCTGCTGGGACCAAATTGAAATTTTCTGCCGTTTTTTGTTTCTTCCACGTCCGAGATATACAGCCGTGCCAGATCAAAGGCGAAGCTCTGCTGGTCATAATCCTTTCGGAAGCGGCTCATGGGAGCCAGGAACTTATACAGGCTGGTCAGATAGATATCGGCCTCGGGCTGCTTTTTCAGCTTCAGAAGAGCCAGGTCATATGCCTCTGACAGCTCGCTGGCAAAGACAAGGGCATTAAAGGATGCTTTGTTCAGCTTTTCCTGCCCTCTCCGAACCGTGTCCACAAAGGCCCGGGGACGCAGACACTGTACCTTTTTCCGATCCAGATAGATATCCTGATTTTCGGTGTCCAGCTTTACGCGGTAGGGGAACATTTCATAGACGGGGAATTCTCCGCGGACATCCACGCCCTGTTCTTCGCAGGCGTCCAGCATTTGAGCGGCAAATTCGCCGTTTTCGAAATACGATTTGGTGTCAAAGCCTTTAACAATTGCATCCATCTCCTCCAGAGAGGCTGAGACAGCGGCGGCGGTTTCTGCCATGGCGCTCAGGTCCCGGGAAAGACTTTTGAGATCTCCGGCTTCTGATTCACGGCAAAGAGTTTTAAACAGCTTCTGAAGAGAAGCGAGGCTGTCCTTCAATGATTTTTCCTGGGGCTGCAGTTCACGATAAAAACTTTCATAATTCATGTTTGCTCTTCCTTTGTGTTTTTTCTGTTTTGATATAAAAAGTATATATGAAACATGTGATGATTTCAACTGTTTAATTTTTTAGTCCGTTTTATGGGACTGATAATTTGATATAATGATAAATATCAATGAGTGAGAACCAATATGTAAAGCAGAATGGAGGAAGAAGGCGTGGGCAGAAAGCTTTATCCGTGGCAGGAGGACTGCCTGGAGCGCTGGTTTGCGAACAACGGAAGAGGAATGGTTCAGGCGGCTACAGGAACCGGAAAAACCTTTTTGGCATTGGAGGCGGCCCGGAGGCTGGAAAAGAAGCTGGGGAAAAAGCTCCGTGTAAAGATCGTCGTTCCTACGGCGGCGCTGATGCGGCAGTGGGACCGTGCTTTGAGAGAATATCTAAAAGAATTATCGAATGCGGAAGAGTCTTCGGGAAGCCTGCGGGAAAAGATCGGACTGCGGGGCGGGGGAAGTCAGACTTCGTCTGATTGTCCCTATATGATCTATGTGGTTAATTCTGCAAGGTATGAGCTGGCCCGTCAGATTCTGGCACAGCTGCGTCAGGGGGAGTCTGTTTTGCTGATCGCCGATGAATGCCATCGCTATGAAAGCGGGCAGAATCGACTGATTTTTGAATTTCTGCCCTTTGCGGGAGCCGCCGAAGGCGATTTTTTCTCTTTGGGACTCTCGGCAACTCTGCCCTCCGGGGAAGCAAGGCAGTATCTGGCCTCGGTTTTGGGGAAACGGATTTACAGCTTTGGAATCGGACAGGCTTTTGTATCACATACGGTCTGCCCTGCGGATATTTATCATATAGGACTTAAGCTGCAGCAGGAGGAAAGAGCGGAGTATGAAGAGCTCACGGAACGGATGGCCTGTCTTTACGGAAAGCTTCTGAAAATGTGTCCGTTTCTGAAAAATATGGGACAGAGAGAACGTTTTCAAATGCTGGAAAGGCTTTCCGGAAGCAAAGATCGAAAAACTGCGCAGATGGCATCCATGTACATACGGCTTGCCTACAGGAGAAGGAGCCTGGTTTGTCTGGCATCTGCCAGAACAGACTGTGCCTGTGAGCTTGTGAGCAGGCTGCCGGACATGGAAAGGATCATTATTTTTGGAGAACGCATCGCGCAGGCGGAGGAATTATACCGGCTTTTGCAGAATCGATATCCCGGCAGGGTGGGAAGGTATCACTCCGGAATGGGGCAGCAGGCCAATAAAAATGTGATGGAAAGATTTCGGGATGGGGAGAAGCGAATACTCATTGCATGCAAGGCTGTGGATGAAGGCATTGATATACCGGAGGTATCCACGGGGATTATTTTATCCGGAACCGCAGCCCGGCGTCAGCGGGTTCAGCGTATGGGAAGAATTATTCGGAATAAAGAGGGGAAAGCAAGAGCGTCATTATATTATCTTCATATCAATGAAACCTGTGAGGACACTTGCTTTTTGCCGGATATGGGGGAGACCCGTCTGTTTGAACTGGAATATGCTTTGGAAAACGGCGGGTTTCGCAATCCCGGTTATGACGATGCATCGCAGATACTGCTGAGAAATCTGCAGAGGGCCGGCGCAGGAGCTGAAACGCTGGAGGAAGCGGAACGCGTTCTGCGGCTGGGAATTGTGCGGGGAGATTGGACGGAGGACGGCAGAGAGCTCAGGGAAAGAAAAAAACGGGCTGAAACGGTCAGCGAGAGAAATTACTGGCTCTGTATGGAGAAGCTTCGAGAAATAAACGGAGCATGAAGGTTTTTGTATCTTAAAAATTTATAAATTTTTAAAGAAATGTTTGATTAATCGAGAGTAGTATTGTATAATAGTAAATAATATGGAAAGGAGGTGGAAAACATGAAGATATTTTATAAAGTTGCTCCCGCTGAAGTGGAGGTTATGGAAGTTCTCTGGGAACAGGAAAAGATGATCCTGACAAGGGATCTGCTGGAGCTGATGGCTGCCAGAGGAAGACACTGGAAAAGGCAGACTTTGAACACAGTGATCAGTCGTCTGGACAGTAAGGGGCTGGTAATCCGCAAGCGCGGCTATGTGATAGCGGCTTTGACGGAGGAAGAGCTTATGAGGAAGCTGGCCAGGCGGATTCTGGACGAGTACTACGATGGAAAACTAAAGAATTTTTGCATGGCTCTGCTTGGGAAATCCGCTGAGACAGAGGCAAAAATTGATAAACTTGTGAGTGAGGTCGAGAAGTTGGAGAAGGAGTCGTGAGCGTTTGTCTCGGACTTTGAATAAGTGCCTGCATTCACGGCCAAAGCCGCGGAACGGAAGGGTTGTTGCAAAATTTGCAGCAGCCTTTTTGCGTCCAAAGCAATTTATGATATATCTAAATTATGGCGGACTGCATTTCAGGAAAACTAAAAAATACGCTGAAGATGTAGACAGATGTACGAAATATAACGAGAGTCCGGTAATTTATCATATGATTACTAAAGGGAAATAAGGGGATGAAAATTGTAAAACAAATATCGGAAAAGGTTGCAAAAAGGAGAAACCGCAGGGACTTGACTGAGGAGGAGAAGAGCTTTGAGGAGATTTATCAGAGTCTGCTGCGCCTTCAGCCGTATCTGAGACCGGGGGTCATGGAAGGCGAGGCTATGGAGCTTCTTCAAAGGATCAAGGATATGATCCGGAAGAGACGAAGATATTATCATATGGATGTGATAGCGGGGTATGAGCGGAAGTGCGATATTGATTATATTATTACGGACATGATTGACAGGATAGAAATATCGCAGGTATTTCTGAAAATCGTTGAGCCGAAGGAAAGGATAACAATCACCGAGAAGGAATGTGCCGCCCTGACCGCCTTGATATGCCGTATGGGGAGGGAAAGGGCGATTTATACGTGGAATGCAGGAAGGCTGAGACAGCTGGCGGAAATCATGGACATGCTCATACAGCTATAAATTTCCTTGTAACATTTGGCGTTTCCTGTTAAACTATATAAATATATGAAAAGGATTTTGAACAAAACAGGAGATGCCCGGCGGCATGCCGGTTTGCAGAGGGTATTCTGCGCGGTGGATAAATGTGCAGGGCACGGAAAGGCATGGGTATTGATATGGAGCGATTGGCTGTATTGGGCGGAACTCCGGTGCGGGAGACACCTATATTCTACGGGAGGCAGTGCATTGAGGACGATGATATAGAGGCGGTGGTAAAGACGCTGAAAAGCGATTTGATCACCTGTGGTCCCAGAGTGGAGGAGCTGGAGAGAAAGCTGTGTCAGGTAACGGGTGCCAAATATGCGGTGGTGGTGGCAAACGGTACGGCCGCGCTGCATCTGGCGGCTCTGGCTGCGGGCTTTGGACAGGGGGATGAGGTCATTGTCAGTGCAATTACCTTTGCCGCTTCATCCAATTGTGTACTGTACTGCGGAGCCAGGCCTGTATTTGCGGACATCAGGCCGGATACTTATAACATAGATCCTGATGCGGTCAGAAAGCTGATCACGCCGCGCACGAAAGGGATTGTGGCCGTGGATTTCACCGGTCAGTCGGTGGAGCATGACCAGCTGCGCAATATCTGCAGGGAGCATGGGCTTACTTTGATTGAGGACGCCGCGCATGCCATCGGTACAAAATATAAGGGACAGCCTGTGGGGAGTATTGCGGATATGACCTGCTTCAGCTTTCACCCTGTTAAGACAGTCACCGGCGGCGAGGGCGGAGCCATCACTACAAATGATGAGGCGCTTTACCGGCGTCTCATGCGGGTCCGGACCCACGGCATTACTCGATGCCGGGAGGAGATGGTCCACCCTGACGACGGCAAATGGTATAATGAGCAGGTGGAATTGGGCTACAATTACCGAATGACGGATTTTCAGGCGGCGCTGCTTTTGAGCCAGCTGAACAAACTGCCGAAGTTTGCGGCCCGGAGAAAGGAGATCACCGCCAGGTATGACCAGGCCTTTTCACAGCTTCCCGAGCTTTATGTGCAGAAGGAGATTCCGGAGTCCGACACTACCAGGCATCTGTATGTTCTCAGGCTTAAGCCGGAGAGGCTGACATGCACAAGAAGGGAATTCTATGATGCCCTGTATGCGGAAAATACCTGCCCTCAGGTACATTATCTGCCGGTTTACTGGCATTCCTATTACGAAAAGCTGGGATATGAAAAAGGACTGTGTCCCAACGCGGAAAAATACTATGAGGAATCTATGAGCATTCCCTTGTACTATTCCATGACCGACAGCGATGTGGAGGATGTGATTCACGCAGTGAATAAGGTTATCGAATATTACAGAAGATAAGAGAAGGCAGGACTGCCCATATGCTTTTTAATTCCTATACGTTTTTGATTTTTCTGCCGATTTTGTGGTTTGTCTGGTCCGCCCTGAACCGTTTCCGACTGTTCCGGGCGGCTCAGCTTGCGCTTGTGATCGGATCTTTTATTTTTTATGGCAAAGAAGACTATAAGCTTTGTTTTCTTCTGGCATTCAGCATAGTGATCAACTACCTGCTCCATTTGGGACTGACCTGGAAGAAAGCCGGAAGGATTGTCAGAGGACTGTTTCTGGCAGCCGGGCTGTTGGTGAATCTGGGGCTTCTATTTTATTTTAAGTATCTGGATTTTGCAATTGAGAACTGGAACCGTCTCTTTGGAACTGGTTTTGCGCTGAGAAAGATTGCATTGCCTTTGGGAATCAGTTTTTACACCTTTCAGCAGTTATCTTTTGTTATAGACAGTTATAAGAAGAGCATGGGGCGATATTCTTTTCTGGAATATTGTCTGTTTGTATGCTTTTTTCCTCAGCTGGTGGCAGGCCCTATCGTACTCCATCAGGAAATGATACCTCAGCTGGAAAAGGCCGGGAAATCCGGTTTTGCGGCATCCTCAAACGAGCATTATGAAAACATGCTTTCCGGCATGGAGTATTTTGCCATTGGTTTTGCAAAAAAGGTGCTGATAGCGGATTCCTTTGCCCGGATCTGTGATGCCGGATACGACAATCTGGCACAGCTGAGCTCCGTGAGCGCGCTGCTTACGATTTTGGCGTTCACACTGCAGATCTATTTTGACTTCAGCGGATATTGCGATATGGCGCTGGGGCTGGGAAGGCTTTTTGATATCCGCCTGCCCAGGAATTTTGATTCACCCTATAAGGCTGCCAATATTGCGGATTTCTGGAGACGTTGGCATATGACGCTGACGCGTTTTTTGACTACGTATCTCTATATTCCTCTGGGCGGAAACCGCAGGGGAATGGTCAGAACCTGTGTAAATATAATGATCGTGTTTACTGTCAGCGGGCTCTGGCATGGAGCAGCCTGGACCTTCGTGCTCTGGGGGATGCTTCATGGGGCGGCCATGGTAATATATCGGGTGGGCAAAAAGCTGATTGACCGCCTTCCAAAGGCTCTTGTGTGGCTGGGGACGTTTCTGTTTGTGAATGGGGCCTGGGTTTTCTTTCGGGCGGAATATTTCGGACAGTCGCTGAAGCTGTTTGCGCAGGCTGCGGGAGGGGGAATGCAGATCCATCCGGATATGATCTCGGCTGCATGGGATCATACCATATGGAAGGCTGTTCTTGAAAGACTGGTCAGCGGCCAGGTCTTACAGATGGTTGGCGCCGCTGCGCTTGCAGGCTGGTTTGTGCTTTGGACGGTGATTTGTGTAAAGCTTCCTTCCAGTCATGAGATGGTGGAGAGAAGGCGCAGAGGAACGACATATTATATTGCGCTGGGGACAGTGTTTGCGACGGCATTTTTACAGCTTTCACAGGTATCAAAATTTATCTACTTTAATTTTTAGGCGCGGGTTGGATTATGAAGGATAGTAAAAGGGAATTTTGTAAATTTTGTAAGATATTTTCAATTGTATTTTTAATAATAGTGTCAGGCGCGGCATTGCTGGTTGTGATAGCCGATCCCTTTTATCAATATCATAAGCCGTGGCTGGGAATGCCGGTGATGCTGGAGAATGCCGTTTACCAGACGCCTGGGGCGGCCAGAAATCTGGATTATACAGATGTCATAGTCGGCACTTCCATGACGGAAAATTTTCATACAAGCTGGTTTGATGAAGAAATGGGATGGAACACCATGAAATTATCTTATTCCGGCGCCCGGACAGATGACCTGAAGGCAATCTTTTCCCAGATTTTTTCCAGGGAAGAGCCTGTCCATCATATTTTTATGGATATTAACACGTATCAGCTGACTTCCCCCAGCTGGACGGCTTATGTGGAAAGGCCGGAATACCTGTATGACAGGAATATATTTAATGATTTCCCCTATTTGTTTAATTGGGATGTGCTGGCGGATTCCTGGGGTAGAATTTTGGATGGCATCATGGGAAAAGCAGATAATATTGATACGGCATATACCTGGGAGGACCCGGAGCTGTTTGGCGCCCAAAAAGCGAGAAAGCAGGCATTAGAAGAAAGATTTGGGCATGCAGGGGAGGTATCTGCCACAATGGACAGTGCGGAAGCGCTGGCGGATATGCTGGATGTGTGCCAGGACAATCTGGATAATATACTGCCATTTATCCGGGAGAATCCGGATACGGAATTTATTATATACCTTCCTCCCTACAGCATGCTTTTCTGGGAACATAAGGTTGTGAGCGGGGATCTTGAGAACGTGTTTCAAATGTATTATTATGCCATGCAGAAGATGCTGGAATACCCTAATGTAACATTATATGATTTTCAGAATGAAAAGGAGATTATCACAAGGCTGGATAACTATATGGATAGCGCACATCACAGACCGGAGTATAACAGATATATTTTTGAATGTATCAAAAATGGGGAAAAGCGTGTTACAAAAGAAAATATGGAAGAGAAGATCCGGGATATGTATGAATTTGCCCAAAGCTATGACTATGCGGGGATGTGGGGGGAATAGCTTCCAGGGCTAAACAGCCTTTGTGAGGCTTGCGGGATAGTTGGAGTTGTGATAAGATTTATCATAAATGCAGGAAGAGATTTGACGGAGCTGTTGGCTTGAAAATATGCGGCGGAAATATAGATAAGGAATATGCAGAATGGAAAAAATCGCGGTACTAATCCCTTGTTATAATGAAGAACAGACGATTGCCAAGGTAATTCGGGATGTGCAGAAGGCATTGCCGGAGGCGGTAGTTTATGTCTATGATAATAATTCCACAGACAGGACTGCAGAGCTTGCCCGGGCGGAAGGGGCTGTGGTACGGCAGGAGCACAGACAGGGCAAGGGCAACGTGATACGCAGAATGTTTCGTGAAATCGATGCGCAGTGCTATCTGATGATCGATGGTGACGACACATATCCGCTTGACTGTGCAGGGGAGATGGCGGCCTGTGTGCTGGAGCACAATGCGGATATGGTGGTGGGGGACAGGCTTTCCTCCACCTACTTTACAGAAAATAAACGCCCCTTTCATAATTTCGGCAACAGTCTGATGCGTTTTGGTATCAATCGGCTTTTCCATACGGATATCAAAGATATCATGACCGGCTACAGGGCCTTCAGCTATGAGTTTGTCAAGACATTTCCTGTGTTTTCCAAAGGCTTTGAAATAGAGACAGAGATGTCTATTCATGCGGTAAACTATGGCATGCAGGTGGAGAATGTGGTAGTGGAGTACCGGGACAGGCCGGAGGGGAGTGTTTCAAAGCTGAACACCTATAAGGACGGCATCCGTGTTATTCACAAGATGCTTCAGCTGTATAAAAATTACAGACCCCTGCAGTTTTTCGGTGCATTCTGTCTGCTGCTGGTTCTGGCGGCGCTGATTCTGATGATTCCTGTTATAAGTGTGTATGTGGATACGGGTCTTGTGCCCCGGTTCCCTACACTGATCGTCTGCGGGTTTATGGTATTGGCGGGAATTCAGTCCTTTTTCTCTGGAATGATATTGCAGGTGATGGCGGCGAAGGACAGGCGGGACTTCGAGTATCGATTGATGGAGGTCAGCAGGGAGAAGAGAAGGAACTGCAGCATGGGGGAGTGTTTAGGGAATGGAAATGCAGATGTGCAGTGAATATGTGGATGAAGTGTCAGGAATATATCTGCGCCTTATGACCCGGGAGGATACAGACAGCGTTCTGGCCTGGCGCAACAGTGATGATGTGAGGAAGCATTTTATTTACCGGGAATTATTTACCCGGGAGGGTCATGAAAGCTGGATTCAAAATATGATAGAGACGGGAAAAGCGGTTCAGATGATCATTTGTGAGCTGAAAACGGACAGGCCTCTTGGATCTGTTTATATCCGTGATATTGACAGAAAGCATAAGAAAGCGGAATACGGAATTTTTATTGGCGAGGCGTCTGCCAGAGGGCATGGTCTGGGAACTGCGGCGGCAAGGCTTATGCTGCGCTACAGCTTTCAGGAGGCGGGGCTTCACAGAGTATATCTGAGGGCTTTTGCCGAAAATATGCAGGCTGTCCGAAGCTACGAGAAGGCCGGCTTTGTAAGGGAGGGCCTGCTTCGGGAGGATGTCTGTATCGAAGGAAAATATTATGATATGGTTTGGATGGCGGCGCTGAATCCTGAAAAAAATGTGGATTCCGGGCGGAGCGCGTATCAGGCGCAGGTATAGGGGTGTAAGAATGAAAAAGGTCAGTTTTGTGATTCCCTGTTATCGGTCAGAGCATACACTTTTGCATGTGGTGGCCGAAATTGAAGAAAAAATGAGAACGCTGGAGCAGTATGAATTTGATATTTTTCTGATTAATGACTGCTCTCCTGATAATACCTTTGAAGTGATCCGCAGGCTGTGTGGAGAAAAAAGCCATATAAAGGGAATTGATTTTGCAAGAAACTTCGGACAGCATTCCGCACTTATGGCGGGGCTTCGTCATTGCGACGGAGATTTCATCGTTTGTCTGGACGATGACGGTCAGACACCGGCAGATGAGGTGGATAAGCTGCTTGACAGCCTGGAAGAGGGGTATGATGCAGTCTACGCCAAATATGAGCACAAGCAGCATTCCGCCTTCCGCAATCTGGGGAGTAAGGTCAATGAGATCATGACCCGGATGATGCTGGGGAAGCCGAAGGATTTATATGTTTCCAGTTATTTTGCGGTAAAAAAGTTTGTGGTGGACGACATGATCCGTTATGAAAATTCGTATCCCTATGTAATCGGGCTGGTACTGCGGGCTACCAAGAGGATTGCGAATGTGACGGTGAACCACAGGGAGCGGGAGGAAGGAAGCTCGGGCTATACGTTGAAAAAGCTGATCGGTCTCTGGTTCAACGGGTTTACGGCTTTTTCAGTGAAGCCCCTGCGGATTGCAACCGGTATCGGCGCTTTGAGTGCGGGCATCGGTTTTCTGTATGGCATTTTTACCATTATTAAACGCTTTGTAAATCCGGACGTGCCCATGGGCTTTAGCTCCACTATGTCGGCTATCGTTTTTTTCGGCGGAATGATTATGCTGATGCTGGGTTTAATCGGTGAATATATCGGACGCATTTATATTAGTCTGAACAATTCTCCGCAATATGTTATTCGGGAGAAGATCAATTTTGATGAGCAGATTTAAAGAGTGGTGGATCCGTGATAAAAGATATGTGACATTGATGAAGGCGGCGCTTTTGGCGCTGCTTCCGCTTTTGTGCGCCATGGCCCGCTGTGCGGTTCAGGGAGGAAGCATCGGCCAGGTTTATCTGCCCGGATCCGAGTGGAATGATGAATTATTTTACTTTAAACAGGTGGAAGGGATCATAACCTATGGTTATCCGCAGGGATTTTTTGGCTTTAATGAAAGCCATGCGCTGAAGCTTTCCTTCGCGGCCTGGAGCCCGGTGCTGGTGTTTCCCTGGGTGCTTTGGGGACTGATGTTTGGATGGAACCTTATGTCCCCTGTGATCTGCAATATCGTGCTGTTGACGCTGGCCTGCTTTTTCTTTGTATGGCTTGTGAAACCGACCTGGAAACAGTTGGGGATCATGGTATTTCTGTTTTGCCTCTATACGCCTTTTTCCAGATATATGCTCTCGGTTATGCCTGAGATCATCTGCTTCAGCATGCTGATCCTTTTCTATGGATTGGCTGTCAATTATGCAGTGCGGGAACGGGGGTATAAGCTGGCGCTTTTGTTTGCTATGGCGGGGATTATGACGTTGATGAGGCCGTATCTGCTGCTCTTTTTACTGCTTCCCGGATATTTCTGGATCAGAAAAAGAGGATGGACAGGGGCGGCGGGTTCTGCCGCCGTAACCGCGGCGGTGCTTGGGATATATTGGAGCATTAAGCATTATCTGGGGGCGGAATATTTCGCGCCGCTGTTTTTCACGGACTGGGTGGAAGCCTTTTTTCAGGGAGGATTGCTGGAGGGGATCCGGTTTACCCTGGGGAAGCTGTACTATATGGGAAAAAGCTTCGGCGCATACACATTGGAGGGGATCCGCGGCGGAATGGCTACCGGAGCATACTTTGCGGGGTATCTGGCCATGCTTGGCGTGCTTGTGGTGCAGAGCATGAAGGACTGGAGAAGAAAAGAGAACAAGGGCAGACTGGCGGTGCAGCTTCACATGATATTCAGCTTTGTGGCCATGCTTTTTGCGCTGCTTCTCATGTATAAGCTGACGGAGGGGAGCAAGCATCTGCTCACCTTTATGGCGGCAGGAATTTTTATTCTGGCGTTGATGGACACCAGATATTATAAAAAGGCAGTGTTCATGGGGGCGGTGTTTGCTTATCTTTATATTTATAAGGCGGTGGATCCCATGGACTATCAGGTTCCCTTTGCGGCGCAGGAGCGGGTGGAGCAGGTGGAAGCCTGGGAAGAAACCTTCCGTGAAGGGTTGGAGCTGTCCCTGGAAGGGGACACTCCCTGTTTTGATAATGTGGTAATCTGGGTTTTCAGCGATACAGATACCACAGGCTCCAGAAATACGGATTGGCAGCTTTTATATGCACTGCCGGAAGGGTTTGGCATCAGCTGCTGCATGCCGGACTACATAAAAGAAAATCTGGACGTGCTTCAAAGCCGATATCTGGCGGTTCTTCCCGGGGGAGAAATCGACGCAATGTGCGCCGAGGCTGGATATAGGGAGATCGGAAGAGATGCAAGCCTGGTAGTGTATGAAAGAATTCATTATTCCAAACAGGGCGGAGCAGATTAAGCGTAAATAGGAAATTATTGTGGTCTGATCAGCTCAATAAGACTTTGAGCGATTCGGTAGCGGCATATTTCATTTGGGTGCACAAAATCATCCAGATACTCCTGTTGATTTTGCGCATTCATGCCAAGAGAATGATAATTGTCCAACAGAGAGACATTTAATTCCTCCGCCAGCTTTATAACTGCATCCGCATAGTCCTCCAGGCGTTTCCCCGGTTCAGTGACCGGAGAATTGGCTTTACCCTGGTAATAGGTGGTAAAGGTAGGAGTGCAGAGAATGATTTGTGCATTTATACAGTGTTCCCGGATCTTGGATACGGCTGTTCGTATGGCACCGGCATAAGAATCCACATCGTAGGGATCGGCAGAATTTATGGGGCACTGCCAGAAATAATCATTCAGGCCATAGTTGATCACAAAGCATTGATTCCGGTCTGAGGAGGAATCGGAGAGACAGGAAACAATGCCCTTGTATACCTGGGTATCCTGTGGCAATGTGGAAGGATTGCCTGCAAAATACGCATCCAGGATTCCTGGGAGGGAGGTAGAATATTCGTCAAAAATGGAGGCAGTACCGCCGCCCAGACCACAATTGTAAACGACGGCGCCTGTGAGGGCTTTTGTAATACCGGGTATTGAAGTGGCATCCGTATAATTGGCGATGATGCTGTCACCAAAAAAGATCACGGTGGTATGATCGAGGTTGGGATAATGGGGCGGTTCGCTGCGCTTTTGATTCAATAATACCCGAAAGGCCTGTGCAGAGGTCTCGGCATTCTCGGACGTGATCATATAGTTGTGAAGATAGTCGCTGTGTGTTGTGATGAAGAGCGCACAATCTGCAGTTGCAAGCCAGTCATTTTCATAATTTCCGGGATTACAGACCATCCATTCCTGAGATGAATAAAAATATAGGCTTCCGTTGGAGGGCAGATTTGGAGCCTGCTCTATAAGGAGGCAGTATAAATCCAGAATCTGCTCATATTCGGAGGGCTCCAGGCTTGTCCAATAATTAATCGAGGGATAAGAGGCAATAAGTTCAAAGCGGACAGATGGGTATTCCTCTAAAAGAGAGCAGAGCTCATCTATGGAAATTCGATCCGGGCGAATTCCCAGGTATATAGTGGATATGGTATTGCCTGATTTAGCAATATGGCGCATATATTTTTTTAATGTGGAATAATCGGGAATAATATGCTCGGTCTTTAGAAGAGTCATTCCTCGATAATGGGAAAAGGGCTCCGTGTCATAAGTACTGACAGGAAACGTGGAGAGAAGCACGGTGTCATATTGCTCTTTGTAGATCTGCCGGTAATCCTTGCCCTGGGCGGAAAACAGCCAAAATATACATACCAGCAAAGACACTGCGATGAGGGCTGAAATGGAAGCAAGCAGAATCTTCATTTTCTTTGGTTTATTTAAGACAAACTGCGATACCATAAACGATTGTCTCCTTATCAGTTGTGCACATATTATTTTATCACAATTTTTCTGATGGGGAAAGACAAAAGTACGGTAAAAATCGGCTAAAAAAAGAGTATCCTGTCCGGAGGTCAGGATACTCTTTTTGCCGTAGATAAAGCTTATTGCATTCCCAATGCCTGGACTGCGCCGGAGGGAATCAGGGACTCACAGTGCTCCGCCAGAAATGCGCCGCCACAGGACGAACCATGCTGGGGTGTACCATATTCGGAAAGAATGTTGCAGGCCTTGTCAAATGCGTCCTTCTGCTCGGCTTTCTGTGCAACCAAAAGAAGATATCTGCCTGTGCGGCTGTCTTTATACAGGGAGCTGGCTCCCTGGTAGTGGCCTGCAATAATGGCGCATGCACTCATGACCTGCTGCAGAGAATTGATTTGGAAAATCCGAGTCTGGGGTTTGGCTTCGCCGCCGGGAGTGTTATCGCCGGAAGGCTGCTCTTCGGTCTGACTTGCCTGAATCTTTTGAAAGAGCTCCAGCCCCTCGTCGGAGGCGCCCAGCATGTAATCATCGGGGAAATCGTCATCACCTTCCGTGACGGAAGGGGCAAACCTGGAAAAACGGGTATCCAGCTCCTCGGGATCTTCCACTTTTGTAATAATCAGTACAATGCATTCGGCGTTCAACGGAATGGCCTCAATCATCAGCGGAATGTCTTCTGCTTCAAATCCGAATTCAAAATTGGCCTGCCGCATCATGTCGCGGAACAGGGTCTTGGCCTTTTCTGTACCATAGGCCAGCTCGCTTATTTTTAATTCGCGGCTTACCAGATCCTCCCGGGTCAGGGTGCAGCGAATTTGATTTTCGTTTACCTTTTCTATTTTCATAGGATAACTTTTCCTTTCTGCATATCAGGCATGTCAGGTAATTAAGTGTATAATATCCTCTTGCAACCATGAAGTCAATAGCAGGACTTAAGATTAATATTTTTTTATATTTTATAAATTTTGCTTGCAATAGACAGATTATTGCGATATAATCAGCCTAGTAAAGGCCTTCGGCACTCTGTACGGGGAAGGAGGCAGCAGTCTTGACATCAGGTTGATATAGCCGTTTTGGGACAGGTCGTCCCGTTTCATCCTTTATCTTATTACATTATATGACGGTTTTTAAAAACTGACATATATTTCAAGGATGTCTTACAAGTATTGGCGCTGGAATCCAGTAGAGCCGCCTGCTTGATCATGGTAATTCACCTAATATTTTCACAACTATAATTCATTTTAATCTTATTGTCCATTGGCAATTTTTGTCAGTGAACGTACTGCTGAAGGCATTTACCCTTTATAGCACCGAGAAGGAAAACATATGGGACAGGGCTTCCGAGAAAAATGATTCGTCACAGATCCTTTTGGTGGAGGCCCGGGATGGAGGTATATTCTTGTATGCAGAGTACGTAAAAGAGGATTTAGGAAATGCCAGGGAACACTGCAGGATGCTTTTACAGCAGATGCAGGAAAAGGGAGTGGCGCTCTTTGTGGATGGCGAGAAGGCTCTTCCGGAGGAAGCGGCTTTCAAAGCGGTTCAGGAAGACAGCTCTTATATGGCAGACTATGTGTTTGGGGACGCCGGCAATATTGAACAGGTGCGCTTTGACAAAGTGACAAGCCGATAGCCGGGTGCCTTTGGTCAAACGAATTTGGAGAACTGCCGCCTTTGAAACAGGATTGCCTCTCTTGCTGAGGGCGGCAGAAAATCCATACTGTTGCAAAAATGATAATGACTTGGGGTGGAGAATATGGTATAATGACCTTATCCAAGGCAGGAAACGGCCGGAATTCAAAAAAGGCTCATTTGCGTACAACAGGAAGGAATTGCGACAGATAATGAAAAGAGTAATACCAGTGATAATAGCGCTGCTGCTGATCGTAGTGGTGGGCGCGGTAGGATTCGGAGGGAAATTGTGGGATAAATATTCCTACAGTAAGGAGCGCGCAGATTTGAATGAACATTTCGGGGTGACCGGGAACAGACTGGCCATCATTCTGCAGGACGAAATGATTGAGGAACAGGCTGCAGTTACAGATGGAAATGTTTATTTTGACATAGATACTGTCCACAGGTACTTGAACGAAGGCTTTTATGTAGATGCAGTGGAACAGAAGCTTCTCTATACTACAGCGGATGACACAGTCACAGTGCTGTTTGGGGGGAAGGGCTATGATGACAAAAACGGAAGCCACGGGACGGAATATACAATCTGCTATATGGAGGGGGACAAGCTTTATGTGGCGGCTGATTATGTAAAGCTTTTTACCAATTATTCCTATTCCCAGTTTGACCTGCACCTGCAATTAAACACGCAGTGGGGAGTAATACAGACCTATCAGATTGCTAAAAATACGCAGCTCCGTGTTCTGGGAGGGATCAAAAGTCCCATTCTGAGGGATCTGGTAAAGGGTGAGACGGTAGAACTGCTGGAACAGATGGATACCTGGAGCAAGGTGAAAACATCGGATTCCATTATCGGATATGTAGAAAATAAGCGTTTGACCAATATGAACACGGATGTGGAAACGCTGGTGAACGATTATATACCCGCAGAGTATACGACTGTTTCCATGGAAGGAAAGGTAAATCTGGGATTTCACGCCATTGGCGGCGTTGGAGGAAACGATACGCTGGACAGCATGCTGGCGGAGGGAAAAGGGATTAATGTGATCGCTCCCACATGGTTCAGTCTGACGGATAATGAAGGCTCCTTCCGCTCCTTCGCATCGGAGCAGTATGTGACCCGGGCTCATAATAAAGAAATCCAGGTATGGGGAGTGTGGGACAATTTCAATTATAAAAACGAATCGGGCGCGGATGTGAGCAGCTACCAGGTGCTGTCATCCACCACGATCCGGCAGAGACTGGTACAAAATATGGTGGCGACGGCACTGGAGCTGGGGCTTGACGGTATCAATGTGGACTTTGAAGGCCTTACTGAGGATGTGGGAAAGCACTATGTTCAGTTCTTGAAGGAACTGTCCGTACAATGCAGGAGTAATGGATTGATTTTGTCGGTAGACAATTATGTTCCGTTCCAGTTTAATAATTTTTACAGATTGGATATCCAGGGCCGGATTGCGGATTACGTGGTCATTATGGGGTACGATGAGCATTGGCACGGCAGCGGAAATCCGGGAAGCGTAGCCAGCATTGAATATGTGTCCAATGGACTGGACAGGACGCTGGATCAGGTTCCCGCACAAAAGGTGGTGAATGCACTGCCCTTCTATACAATCGTATGGAAGACGGAGGGCACTACGGTGACGGATCAATATGTCACGTTGAATAACGTAGCAGACTATTTAAAACGTGTTAATGCAACGCCGGAGTGGGATGAGGTTACCTGCCAGAACTATGCGGAATGGCAGGAAGGCGATAGCCTCTGCCAGATTTGGGTGGAGGACGAGGAATCCATCAAGGTCAAGCTGAATGTGATGAGCACCAAAAATATTGGCGGCGTGGCAGTGTGGAGACTGGGGTATGGAACGTCAGGCGCATGGGAGCTGGTGCGGACCTTTGCCGGCACATGATGGAGAAGCGCGTTGTGGGTAAAACGATTAAAAAAGACGAGGTATAACGCCTCGTCTTTTTACGTTGTGCGGAGTACAGATAATACGAATTGCTTTTTCGTATTAATTGTGTTTTTCCGTCTTTTTCAGAATTGCGCTTCCCGCAAAGGAGAGGGCGGAAATGGAAATGCCCAACAGCCAGAGATACAAATAATTTTGACCGGTTTTGGGGACGGCATCATATTCGCTGTCGGCAGAAGGCGTGGAAGCCGGAGGTGCTGCCGGCGTGGAAGCTGAACCGGACTGATCCGGCGCAGGCGACTCTGCAGGGGCAGGCTGCTGTTCCGGGGCGGGGGCTGTTCCTTCCGGCGGGGTGCTGGAATATTCCCAATCGGGAATCTGAGAATAGCCGTTGGCTATATTAAATTTTCCTTCCGCGACATTATACATTTGAAAATAGGTACGAAACGGAATGCCACAGAAAAAATGTCCCACAGT
The DNA here is from genome assembly GCA_947177445.1 of uncultured Lachnospiraceae bacterium. Taxonomy (GTDB): domain Bacteria; phylum Bacillota; class Clostridia; order Lachnospirales; family Lachnospiraceae; genus Acetatifactor. Next base: position 39,385 of record CAMWUL010000014.1, on the reverse strand, counting down.
ACCGGAACAGGTAATACTGGAGGTGGGATCGCCCTCAACATAGAGTGTCATTTCCGATACATTGCCGTTAAAGGTACAAGTGACCTTGTCATAGAGATAGGCATTGACGATATCTCCGCTGATGGCGCTGTAGTTTCCGGCCAGAACATAACAATCCTGCACGCCGCCGGTGTGGATGACAGCGCTTACATTCTGATGAACCGTCAGGTTTGCCAGACGGGCAGTGCCCAGATCCAACGCTTTATCCGGAGCCATGTCGCCGCTGTAGACAACCACAGTATCGCCGTCCTTCAGGATGTCTACCAGGTACTTCGTCTCCAAGCGGATGGCATTTTCATCAAAAGTGGAGCCTGTCACATAACACCAGCAATTGGTTTCGCCGGATGTGAACTTTACGGAATAGGTGACGGGATCATCCGCCCGTACAGTGAGGGAAGCGCTTCCCGGAAGCAGGGCCAACAGGACAACGGCTGTCAGCAGAGACACAAATTTTCGAAATCCTTTCATGTTACAACCTCCTTGATAGTATGATTTGTTAATCAATTTGTTAAGTGTCTGCCATATCAGGCATTAATGACTTTTTCTTTGGCGGAAGGGAAGGAACAGGCTTCAGTTTTGCTGTTCGGCGTCCGGAGTCTGCAGCGGCAGATAGCGATCTCCGCTCTCCACTTCCTTGGCTACAACTACGAAGCGGCCCCGTTCCACGTGGTACACACAGGTGGAAAGAGTAATGAAGTTGTCTCCAAATTCGGCTGTCACACCTGTATCATACAGGGACAGAGCTTTTATATTCTGGTAGAAATCATCAAATTCTTCCTGGGTATCGGCCTGAAAAAACTTATAGAATTTAAACACCTGGTCTGTCTTTTTGTAGACCTGTGACCGAAATACGGCGATCACTTCATAATACCTCAGGCATTCTTTGGTATACAGGATAATGCTCTTATGTTCCTGATAGTATTCTTCACTTTCGTAATCTGTCAGATTGCCGAACATGGCCCCTGATTTCATGTTATGGCCATGGATAATCAGGTTCGTGGTGAGCGGATCCAGATTACTGTCGGTATCCAGGATAAGACAGCCGTTTTGATTGTGGGAGCCGTCGAAATCTCTGTAAAGATAGTACTCTTCATCTCTGGGAGTCCACATAACAGGATAATCGATGACCGTGCCGGGAATTTGAAGCCAGGCGGCCATATCCTCGTTGGAGAGAAAAGCGCTCTCGTATGGATTGGGTACGGGCTCCGGCGTGGGTTCGGGGGTGGGATCCGGTACAGGAGAAGGCGGCACAGGTGTCTCCGAAGGCTCCGTTCCGGAAAGGTTGTCCGATTCGGGGGGTATTTCTGATGGATCCGGATCCGGCATTGATGCCTGGAGGTCGCTGATGGTGTCCCGGGAATGCCTGTCATCCTGCAATTGAAAGAAAATCAGAATGCCTGAGGCAGCCAGACAGACCACTCCCAGGAATACCAGCAGGAGGATCCAAATTTTTCTGGAATTTTTCATGGCAGCTCCTATGCCGCATAGAGCGGCAGACGCACCCGAAAAAAACAATTTCTCTTCGGGTGTGAAACTCAGGATAGTAAAATCGTGTAGAACACTTTCATATTAGACTAAAAATATGTATAATGCAACACTTTTGGACGCTTTAAGGAAATCTTAACAGTTACTTTTCACGGCTTTGCCGTTCAAAGCAACATGATGCCCAGCGCGTGCTGTCTCGGGTTTTTGTGCAAACAGCGCACAAAAACACCTTGCGGCCCCTACCCGTGAAAAGTAACTCTTAACAAACACCTGTTTATTCCTTTGTAAAACCCCAGGAGTTCCACCTCCAGCAGGTTTCCTTTCCCTGGGGATCCGTCAGCACCAGACGGACGTAGGGAGCCGGTCTGCCGTTGGAGGACATGGCCCATACATCGGATCCGATATAGGAAGACATCCACTTGGGTGATATTTGATCTTGCGAGTACTCATATACAAAAATGTGCTGGGACCATTTTTGCTCATCCTTTTCCACCCAAAAGGGACGATGAGGCCCGTACCGCCCTATTTTCCAGCAGAGCAGGAGCATTTCATCTTCGCCGTCATTGTCTGCGTCGAAGATGAGAATATCCTGGACCTGTATATCCTTTGGAGAAGTCCAGAGACTGAATCCCTCTCGGACAACGGTCACCTGCCGGCGGCTCAGAAGAACCTCACAGCCATCCCATTGATCCTGCAGGCGGCAGGTCTCCCAGCGAATCCAGCGGGGCAGAAAGGCCCCGTTAAGCCAGCAGCGCCATAGGCAGTATGCAAAGACTGCGCTGAAAACCAGTGCTGTCAGCAGCCATCCGGCCCTTTTGCGGAGTTTATTCCCATGCATATCTGTACCGATAGCTGTTGACCCAGTCCGGCTGCCCAACTGGTCTTTCGGAACTATAATCTCCGTTTTCATCCGGCTGCCAGCCCATCATCTGGCGCCATTTGGTGTCTGTCAGTCTGTCGTTCATGGGCCAGGGAAACTGGTAGAAGGTGTAGACGGCTCCGTGGGCAAGCTTCAGACGACCATCTACATTGACCACCACATAGATCGAGGAAGGATTGCCTGTGGCAGCCTCCAGAACCTGGCCGTTAGGATCGGTGGCGATATCTGTTATAATAGCAGCCGGATATTCCAGAGCTGAAATCCATTCAGAGGAAACCTGTTCTTTTGCAGCCTCCATCCAGAAGTGCTCCAGGTTGCCCCCGTAGCATCGAATGAATTCATATTCGTCTTCGCTCAGATCCTCATTTTGAAGCTCCTTGACGGAAATAGTCAGCAGACGGTCCGCTATCTGGGCCAGCAGGGACAGATTATCTTCGTCCGTCCGGCTCAGCATTCCATAGCTGCGAAGCCCCTGGGCGGTCTGGGAGGCAAGGTGGGAAAAACGGGCGTAAACCAGAGGCTCGGGTTCCACATACCCTCTGTCATCAGGCTCCCTGTCATACCCGCCGCCCATTTCTGCCATGGATTGCTTGGAGTAAAGAACTGTATCATGCTTCAGCTCCGTAAAGCTTCCGGAAAAGCATTCCAAATCCTTTTTCACCCACTCCTCATTTTGCATAAACATCGGATATCCTTCGCCTTTGGGCGTGAGCAGCGGACGGAGGGTATGAAGCCAGCCCGCGTAGAGGCTGGAGGCCCATAGAGTTTCGTTCTCCTCCGACAGAAAATCTCGCAGACGAATCATGTTTTCGCTATAGCCTTCATAATCTGCGGCTCCGTTTTTTTCCAGGATATTAAGGGCGGCGTCGCTGCCCAGAGCGGCAGGTACATCCAGCACATCGGGAAGCATACGATTTTCTCCGGCGCTGTTGGCCCCGACATTGCGGTAAACTAACTGCTGCATTACGGCAGCATCCACAGTAAAGCGCTGGCCCATAAAGCGAAAGCCGGGAATGACATTATCTTCGTCTTCATAAACGGGAACGGAATTGATCCGGGGTGTTGGAAGGGCGGAGGCCAGAGACCGAAACAGGTCAAAAGCTTCCGGGTTTCCCGCCAGATCCTGAAGAGAAGGGAAACCGCCGTAAGCCTCCTGCAGCAGCGGGGCATATTCGCATACGCCCAGGTCATCGCTGGCGCCGGCAAAAAAGGAAGTCACGGCATAGACAGATTCCCAGAGACGAAGCATTTCGGGATCCTGGGCTAAAGCCAGGGTCATCAAAAGAGCACTTCTGTCCAGATCGGCGTCTTCCTGCGAGAAATGAATTCTTCCATACCAGATCATGGCTTTGAAGTAGGACTCTAACAGCGGTTCACCCTCATAGTATCCTCTGGGAATGTATTGAGAATAATCCTCCTTTGTGCCGGTGATTTGGGATATCCGGATTCCTTCGGCGCTTTGAATAGAGTCCAGCTCCTGGCGGACAACAGATTCCAGCGAATCCTGGATACCGGCATCTTTGTCCAGCAAATTTAATCCTACGGTAAAGAAGGCGGCGTTGCGCATTGCTGCATTTTCCCATTCTGTTCCTTTCAAAAGATCATACTGAGAGAGACTTTTGTCCAGCATCTGGCGGCTTAGATCTGTGACAACTCCTGCCAGATGGTCCCGTTCAATGTTTTTCAGCAGATGGCCGAAATACAGGTGATATGTGTGCATCAGGGAGTCTACTGTCACGAAATTGGGAATTGCCAGATACCGATTGTTTTCATATATCTGGTAATATTCGCTTTGATAGGCTGTACTGACTGTGAAACCGTTTTCCGCAAGCATGCGGGCCTCTTCCTCGTCAATGCTGAACTGCCACAGGTTATCAATATTGCCCAGATCAGGGTCCGCCTGATAGGGCTCTACGGAAGGGGTTACATCAACAGCGTCATCTTTCAGAATCGTTTGGATCAGGCGCGGTCTGCTGTCTGACGGGTTCAGGGAGGAAGGGGTAACGGTGACGCTGTGGGAACCATCAGTGGAATCCGGAGGAGAAACGATGGGCTGGGAGGACGATGGCTGCTGGGAGGCAGGCTCGGCGGTCCGGGCCGGGGAGGAGGACAGAGGCTCCTCCGGGGCGCTTTGACCGGAGCATGCGCCCAAAAGGAATACAGACAGAGTCAACAGGGCGGCAATTTTTCGTTTCTTTTTATTCATCTCGGGCGGCTCCTTTCAGGCAGTTGCTTTCTGCTGCGAATAAGGTCATTACATGCCTTGAATAAGGTCATTATATCATACCTGAAAGTAAAAAACAATTGAGCTGAAGCCTTTTCAAGTGCTGCTGTTCACGTGGCCTTGAATAGTAACAATTGAAAAAGCAGGGATTGCGTTCAATCGGCGCCATTGAGAAACTGCAGAATCCCCATATGTATGGCCCAGGCTATCCGGTCCTGGTATTCCGGTGTGCAGAGCTTTTCCGCCTCATTGCTGTTGGACAGAAAACCACATTCCACGATCACGATGGGAATTCCTGTTTTTTTCAGCAGATAGTAGCTGTCATTTGCTTTGATCTGGCGCTTATTTTCGGGGTCTGCCTTTGCGATCAGCTGTTTTTGAATCGATTCGGCAAGCATCTGTCCCTGGGTGCTTCCGGTATAGTAAAATACCTGGGCTCCATGGACATATTCCTCAGGGTAGCTGTTTTGATGAATGCTTACTGTAAGCGCAGGGGAGACTTCATCTATGAGGGCGATTCGGTTTTTCATGTCCTGCACCTTTTTGTTGGGTGCTTCCGGGTCATATAATCCGTCATTATCTTCACGAGTCATAACCACCCGGATGTCGCTGGCTTCCAGATATTGCTTCAGCAACATTGCGATCTGCAGATTCACATCCTTTTCGTTAGCCCCGTTAATGCCCACCTTTCCCGGATCATCGCCTCCATGGCCGGCATCGATGACCACGCACCTGGTCTGCTCCGAAGCGTTCACGTTTTCTCCCAGGGTCAGAAAGGCGGCGGCTCTTCCCACATAAAACATGGAGAGGAAAAAAAGCCCCAGGGCCGCCGTGGTCAGGAGTCTGCGTCCGATTTTTTTCATACTTCATTACCTGCGGCTGTTTTTTTTAATATATTCTTTTTGGACAGCGGCTATGCCAGGAGGCCCGGAACTACTTTATCTTTTGAAAGAAGTGTGCTATACTCTCTACAGATAATGAGCATATTTATTATAGGCGTCATTGGAAAAGAGTCAGGATATGGAGACAATAACAGTCAGGATCAGGCAGGATGCGGAAAGCTTTACGCCCCAGGAGGAGGAAGCCCTGCGGCAGGCAGGCAGGGTGATACAAAACGGCGGTCTGGCAGCATTTCCCACGGAGACGGTGTACGGCCTTGGGGGAGACGCCCTGGACCGGGAGTCGTCCCGAAAAATTTATGCGGCCAAGGGGCGGCCCCAGGATAATCCTCTGATTGTGCATATATGCAGGCTTGAGGACCTGGAAAAGATCGTTTCCCGGGTGCCGGAGGAGGCGGTAAGAATTGCCGAAGCCTTTTGGCCGGGGCCGCTTACCATGATTTTGGAAAAATCGGAAAGGGTTCCCCCGGAGACCACGGGAGGTCTTGAGACGGTGGCTGTCAGATTTCCCGCCCATAAGGCGGCGCAGAAAATTATTGAATATGCCGGAGGCTTTGTGGCGGCGCCCAGCGCCAATGCTTCGGGAAAACCCAGCCCGACGCTGGCAAAATATGTGGCGGAGGACCTGGAGGGGCGGATCGATATGATCGTAGACGGCGGGCAGGTGGGAATCGGGCTGGAGTCCACCATTGTGGATCTCACCGTCAGTCCGCCCCAGATCCTGCGCCCGGGTTATATCACCGAGGAAATGCTGGGGCGGGTGCTGGGTCGTGTGGATACGGATGCCGCGAGCCTGGGAGCTGACAGCGGACAGGCTCCCAGGGCCCCGGGGATGAAGTACCGTCATTATGCGCCTTTGGGGGAGTTGGTGATCGTGGAGGGAGAAGCGGATCTGGCGGCGGACTATATCAACCGTCAGACGGCGGCAGATCACATGGCGGGAGAAAAAACAGGAGTCATCGGAACCCGGGAATATCTGGACAGATATCACGCAGATGTGATAAAATGTGTGGGAAGCCGGGAGGATGAGGACGGTATCGCCCGTTCCCTTTACATGATATTGAGGGAATTCGATGACGAAGGGGTTACCAGGATTTATTCCGAGAGCTTTGCCTGTTCCGGCTTTGGCCAGGCAATCATGAACAGGCTATTGAAGGCCGCAGGCTACCGCGTTGTGAGGCTGTCCGGGCCGTGACAAGGGCGGCCGGCAGGATAAATGCGGGATTTAATCTATAAATATGAGGAGGTAAATTATGCTGGCAATAGGCAGTGATCATGGAGGCTTTGAATTGAAACAGAGGATTATCGGCTATCTGGAGGAGAAGGGGATTCCCTATGAGGATATGGGCTGTCACAGCAGGGACAGCTGCGATTATCCTCAGTTTGGACGGGCCGTTGCAAATGCGGTGGCCGGGGGACAGTGTGAAAAAGGAATCGTGATCTGTACCACGGGAATCGGCATCAGTATTTCTGCCAACAAGGTGAAGGGGATCCGATGCGCTCTCTGCGCCGACCCTCTTTCCGCCAGGATGACAAGGCTGCACAATGATGCCAACATGCTGGCGCTGGGAGGCGGCATGGTTGGGGAAAATATGGCCCTGGACATTGTGGATGCCTTTTTAAATACCCCATTTTCCGGTGAAGAAAAGCATCGGCGCAGGATAGGTGCCATAGAGGAACTGTAGACTCTGCCACATAGTATACAAAGCATACAAACAGGAGGACAAGGCAATGGCAAAGGTAATGGTCATGGATCATCCGCTGATCCAGCACAAGATCGGCATTATCCGCAGAAAGGAGACAGGAACCAAGGATTTCCGCCAGACGATCAGCGAGATCGCCATGCTGATCTGTTATGAGGCCACCAGGGATCTCAAGCTGGGGGATGTGGAGATCGAGACGCCGATCTGCAAGGCCACGGTAAAGGCGCTGAAGGGAAAGAAGATGGCCATCGTTCCCATTCTGCGGGCGGGACTGGGAATGGTGGACGGTATGCTGCAGCTGATTCCGGCGGCAAAGGTGGGGCATATCGGGCTGTACAGGGATCCGGATACTCTCAAACCGGTGGAATATTACTGTAAGCTGCCTGCCGATTGTGCGGAGAGGGAAGTGTTTGTGGTGGATCCTATGCTGGCCACCGGCGGATCCTCCGTGGCGGCGGTTCAGATGCTGAAGGACAAGGGATGCAAAAGCATTCACTTTATGTGCATTATTGCCGCGCCGGAGGGGGTGGAGGTCATGCAGAAGGCCCATCCCGATGTGGATTTGTATGTGGGCGCCATGGATGAGAGGCTGAATGACCACGGATATATTGTGCCGGGACTGGGAGACGCCGGAGACCGGATTTTCGGGACGAAATAGAGTGAGGAGGCATAATGAGCGGTAAGAGGGAGGGATATCTGAGCTGGGACGAATACTTTATGGGGGTGGCCCAGCTGTCAGGAATGCGGTCCAAGGACCCGAGCACTCAGGTGGGGGCCTGTATTGTCAGCAGGGATAACAAGATATTGTCCATGGGGTACAACGGATTTCCCAACGGCTGTTCCGACGATGAGTTTCCCTGGGACAGAGAGGGAGATGAGCTGGAAACAAAATATCCCTTTGTGACTCATGGGGAATTGAATGCGATCCTTAATTACCGGGGAGGCTCTCTGGAGGGAACGAAGCTGTATGTGTCCCTGTTTCCCTGCAACGAATGTGCCAAAGCGATCATTCAGGCGGGCATAAAGACCGTTGTCTATGATTCTGATAAATATCTGGGGACTCCGGCAAACCGGGCTTCCAAGAAAATGTTTGATGCCGCGGGGGTCACGTATATTCCTTATTCCAAAACGGGGCGTCAGATACACATTCGGGTATAGCAGGCGGCGTATATTCAGGCCGGGCGGGAAATTGCCTGCCTCGGGCCAACAGTAACCGGATCTTAATGAGACCGGGAAAGGAAGGATTACCACACTTGAAGGGTTGGAAGAAAACGGCAGCAGCCATGAGTATAGTGCTTTTTGCGGGAGCAGTGCTAAGTGCGCCTGATACCCGCATGGCGGTGGCTGCGTCCTCCACACAGCAGAAGATCGATCAGGCAGAGCAGGACAAGAAGGACCTGGAGGACAAACGGGACGAAAACCAGGAGGATCTGAATGATCTGAAGGGGGAGCAGAATAGTCTGAAGAGAGAACTGAATAAGCTCAATGACCAGCTTTTGGCTGTAGTGGAGAACCTGGAAAGTCTGGAAGCGCAGATCCGGGATAAGGAGGAAGAGATTCTGGCGGCCCAGGCGGCCCTGGAGGAAGCCCGGGCAACGGAAAAATGGCAGTACGAGTGTATGGTGGCCCGCATCCGGCAGATGTATGAGCGGCAGGAGGACGATTATATCAGTGCGCTCCTTTCGTCGGGGGGGCTTTCGGATATTTTGAACAGAGCGGACTATTTTGAGCGGATCGCCGCCTATGAGCGGATGAAGATGGATGAATTTAAAGCAACCCGGGCGCTGATCGAGGAACAGGAGAAGCGTCTGCAGAATGAAAAGGTGGAGCTGGACAATCTGAAGGTGGACGCGGAGGCGGAGCGGAATAAGGTCTCCGGCCTGATCAGCCAGACAGCAAATTCCATCGCCGGGTATGCGGATCAGATCTCGGAGGCGGAGCAGAAGGCCAGAGAATATGAGGAGGAGATCCGCAAACAGGAGGAAAACCTGGAGTATCTGCGGAAAAAGCTGGCGGAGGAGATTGCCATGTCCCAGGCGGCGGCCAACGCTGCCTGGAGGGATATTTCAGAGGTGAGCTTTGCGGAAAGCGACAGATATCTGCTGGCAAATCTGATCTACTGTGAGGCGGGCGGCGAGCCCTATGCGGGACAGCTGGCGGTGGGCAGCGTCGTAATCAACAGGGTGCTGAGCTCCAAATATCCCGACTCGGTGGTGGGAGTCATCTACCAGAACAAGCAGTTTTCTCCGGTGGGCAGCGGCCGTCTGGCTTTGGCTCTGTCGGAAAACAGGGCCACCGAAAGCTGCTATAAGGCGGCGGATGAAGCTATGTCAGGGATCACTAATGTTGGAAATTGTGTATATTTCCGAACGCCTATAGAAGGGCTGACCGGGATCAGTATCGGCGGACATATATTTTATTGAAGCCGCCTGTCCTGGGAAAACGCCCGTCCGGAGAACCGGTTTTCTTGACCTTCTGCCGGCATCCGTCCGGGAATGGGAACTTAGATCGGGGGTCACAGCCCCCGGCGGTTCAAAGGAGCCTGAAATCTGTCAAATTTATCACGGTAAATCATAGTGAGCAGATGATCCAGCCGGCGCAGGCACAGGGTCATCTGCTTTTCCGTGAGCAGATCCTGTTCGGTGGCCTCGGCCAGCTCGCCCAGATCCAGAACCTCCACATAGCCGTCCGGATGAATGATTACGTCGGCCAGCAGATCGGTGACGGTGAGGGAGACCTTATCACGGTCAAAAGCATAGTCCACAATATCGCAGTACCAGTAAAGCAGAGAATCGTCCTTTCGGTAGATTTTGCTCACCTTGACGCCTTCCCGCAGAAAATAGCAGGAGCAGCCGTGGGAAAAATCCGGTTTCGGCTTCAGGGTGTTCCACCTGGTGATAAGAAATTCATCATTTTGCTCAAGGATTTCGTCATCCTTCAGGAGAAGGCATTCGGAAGGAATGATGCGCCTGCGGTATAGTTTGGATATGTTCATGATGGAACTCCTTTCCGGGGGACGTCCTGTTTTTTGGTTTACTAAAAATACTACAACGTCTGAGGCCGCAAGTCAATGCGGGCCGGAAGAATTTTTTTGTGAACTGCTTGTAGTTATACTGGACAATTCAGGTAAATGTGAGTATAATGTACATTGTCGGCAGGAACCCCAAAGGTAACCAGCGGGGGTTCAACTTGCACGTTATAGGGAAACGGCAGGCTTTTTATGGGGAGACATGGAAAAGACGACAAAAAAAAGACTTTCCAGACGCTGTCTTTGATCACGCAGCTGGGCCTTACGATGATAGCATCCCTGGGGATGACTACGGCGCTTGGGGTCTGGCTGGACCGGAAACTGGGCACTTCCTTCCTCACGGTGATTTTTTTCTTTCTGGGGGCTGTGGCCGGCGTTCAGGGGATTTATCGCATGATCAGGCAGATTTATGGAGACGAGGGGCATGATAAGGGGCGGAGTACATCCGATGAAAATGACAGAAAAGCTGAAGGGGGCAGATAGACCCCTTTTGGAAATGCATACGGGAATGCTGTGCTTTGGCCTCATCTGCCAGATAGTGGGGTCTTTTTTTGCTTCGGATCAGGCTTTTTATGCAGGAAGCCTGTGGTTCGGAATTGTTTTTGCCATGGTGGGAAGCATTCATATGGCCCATACCCTGGACCGGGCGCTGGCCTGCGGCGACGCTGCCGCAAAGGTGATCACCCGGGGATATGTTTTCCGATATATCATGATTATTGTGATCATGGGAATCATTGCCGTGACGGAAGTACTGAATGTGCTGGTGGTCTTTCTGGGGTATATGAGTTTAAAAGCGGCGGCCTATATTCAGCCGTTCACGCATAAACTCTATAACAAATTGTTTCATGAGACAGATCCTGTGCCCGGACCTGCGCCGGAGGCGGAGGACGTTTCTGCCGGTTCTGAATCTCAATAAAAAGGAGGTGAGAGTATGGAATATGGGATTTTGTTATCCGGAGGGGCCGATGTGGACTTTATGATCCACGGGATATTTCAGTATTCCTTTTTCGGTCATAAGGTCTGGATAACAACGACACATGTCTGTATCCTGATTGTCATGATGATCCTGGTGGGATTTGCCATAGCCGCCAACCGTTGTATTGCAAAAGCGGCTCAGGTACCCGGCGGGTTTCAGAATGTGGTGGAACTGATCGTGGAAAAGCTGGACGGTATGGTGGATACCTCTATGGGCAAGGCTGCGCCGAAATTTTACAATTATATCGGCACGGTGTTCATCTTTATTCTTGTCAGCAATATTTCCGGTCTTCTGGGATTGAGGCCGCCCACTGCCGATTACGGCGTGACGCTGCCGCTGGCATTGATCACGTTTACCATGATCCACTTTAACAAGTGGAAATATCAGAGGCCAAAGACCATTTGGGAAGACGCGTGTTCACCGCTGCCGCCCTGGCTGCCGATCTGGATACCTATTAACCTGATCAGCTGGTTTGCCGTGCCGGTATCTCTGTCCCTGCGTCTGTTTGCCAATGTTCTGTCCGGAACGATCATGACGGCGCTGGTGTACGGACTTTTGAAGTGGTTTGCCACCATATGGCCGGCGGCGCTGCATATTTATCTGGATCTGTTCTCCGGAGCGATTCAGACATATGTATTCTGTATGCTGACCATGACATACATTTCAAGCGAGATCGGTGACGGAACCAGACGCTGAGGCATTGGGGACGTGAGCCGCGTCCGCCCGAAGTCCGGTCAGGGCGGTGCGCAGAAAACTCTTTCCGGACCAACTAAAAATGTAAATCTTTTACTAGGAGGAGACAAAAATGGATTTCAACGAAAACTTTATTCTGGGATGTTCCGCAATTGGCGCCGGCCTGGCAGTAATCGCCGGTATCGGACCTGGTGTAGGACAGGGTATCGCGGCAGGTCATGCTGCTTCTGCTGTGGGACGTAATCCCGGCGCTCAGTCCGAGATCAGAACCATGATGCTTTTGGGTCAGGCAGTGGCAGAGACCACAGGTCTGTACGGTCTGTTGATCGCATTCCTGCTGCTGTTCGTAAAACCGCTTCTGCCTTAATGGAAAGGCGCAAAATAATATGCACCATTTAGGAGGCAGAAAGGAGACCAAGGATGATACTTTTAACAGAAGGCCAGTCTATGTCCAGGCTGTTTGACCTGGACTGGCAGCTGCTGGCTGACGCCTCTCTGATGATCATTGCGATCTTTGTCCTGTTTCTTCTGATGAGTTTCCTTTTGTTCAATCCTGCCAGAAAGATGCTGCAGGGCCGCCGGGATAAGATCCGCGGCGAGCTTGAGACAGCAAAGCGGGATATGGAAACGGCAGGGAGCTTAAAGGAAGAATATGAAACAAAGCTCAGAGAGATCGACAGGGAAGCGGAGAGCATCTTAAGCGAAGCGCGCAAAAAGGCGCTTGGCAATGAAAACCAGATCATTGCCGAGGCCAGGGAAGAAGCAGCCCGCATACTGGCACATGCGCGCAAGGAGGCCGAACTTGAGAAGCAGAAAATGTCTGACGATGTGAAGAAGGAAATCATCTCCGTTGCGGCGCTGGTAGCCGGCAAGGTGGTGGCGGCATCCATCGATACCACCGTGCAGAACCAGCTGATCGATGAGACCTTAAAGGAAATGGGTGAAAAGACATGGCTAAATTAGTATCCAAAACATACGGTGAAGCCTTGTTTGAGGTTGCGATGGAGTCCGGCGGTGACAAGGCCGGAGAGCTGCTGGAGGAAGTAAAGGGGATTATGGAGATCCTGTCAGCGAATCCGCAGTTTGATGAGCTGATGAAGCATCCGGGGATTCCGAAGCAGGAGAAGCTCCGGGCAGTGGAGGAGGCCTTCCGGGGGCATGCCAGCGACGAGCTGGTGAATTTCCTGGAGGTGGTCATATCCAAGGAAAGATACGGAGAGCTGCCTGCTGTTTTCGCATATTTTGAAGACAGGGTGAAGGAGCAGAAGGGAATCGGGGGAGCCTATGTGACTACCGCGGTGGAGCTTACTGCGGCCCAGAGATCCGCAGTGGAGGCAAGACTTCTGGCCACCAGCGGTTATCGCAGAATGGAAATGCACTACAAGGTGGATCCTTCTATCATCGGAGGCATGATTGTCCGGATCAACGACAGGGTTGTGGACAGCAGTATCCGCACGAAGCTGGACGGACTGACAAAACAATTATTAAAAATTCAGCTGGGCTGACCGGCTGAAAGAAAGGTGCGACAGATCCATGAGTTTAAGACCTGAAGAAATAAGTTCTGTGATCAAGGATCAGATTAAGAGATATTCGGCTGCGCTGGATGTGTCCGACGTGGGTACCGTTATCCAGGTGGCAGACGGTATTGCCCGTGTCCATGGTCTGGAAAACGCCATGCAGGGCGAGCTTCTGGAGTTCCCCGGCGAGGTGTACGGTATGGTGCTGAATCTGGAAGAGGACAACGTAGGTGTTGTTCTTCTGGGAAGCGCCAAAAATATCAATGAAGGCGATATTGTCAAAACTACGGGACGCGTGGTGGAGGTTCCGGTAGGTGATGCCATGCTGGGAAGAGTAGTCAATTCCCTGGGGCAGCCCATCGACGGCAAAGGACCTATTCAGACTACTGCTTACCGCAAGATCGAGCGTGTGGCCAGCGGCGTTATCACCAGAAAGAGCGTGGATACTCCGCTTCAGACAGGTATCAAGGCAATCGACGCCATGGTGCCCATCGGAAGAGGCCAGCGTGAGCTGATTATCGGTGACCGCCAGACAGGTAAGACGGCTATCGCCATCGACACGATCATCAATCAAAAAGGACAGAACGTAAAATGTATTTATGTGGCTATCGGTCAGAAGGCTTCGACCATTGCCAACATTGTAAAGACTCTGGAGGAGTACGGCGCAATGGCATATACCACGGTGGTGGTGTCCACGGCCAGCGACCTTGCCCCCCTGCAGTATATTGCTCCCTACTCCGGATGCGCCATCGGCGAGGAGTGGATGGAAAATGGACAGGATGTTCTGGTGGTTTACGATGACCTGAGCAAGCATGCCACCGCTTACAGAACACTCTCCCTGCTGCTTCGTCGTCCGCCCGGGCGTGAGGCGTATCCCGGAGACGTGTTTTACCTGCATTCCAGACTGCTGGAGCGTGCGGCCAGGATGAATGATGAGTACGGCGGCGGATCGCTGACCGCTCTTCCGATCATTGAGACCCAGGCAGGAGACGTATCCGCATATATTCCCACCAACGTGATTTCCATCACGGACGGACAGATTTATCTGGAGACAGAAATGTTCAACTCCGGATTCCGTCCTGCGGTCAATGCAGGTCTTTCCGTGTCCCGTGTGGGAGGCGCCGCCCAGATCAAGGCCATGAAGAAGATCGCGGCTCCTATCCGTACAGAGCTTGCTCAGTACAGAGAGCTGGCCAGCTTTGCCCAGTTCGGATCCGAGCTGGATGCAGACACCAAGGAAAAGCTGGCGCAGGGCGAAAGGATCAAGGAGGTGCTGAAGCAGCCTCAGTATAAACCTATGCCTGTTCAGTATCAGGTGGTTATCATCTATGCGGTCACGCATAAGTACCTGCTGGATATCCCTGTGGAGGATATTACCAGGTTTGAGCAGGGGCTGTTTGATTTCCTGGATACAAAGTATCCTGAGGTTCCCGGAAACATAGCGTCGGAGAAGGTGATTTCCGATGCCACGGAGGAAATTCTGGTGAAGGCCATCCAGGAGTTTAAAAAGCAGTTCTAGGTTGGCGGGAAACCGCCCCAAAAGAATAGAAATGAGGACAGAATATGGCATCAATGCGTGATATAAAGCGCCGCAGAAGCAGTATTCAGGGCACCCAGCAGATCACCAAGGCCATGAAGCTGGTGTCCACTGTCAAGCTGCAGCGCGCCAGAGCAAACGCGGAGCGCTCCAAGGATTATTTTACCAGTATGTATGACACGGTAAACAGTATCCTGAAGCGGGTGGGACATATCGAGCACAGATATCTGGTCTCAGGGGCTTCCCGGAAAAAGGCTGTGATTGTCATCACTTCAAACCGGGGTCTGGCGGGAGGCTATAATTCCAATGTGATCAAGCTGGTGACCAGAAACCCTCAGTGGGAAAAGGAAGATCTGGTGATCTATTCCGTGGGCAACAAGGGTCGTGAGGCTTTTGTCCGGTATGGGTATGAGGTGAAGGACGGCTATAATGAGGTGGTAGAGAGCCCTGCCTACGGCGATGCGCTTGCATTGTCGGAGGAACTGCTGCAGGCCTTTGCGGCGGGGGAGGTAGGGGAGATTTACCTGGCGTACACAGCGTTTAAAAATACTGTGAGCCATGTCCCTACCCTGCTGAGGCTGCTTCCCATAGAACGTACAGAGGGGAATGAGGAGGATGCCGGAAAAGCATCCGCCATCATGAACTTTGAACCGGAGGATGAGGAAGCTCTGAATCTGATCATTCCCAAATATGTGACAAGCCTGATCTACGGCGCGCTGATGGAGGCTGTGGCCAGTGAAAACGGAGCCCGTATGCAGGCTATGGACAATGCCACCAGTAATGCGGAGGAAATGATCCAGGATCTGGCGCTGAAGTATAACAGAGCCCGCCAGGGTTCCATCACACAGGAATTGACAGAGATCATAGCCGGCGCGGAAGCGCTGGGATGAGAAGAAATATGCCCGCAGACAGCGGGCGGAAAGAGGTAGAAATGGCAGGAGAAAACAGAGGCAAGGTTACTCAGGTCGTGGGCGCGGTGCTTGACATCCGCTTCGACGAGGGTAAGCTGCCCGAGATTAACGAAGCGATCCGCATTCCTACCAGAGAGGGCGGTGAGCTGACCGTGGAGGTTTCCCAGCATCTGGGCGACGATACGGTCAGATGTATTGCCATGGGCAGCACCGACGGTCTGGTGAGGGGAATGGATGCGGTTGCAGCCGGCGCTCCCATTTCTGTCCCGGTGGGTGAAAAAACACTGGGGCGGATATTCAATGTGCTGGGGCAGCCTATAGACAATAAGCCTGCTCCGGAGGGAGTATCCTATGAGCCGATTCACAGGCCTGCTCCCCAGTTCGAGGAACAGTCTACGGAAACGGAGCTTTTGGAAACAGGCATCAAGGTGGTGGATCTGCTCTGCCCCTATCAGAAGGGCGGAAAGATCGGTCTGTTCGGCGGTGCGGGTGTAGGAAAAACCGTGCTGATTCAGGAGCTGATCAGAAATATCGCCACGGAGCACGGCGGCTATTCCGTGTTTACCGGCGTGGGCGAGCGTACCCGTGAGGGAAACGATTTGTACCATGAAATGACGGAATCCGGGGTTATCGATAAGACCACCATGGTGTTCGGACAGATGAATGAGCCCCCCGGGGCCAGAATGCGGGTGGGCCTTACGGGGCTTACCATGGCAGAGTATTTTCGTGATAAGGGCGGCAAGGACGTGCTGCTGTTCATTGATAATATTTTCCGTTTTACTCAGGCAGGAAGTGAGGTGTCCGCGCTTTTGGGACGTATGCCTTCCGCGGTGGGATATCAGCCCACACTGCAGACCGAAATGGGCGCTCTTCAGGAGAGAATCACATCCACGAGAAACGGTTCCATCACCTCCGTTCAGGCGGTCTACGTGCCTGCGGATGACCTGACGGACCCGGCGCCTGCCACCACCTTTGCTCATCTGGATGCTACCACCGTGCTTTCCCGAGGCATCGTGGAGCTGGGAATTTATCCGGCGGTGGATCCTCTGGAGTCCACATCCCGAATCCTGGATCCCAGAATCGTGGGTGAGGAGCATTACCGCACGGCCCGCGGAGTGCAGGAGATTCTGCAGAGGTACAAGGAGCTGCAGGATATTATTGCAATTCTGGGTATGGATGAATTGTCTGAGGAAGATAAGCTTGTGGTATCTCGCGCCCGTAAGGTGCAGAGATTCCTGTCACAGCCCTTCTTCGTGGCCGGACAGTTTACAGGTCTGGAAGGAAAGTATGTACCCATCAACGAGACGATCCGCGGTTTCCGTGAGATTCTTGACGGAAAGCATGACGATATTCCGGAAAGCTATTTCCTGAATGCGGGCAGCATCGATGATGTACTGGCAAAGGTGCAGAAGAAGTGACGCTCGGCGGGGGAGATGCCCCCGGAGACATTGTGCCGTTTGGACGGCGTGTTGGTTAGGGAGGAATGAGCATGGCGGATAAGAAAAGCCTTCTCCTGAGAATCATCACACCGGACCGGATATTTTATGAAGGTCAGGCGGAGATGGTGGAATTTAATACCACAGAGGGAGAGATCGGCGTATTGCCGGGACATATTCCGCTTACTGTGATCCTGAAACCGGGGATTCTGAGGATCCATGAGGCGGAAGCCGAAAAGGAAGCGGCTCTTCATGCGGGATTTGCGGAGATTCTTCCGGACAGTGTGAAGATTTTGGCCGAGATCGTGGAATGGCCCGAGGAGATCGACGAGGATCGGGCGGAAGCGGCAAAGGACAGAGCTCAGGAGCGTCTGCGGAACAAGGCTTCCGAGACAGACGTGGCCAGGGCGGAGACTGCTCTGCAGAGAGCGGTGGCACGTATAGAGGTGCTGAGATAAGTTTTAACAACGGCTGTAACAATCAGAAGAAAGTATGCATATGCTGTTACAAAAGTATCTTGAGGGATGCATATGGAATTTCATTCTAAATTGTTACAGCCGCTGCCGGATCAAAGGGTAAGGGGCTGGAATGGGCCCCTTCCTTTTTATATGGCATATCCGGGATATTTCGGTCCGGCGCAGGAGGCGGCATTGGTCCAGGACCTGGATTATCTGCAGCAGACCTATCCGGCGCAGGTAAAGCGGCTTCAGCGCAGAATCGCGCAGATGCTGGATAAGGCCGATTATGAAGGCAGTATGATATATGACGAGTATCCGGACGCCTGCAGTCTCAGGGCTCTGACAGGTTCTGTGAGGAAGGTTCTGGAAAATGAAGAGGAAAACTGTCCCACAGAGGATATGATACAAATCCTGCTGTGTGATGAAATATATAAGCGCAGGCATGGCGGAAAGCGCGGCAAAATTTTCTGAGGGTGCTTTCGGTACGGTGCAGATATACCCGGAAATGTGAAAGCATAAGGCCTGCCGCAGGTTTTTATGATCGCCGGGGCAGGCGCAGGGGTGTAAGGATGGATGAGCGGAAAGAACTTTTTCGTCAGGTACTGAACACAGATCTGATACAGATCGTATTGAGCAATACGTTGGATTCTGACAGAGCGTCCAAGGTCAGGGTACGCCCGGTGATGATCAGGGGCGAGGTGCTGTTTCAGGAGACGCTTTATCGGGGAACTCAGGTGTTTCATGGAAATTTTTCTTCGGAGGAGATGTGCGCCAGACTGGAGGAATATATGGAAGCTTTGTTCCGCCAGGCCCAGATTGTCTGCAGCGGGATGGAAGCATCCGTGCTGGTAGGGAAAAAGGGCAGGGTGACCATCAAACGTAAAAAGCGGGAACAAAAGCCTGTTTCCTCCAGCTTGTCCCATAACCGTACAAAGCAGTATATCCTGCCGGAGGGACAGGCGGTGGATTTTCTGGTGGAACTGGGCGTGCAGACGCCGGAAGGGCATATTACAGGGCGCAGGTATGACAAGTTCCGCCAGATTAACCGTTATCTGGAATTCATAGAGGATATATTGGATAAACTTCCTATAGACAGAACCGTCAGGATCGTGGACTTCGGGTGCGGAAAATCCTACCTGACCTTTGCAATGTATTATTATCTGCATCAGCTGCAGCACCGGGATATCCGGGTCACCGGGCTGGATCTGAAGAGGGATGTGATAGAGCATTGCAATGATCTGGCGCGGAGGCTTCACTATGATGGACTTTCCTTCCGGCAGGGCGACATCAAGGATTTTGCCGGAGAGGAAGGAGTGGACATGGTGGTGTCCCTTCATGCCTGTGACAAGGCTACGGACTATGCCCTGGAAAAAGCCGTGAAATGGAAGGCTGCCGTGATTCTGGCCGTGCCCTGCTGTCAGCACGAGCTGAATGGACAGATCAGTGCCGAGGAGCTGCAGCCGGTGCTGAAATACGGTGTAATCAAAGAGCGCATGGCGGCGTTGATCACAGACGCGCTGCGGGCCCAGCTTTTGGAACAGCAGGGCTATGAGACTCAGATTCTGGAGTTCATAGATATGGAGCATACGCCCAAGAATCTGATGATACGTGCTGTGAAGACGGACAGGCTGCGCCCTGCGGGAAAGAGTATTTCTCTGGAGAAGACTATGGAATTTTTGCATGTGAAGCCCACACTAAAGGAGCTGCTATGAAAAGAGGCATGATAAAGCTGCTGGCGTTTTGTGCCGTATTTATACTTGCTCTCATTGTGATCGGAAGGATCATGAACAGGGGGCATGATAACCTGACAATCGAAATGGCGCCGGCATCACTTCCCCTTTTGTCCATGGAAATGGACGGAATTATATATAATCAGCTTCACGGATATACCAGGAGCATGGATACCGCCTTTCAGCGGGATACGGTGACGGTGCTGGGAGAGGGACGGGACACCGGTTTTGTGGTGGATACCTATGGGTGCAGTGTGACCGGGATCTCTGCGGAGGTCCGAAGCGCAGACGGAACACGGCTGGTTGAGAATCTGGAAATCACGGATTACAGGACCCAGAGGGGACAGATCAGGGGGAAAATTGCCCTGAAGGATCTGCTGGACAAGGATACGGACTATTCTCTGTCTTTCATTCTGAAGCTGGACGAAGGCACAGAGGTTTATTATTATACGAGGATTATATGGGGTGACAGCCTTTTTGCAAAGGAAAAGCTGGAATATGTCATTGATTTTCACGAGAGGCTGTACGACAGAGAGGCGGCCCGGGAGCTGATTAAATATCTGGAGACGGATTCCCGGCTGGAGGATAACAGCTCTTTTCATAAGGTTAATATCCACAGCAGCTTCCGCCAGATTACCTGGGGCGAATTGAATGTGGAGGAAATTGCCGGTCCCTGGATCCGCATGACAGAGGCCGCCAGCCAGACGGCATCCTTTCTGATGGATTATGTGGTGGCTGTTTCGGGTGAAAACGGACAGACCAGATATTTGGTGCAGGAGCACTACAGGGTACGCTATACCACTGAAAGAATGTACCTTCTGGACTATGAGAGGACAATGACACAGATTCCCGATCAGGAGAATATGTGTGCCAATGATAAGCTTTTGCTGGGAATTACAGGCACTGATGTGCCAATGATGGAGAATGAGGATGGAAGTGTTGTGGTGTTTCAGGCGGCCAACCGTCTGCTCAGCTATGATGTGACGGAAAATCGTCTGGCGGTGATCTTCAGCTTTTATGACACGGACAGCCTGGATCCGCGAGTGATTTATGACCAGCATTCCATCAAGATATTGGATGTGGATGAGGGCGGAAATGTGCAGTTTGCACTGTACGGCTATATGAACCGGGGACGGCACGAAGGGGAGGTGGGGATTTCCCTGTACACCTTTGACAGCAGGAGAAACACTGTGGAGGAGCTGGTTTATATTCCCTATGACCGGACCTATTCTGTCCTGGCGGCGGAGCTGGACAGGCTGCTCTATCTCAACCGGGATCGGAAGCTGTATCTGCAGCTGAATGACATGGTCTATGTTGTGGACATAGCGGGAAAGACCTGGGCGGGGCTGATCAATATTACCCATGACGGGGCGCTTCAGGTGTCTGATGATCACAAAATTGCCGTGTGGCCGGAGGGGAACGACACATATCGCAGTCAGGTGCTGAATATCCGAAATCTCAGCAGTGATGTGCTCAACAAGGTGAATGTTGGGGAAGGGGAAGCCGTTATGCCCCTGGGCTTTATGGACGAAGATATCATTTATGGTGTGGCCAGGCTGGAAGATATCGTCAGGGAGAATTCGGGCAGAACCTTTTTTCCCATGTACAGGATCTGCATCTGTGATCCGGCGGGAAAGCTGATGAAAGAGTACAGACAGCCGGGAATCTATGTGACTGGCTGCACTGTGGAAAATAATCAGATTGCCCTGGAGCGGCTGACCCGGACCGAAGCAGGAGAGTATGCTGAAACCTATTCGGATCATATTATGAACAATACGGAGCAGGATACGGCTAAAAATTTTGTGGTGGCGGCGGATATCGACGTTTATGAGCGTTATGTGCAGATCCAGACCAAGAGTGAGATTGACCAAAAGAGCATCAAGATTGTGACGCCCAAGGAGGTGGTCTTTGAGGACGGAAGAGAATTGAAGTTTCCGGACGGCCAGGAGAGCGCACGGTACTATGTCTATGGACCATACGGAGTGAACGGCATTTTCTTTTCACCGGCAAGAGCTGTAAATCTGGCATATGATATGGCCGGCGTGGTGGTGGACCACACAGGGGAACGCATTTGGATGAGAGGAAACCGGCATACCAGAAACCAGATCATGGCCATCAAAGAGGTATCGGCCTCGGAGGAGAAGAGCAGTGTTGCCGCCTGCCTGGACACCATCTTTCAATATGAAGGGCTGGTGCGCAATTCGGAGTATCTGTTGGCTCAGGGACAGTCTGTCAGGGAGATCCTGGAGAATAATCTGGAGGGTGCTCAGATTCTGGACATGGCTGGCTGCAATCTGGATTCGGTGCTATATTATGTGGATCGGGATATTCCCGTGATGGCACTGCTGGAAAACGGGGAAGCAGTGCTGATCACAGGCTATAATGAGCTGAATCTGCTGATCCTGGAGCCCTCTGCCGATCCGGCCATGTACAGAAAGGGAATCAATGATTCTTCCCAATGGTTTGAAGAAAACGGCAATTGCTTTATCACATATGTGAAAAACAAATAAGTGTAAAGAGTATGGTTATTTCCCTCCGGCTGACATATCTGCGGAGGGAAATATGTATTTTTTATATTTTTCAAGAAGCTTCAAAAGGAGCATTCCCAGAATGCCGCAGGAGATGATCTCGCCGGCGCCCACCGTCAGCATAAAATAAGGGATAGACCCTTCGAACCGATAGACATAGGCAAGCACAAAGGGAACCACCAGCGTATTTGCCGCAATGGGCGGAAGGGGAGCCAGCCATTGTCTGCGGGCGGCGTTGCCGGAAGGCTTATTTTGATTTTGCGGCACCAGGGTCCTGCGGAGAGGGCTGGATAAAAAATATGTGCCAAGAGCACCTGCCAGAGTGGCAAGACTGCCGAAGACCACATCCAGGGGCATACACCCAGTGAGAAGATTGCTGAGAATGCATCCCACAAAAAGTCCCGGTATGGCGGCAGGGGTAAAAAAGGGCAGGATGGTGAGCGCTTCCGAGAAGCGGACCTGTATGGCGTAATTGGCCAGTCCCAATGCGTTGGCCAGAAGCGTCAGCACCACATAGAGAGCGGCGATGACCGCCGCATGCACCAGATAAAGTGTTTTTCGATTCATTTTTTGTTCTCCTTTAGTTTTGTTTTACGTGAGGAAGGTCTCGAACTCACGGTGTCTGTTTTAAGGCCCGACGGCTGTAGAACAGCAGCCGGGGAATCACAGATTGCACAGCCTTTGCTACTATAGCACGAAGGACGGAGGAATGCAAGGGTTAAAGTTACTTCAGGGCCTTGAAGCGTGGACAGGAGGATGGTAGAATAATTCCTGGAACAGAATGCAGGTCTGCATGAAAGCCAAATATATTCAGTAAAGGGGTTAAGAGGTGAAATGATTCATTTTTTCGGAAAAAAAGATGAAATTACAGAGGAACGGCTGGCGGAATACCAGCAGAAGCGTGATTGGGCAGGATTGGCCAGGGCCTATTATCATCTGGGTGCGGCGGCTATGGAGAAGGGAAATCTGAATCGGGCACAGCTTTGGCTGAGCCGGGCGGATACGATTTACAGCGCTGATGACAGTGTGTATAAAAAAGTGGGAAAGAAGATTATCGACGATTGCTCCCAGCGCATCGGGCAGTTGGAGGATGAGGCATTATTATATAATGAGGTGCCTGCCCGGATTGAGGAAATGGCGGAAAACATAAGCGAAGTTAAGGCACGGGTGTGGGGGCTTTTGTCTTTGGCCAGGCTTGTAAAGCTTGGTGAACATCTGGCGGCGCTTCCCGGCTGTGAGGCGCTGGGGAAATTGGGCCGGGCAGTAGATACAGTGCTGAAATCCCTTCAGAGTCCGCCTTCTGAGGAGGAGTTTAACGGGCTGCAGGAGCTGTGCGGGGCCCTTTATGAGCTGGGGGACAGCCCGGCTTTCTGGGGGATGGGAAGCGAGTTCGCTGTCCCGGGCAAGGCACCATTCCAGGTTTTCGATTTGAACGGATTGATGGGAGTTCATCTGGAGATAGACGCTTATTTGGACAATCACCTGAAGATGGTGTGTGCTCTGGGCCAGGGGCAGGATACTCCGGAACCGGAAACAGGCATTATCCTGGGAGCATTGCTGCCGGATTATTATGTGCGGACAGGAGCGGATATCTCAGAGGAAACGCCGGGGATAAAAGCCGAGCTGGAGCGGATTCAAAGCGATTATGAATTTGTGTGTTCCGATATTACCTGGGAGGCCATTGAGCAGAGGGTTGAGGCGTACAAGAAAATGGATATTTTGTTTTAAGGGATCATTAATGTATACCGTAATGCAAATATTGTAACATTTCAGACAGGCTGCTAAATTGTTACAATATTTGTGTTACGGTATTTTTCTGCAATAATAAGTTTTCACTATGCAGGAGTCGTTCAGCATGATATACTTTTTATTACAACCGCACCGAAGCGGAAATTGCAGGCAGAAGCTTTATCAGGCGATCATTCTGGCAATATGGTGGAGGCATAAATGGGATACGAGAGGAGAAACATTATGAAAATAGCGCACATCAATGTACTGGGAGAGGTACAGACGATAAAGGATCACCTGCAGGGAACGGCAGAAAGAGCAGGGATGTTTGCGTCAGAGTTTGGATGTGCCGACATGGGGTACCTTTGTGGTTTGATGCACGACATAGGGAAATATTCTGAGGAATTTCAGAAGAGGATCCAGGACCCGGAGCATACAAAAAAGGTGGATCATTCTACGGCGGGAGCCAAAGAACTTTGCCGGCTTTCAAGGGCAGCATATACGCCGGCGGCCATGGCTGTGGCGGGGCATCATTCCGGTCTGCTGGATGGAGGATCAAGCAAATTCGCTCAGGCCCAGGATGGAACCTTTTACGGAAGGCTGAAGGCGGCATTACCAGAATATGGAGACTGGAAAGAGGAGATTGTGCCGGGAACGGTTGACCTTCCGCTATTTTGTACGGAAGGGAAGAGTCCTGTGTTTACAATGTCTTTTTTTATTCGCATGCTATACTCCTGTCTGGTAGATGCGGATTACCTGGATACGGAGGCTTTTATGAAGCTGGGAGCGGAAGGTTTGAAGAGGGCGAATTATTCTTCCGTTCAAGAGCTCTTGAACAGATTTGAGTGCTATATTGCAGGTTGGTTTGAGGAAAAAGAGTTTGACAATGACAGGCAGGAGGGACTGTGCCGAAACAGAAACAGGATCCTGCAGGAATGTATGGAGCAGGGGGAAAGAGTAGATAAGGGGCTGTATACGCTGACAGTTCCAACAGGAGGCGGTAAGACGACGGCCTCTCTTGGCTTTGCCTTAAAGCATATACAGGCACACGGGATGAAACGAATCATTTACGTGATACCATATACTTCTGTTATCGATCAGAATGCAGCGGTTTTCTGCCGGATTTTGGGAGAGGAAAATGTGCTGGAGCATCATTCTGGTGTTCTCTATGAAATGACGGAGGATCAACTGCAGAATGAAAAAATGTATCGCAAGGTTCTGGCCACAGAAAACTGGGATAAGCCGGTGATTGTGACAACTGCAGTTCAGTTTTTTGAATCCCTGTTTGCAAATAAAAGCTCAAAATGTCGAAAGCTCCATAACATTGCCAACAGCGTTATTATTTTTGACGAAGCGCAGACTCTGCCAACAGCTTTTCTGGAACCCTGTGTGGCTGCTATGTCTGAATTGACGGCGCACTATGGATCGACTATTGTTTTGTGTACAGCAACGCAGCCGGCTTTGGGGGAAATGTTCCGGCAATACCTGCCCAATATGGAGATGAAGGAAATATGCAGCAATGCGGAAGTGCTGTATGAGGAGTTCAGACGCACCCGTGTAGAGGATATAGGCACGTTAGAAATGGATGAGCTTCAGGGAAGGCTGGGAGCCCAGGCCCAGGTATTGTGTATTGTCAATAAAAGGAAAACGGCTCAGGAGCTTTACAAAAATTTGAAATCAGAAGGAACTTACTGTTTGACCACTCTTTTATATCCTGCGGCCAGAAAAGGTAAGATCCGCGAAATAAAGCAGCGCCTGCAGGAGGGACTGCCCTGTCGGGTCATTGCTACATCATTGATTGAGGCAGGGGTGGATTTGGACTTCCCAAAGGTTTACCGTCAGGAAGCAGGACTGGATTCCGTGATTCAGGCTGCGGGAAGGTGCAATCGTGAAGGAATGAGAAATTTAGAGGATAGTGTTGTATCTGTTTTCCGCCTGGAAGAGGATAGATCACCATTTTTGGTTCAAAATATTGCGGCGCTGCAATGGGTGCAGAAGAAATATGAAGATGTGTCAGAGCCGGATGCCATAAAGTGCTATTTTTACTTTTACAGGGACTTGCTGGGCAGGGAAAATCTGGACCAGAAGGAAATCATAAAAGCCTTTGAGAGAGGCATCGACGGGAAAAGCTTTCCCTTTGCCGCTGTGGCAAAGCAGTTTCAACTGATTGAGAACGAAACGACTACGATATATATCCCTTTAGAGGAGGGAGCAGCGCTGACGGAAATGCTTTCGGCGGGAAAAGCAGATCGTGAGGTATTTAGAAAGCTGGGGCAATATAGCGTCAATGTATATCCCAATCATTTAAAGGCTTTATGGGATGGAGGCTGTCTGGAGCAGATTGACGGCACCGTATTTGTTCTGAGAGATCTGACACAGTACGATATGGATACGGGACTGAAGATGGATGTGGATGCAGGAAATGGAGTCTTTGTTTAGAATGCGATGTAAGGATTCTGCAAGGAGGCAGGTGCGTTTTTCGATGGCGGCAGATAGGACCTGCCGCCGTGAAGAACGCTAATGTTACAACCAACATTTCTATCCGCATTAATCATAAAAGTGTCTGAAGAGTATATCTTGCAGAAGTGATGAAAAGTTTTTTATGATAAATGACAAAAATAGTTTATGTGATTTTGCTGGTAACTGCAAGAGATTTTTAAGCAGGTTGTAATATTTTTGGAAATTTAGAATTGACAGATATCGTCGAAGGGCTTAAAATACAAACACAAGCAATTAATAAATAATTTTACAACCAACGAAAATTTAAAAGGAGGAGAGATATGCAATATATTTTTAAAAGGAAGGAGGTGATCTTATGTCAGTTAAAGTAGAAGTTTGGGGGGAGTATGCCTGTTTTAGCCGTCCCGAAATGAAGGTAGAAAGAGTGAGTTATGATGTTATGACTCCTTCTGCGGCCCGGGGGTTGTTGGACGCAATATACTGGCATCCCGGCTTAAGGTGGAGAATTGACAAAATATATGTGTTATCCCCCATCCGTATGACTAACATAAGGCGGAATGAGGTAAAGTCAAAAATATCGGCAAACAGCGTGCGGACAGCGATGACAGGAGGACGGACGGAACTGTTTCTGAGTACATCGGAGGATATACAGCAGAGAGCTTCGCTGGTATTGCAGGATGTACGCTATGTGATTGAGGCTCATTTTGAGATGACGGAAAATGCATCTGAGGGAGATAATCCGGGGAAATTCCAGGATATTATAAAGCGTCGGCTTCACAGAGGACAGTGCTTTCATCAGCCCTATTTCGGATGCCGGGAATTTCCAGCTCGATTCCAGGAATGGCCGGGGGGAGAAATTCCGGCTATTCCAGAGACAAGAGACTTGGGCTACATGCTGTGGGATATGGATTTCAGCGACCTATCGAATATCAGACCTCAGTTTTTCCGGGCGAAACTGGAAGAAGGGGTGCTTCATTTGGAAGAATGTGAGGTGGTACAATGATTTTACAGGCTTTAGTGGAGTATTATGAGGCTCTGCTGCGCCAGGGAAAGATTGCAGGTCCCGGATGGGGAAAAGCGCCAGTATCTTTTCGCCTGGATCTGGATGAAGAAGGAAAAATAATACAGCTGTCTCCTCTGCGAATCCATCAGAAAAAAGGGAAGAAGGAAGTAGAGGTACCACAGACCTTAAGGGTGCCGCAGCCAGTTAAGCGTTCTGTAGATATTAAATCTAACTTTTTGTGTGATAATTCTACCTATATATTTGGTGTGGACGAAAAGGGGAAGCCGGAAAGAAGTCTGCAGTGCTTTGAGGCCTGCCGGGAACTTC
Source organism: uncultured Lachnospiraceae bacterium (assembly GCA_947177445.1). Taxonomy (GTDB): domain Bacteria; phylum Bacillota; class Clostridia; order Lachnospirales; family Lachnospiraceae; genus Acetatifactor. The sequence continues at coordinate 11,823 of CAMWUL010000014.1, read as the reverse complement.
ACATCAATCTGCTGGAGCAGGCGCAGTCCCCTGCGGCCAGAGCGGTGCTGTACTTTTTTAAGTCCTGGAATCCTGAAGAAATATCTAAGTACTCTTCTATTCTGGATAACTGGAAAGATCTGATGTCCGGAGGGAATATTCTGTTTTTTTATGACGGAAAATCTGTTTTAGAGGAGGAAGAAATCCAAAGGATATGGCAGGAGCACTATAACCGGACAGACAGCGGAAACTGTGGGATCTGCATGGTCACAGGAAAAGAAACATCCTTGGCGGTACTCCATCCTGTCATAAAGGGAATCGTTGGAGCCCAGGCTATGGGGACTTCACTTGTGTCCTTTAATGCGCCGGCATTTTGCTCTTATGAAAAAGAGCAGGGATTGAACGCATCCGTGGGAGAATATGCTGCATTTGCTTATGCCGCCGCATTAAACGAATTACTGAGTGACAGAGAACATAAAAAGACGATCGGAGATACTACGGTAGTGTATTGGGCGGAAGAAGGGGATCCTCTTTATCAAAAGGTAGGCGCAGCCGCCATATTTGGAGCGGATGAGGAAAGCGGATTGACGGACCAGGATTTAAGCTTGATTTTTGATCGGCTGCGGAGGGGAGAGGCTGTGGAAGTGGATGAACAGCAGCTGGACATGGAAAAACATTTTTATGTGCTGGGGCTGGCACCTAATGCGGCCAGATTGACGGTGCGCTTTTTCCTGAGAGATTCCTTCGGAAGTATGTTGAAAAATGTGGCGGAGCATTATCAGAGACTTGAAATCGTAAAGCCGGAGTTTGATAAATTTTCGATACTCCCTATGTGGAAATTACTTTCAGAGACTGTAAATAAAAATGCAAAGGATAAGACTCCATCACCGCAGATGTCAGCGGATACGCTGAAGGCAGTGCTGACAGGGGGAACCTATCCGGCGTCTCTGATCAACGGGGTGATGATGAGGATCCGGGCGGAGCGTCAGGTTACCAGGGGACGGGCGGCGATTATCAAGGCGTATTATCTGAGAAATGAAAATAAGGATTGTCCAAAGGAGGTATTACAAGTGGAGTTAAATGAGCAATGTAATAATGTTCCATATACACTGGGGAGGCTGTTTTCTATTTTGGAACAAATTCAGCAGGAGGCAAATTCGGGGATAAACACCACAATAAAAGATAAGTATTTCAATGCGGCGGCAGCTACGCCGGCCCATACATTTCCGGTACTGATGAATTTGGCGCAGAAGCATTTGCGCAAAGTAAAAGGTGATAAAGGGGAGAAACTGGCAGAGTGGTTTAACACCCAGATCGGGGCGTTGGCGGTGCTGATCGGAGAAGAATACCCAAAACAGCTGAATCTGCCGCAGCAGGGTTCATTCCAGCTGGGATATTATTGCCAGACACAAAAGCATTATCAAAAGAAGGAGGAAAAAGCAGATGAGTGAGGCGATTAAGAACAGATATGATTTTGTGCTTCTTTTTGACGTGGAGAACGGTAACCCCAATGGTGATCCAGATGCGGGGAATATGCCCAGAGTGGATCCGGAGAGCGGCTATGGACTGGTGACGGATGTATGCCTCAAGAGAAAAATCCGGAATTATGTGGAAACCGTAAAGGAGGATGAAAAGGGATACCAGATATATATCAAAGAGAATGTACCGCTGAACCGGAGTGATGCCAAAGCTTTGGAGTATCATAATATAGAGGTGGACAAGATTAAAAGCCTGAAGAAGGAGGATCCGGAGCTGGACCGGAAGGTCAGAGATTTTATGTGTCAGAATTTCTTTGACATCAGAACCTTTGGCGCTGTGATGACGACCTTTGTCAAAGCAAATTTAAACTGTGGGCAGGTAAGAGGTCCGGTACAGCTGGGATTTGCCAAGTCCATAGATCCGATTCTGCCTCAGGAAGTCACCATTACCAGAGTGGCTATCACTACAGAAAGCGATGCGGAGCGCAAGGGAACTGAAATGGGAAGGAAATATATTGTTCCTTACGGTCTGTATCGGGTGGAAGGATATGTATCTGCAAACCTGGCGAGAAAGGTTACAGGCTTCTCGGAGGAGGATTTGAATCTGCTGTGGGAGGCAATCTTGAATATGTTTGAGAATGATCATTCCGCCGCCCGGGGAAAAATGGCAGTAAGGAAGCTTATCGTGTTTAAGCATGACAGTGAGCTTGGATGCGCACCTGCTCATAAGCTGTTTGATGCTGTGAAGGTAGAAAAAAAAGACGGTGTGGAGATTCCCAGGTCTTATTCAGATTATGAGGTTGCTGTTTCAGAGGAGATGCCCGAGGGAGTTACCTGCATCTGCATGGAGTGACAGGATAGACTATGGAATATCAGGAAGATGATTATTTGTTGCTGTCAGGAATCCAGCACTTTGCATTTTGCCGCCGCCAGTGGGCATTGATACATATTGAACAGCAATGGGAAGAAAATATACGTACATTTGAAGGAAAGGTATTGCATGAAAATGCTCACAACAATGAATTCCGTGAGAAGCGGGGAGATGTATTGACGATACGCGCCATGAAGGTGTCTTCCCGCTCTATGGGAATCAGCGGCGAGTGTGACGTCGTGGAATTTCACAGATCTGAAAACGGCGTTCCTCTTCAAGGGCAGAAGGGCTTGTTTTGCGTGATCCCGGTAGAATATAAAAGAGGAGCGCCTAAAAAGCATGATGCAGATGAGCTACAGCTGACTGCTCAGGCCATGTGCCTGGAAGAAATGCTTTTTACCAGGATAGAGCATGGATATTTGTACTATGGGGAAACCCGTCACAGAGTGGAGGTAGTATTTACAGAGGATCTTCGAGGCAGGGTAAGGAAGCTGTTTGAAGAGATGCATGGATACTATGAGAGAAATTATACTCCAAAGGTGAAGGGGAACGCTTCCTGCAAGCAATGCTCGCTTCAAAATGTGTGTATGCAACGGCTTTGTGACGATATGTCTGCGGAAAAGTATGTGGAAAATATTCTGAAGGGAGACCTGGAATGAAAAAGCTTCTGAATACGCTTTATGTAACGTCACCCGACACATATTTGGGGCTGGATGGAGAGAATGTAATTGTTAAGAAAGAGGATGCTGTGGTCCTACGTATTCCTATACATAATTTAGAAGCGATTGTAGCGTTCAACTATGTGGGAGCAAGCCCTGCATTAATGCGTAAATGTGGAGAGCAGGGAGTGAGCCTGAGTTTTTTCCAAGGAGATCGGTTTTGCGGACGATTTGTGGGTCAGGAAAACGGAAACGTTATTCTTCGGAAAACGCAATATAGAGTATCGGACAATGAGCAGGATAGCTTAAAAATTGCTAAAAATATGATTTTGGGAAAAGTTCATAATGCGAGATATGTGGTGGACAGAGCTTTGCGGGATCATGCTTTGAGACTGGACTGCGACAGAATGCAGAAGGCTTCCCAGTATTTGAAGCAATCTCTGCGGAATATTAAAGAGAGCATAAGTCTGGATCAGCTGCGAGGACTTGAAGGAGAAGCCGCATCCATATATTTTGGCGTGTTTGATGAACTGATACTTCAGCAAAAAAAGGATTTTATGTTCTCAGGAAGAAATAAACGTCCCCCGTTGGATAATGTAAATGCTCTTTTATCTTTTGCATATTCTCTTTTGACATCAGAATGCGCAGGGGCTGCTTACTCGGTTGGATTGGATCCTTATGTAGGATTTTTACACAGAGACAGGCCTGGACGTCAATCTCTTGCTTTGGATTTGATGGAAGAGCTTCGAGCACCTGTGGCAGACCGATTTGTTTTGACATTGATAAACAAGCAAGAGATTGCAGGGAAGGGATTCAAAAAGATGGAGAGCGGGGCTGTGCTGCTGAATGATGAAACACGGCGGCTGATTCTCCAGAAATGGCAGGAGAGCAAGAAGGAACAGGTGCAGCACCCTTTTCTTAAAGAGAAAGTACAAATTGGACTTTTGCCATATGTGCAGGCAATGCTGCTGGCAAGATATTTGCGTGGAGATATTGATGCATATTCTCCATACTTTAAGCGGTAGATTTCTATTGCAGGGCTTCGTTTTTTGTGATGTGATACGGGAACATATATACACGTAGTGATGATGAAAAGATATGGAAGGATATTCTCTATTTTAATAGCACGCAGGTGTAAAATGAGGTATTGCTATGTTGATTTTAATTACATATGATGTGAATACACAAACATCAGCAGGCGTAAAACGTCTTGCGAAGGTGGCGAAAGTGTGCACCAACTATGGCCAACGTGTACAGAATTCAGTATTTGAATGTCTTGTGGATGGAACACAGTTTGCAATGCTGAAAAAGCAGCTTTTAGATGTGATTGACGAGAAAAAGGATAGTATTCGATATTACATTATGGGGGACAATTATCAGAAACGCGTAGAGCATGTTGGCGTTCAAAAAGCATTTGATATGTCTGGCACGTTAATTGTTTAGTGACTTTTGCGCGATACATTAGTTAACAGAATTTTTGCGGCGTATTCGCGTAAATTTTCTTACTGAAATTACAAGTAGTTGAATTGAAGGAAATAATGAAACTGTATTTTAGTATTTTGTATTGTGCAACATGTACTGGTATTGCAAAAATATTTTGTCAAAATGAGACATGTTTGCAGTCGCTCCCTCCGGGGAGCGTGGATTGAAATATGATGAAGCAGTTACATCTCCGAAGCTTGGAGATGTCGCTCCCTCCGGGGAGCGTGGATTGAAATACCCTGTATAGATTTTTCTGCAATATGCCTACCAAGTCGCTCCCTCCGGGGAGCGTGGATTGAAATTGACGGATGTAGGCATCAACAACAACCCGCAGATCGTCGCTCCCTCCGGGGAGCGTGGATTGAAATATGGATCATATATTACCTCCTCTATGCATAGTTTGTCGCTCCCTCCGGGGAGCGTGGATTGAAATAAAAAACAATCGGCAATTGGCCGCCTGGCAGAGGGGTCGCTCCCTCCGGGGAGCGTGGATTGAAATTGGATCATGTCTGCGGCGTTTACCCCAGGCGGCAGTCGCTCCCTCCGGGGAGCGTGGATTGAAATGCTTCCCTTGGACGCCCTTGGACAACACCGAGTTGTCGCTCCCTCCGGGGAGCGTGGATTGAAATCGTCAGGGCCAGATAGCTTGCTACGTCGAAAGGGGTCGCTCCCTCCGGGGAGCGTGGATTGAAATGTGGCCGGAAAGGAAGAGAAAATGACCTACACCCTGTCGCTCCCTCCGGGGAGCGTGGATTGAAATGGAGCAGATCATTGATATCTATGACCAGTCCGCTGGTCGCTCCCTCCGGGGAGCGTGGATTGAAATCCGATATCGGCATAAAATAGGTGGTGGACCCTCCGGTCGCTCCCTCCGGGGAGCGTGGATTGAAATAACAAAAGCTGTGGTTGACTGGATATTAGTCTTAAGTCGCTCCCTCCGGGGAGCGTGGATTGAAATTAACATTGCTACTTTGAGCACTTTTGCCAGGCTATGTCGCTCCCTCCGGGGAGCGTGGATTGAAATTGACGTACCTGCGTCAGAATCAACGATAGCTGTACGTCGCTCCCTCCGGGGAGCGTGGATTGAAATCCCAAAAGTCCATCTGGCATGGACTGCCTCGTATGTCGCTCCCTCCGGGGAGCGTGGATTGAAATGATAATCTCACAATTGTATCTGCTTAGTATATCAGTCGCTCCCTCCGGGGAGCGTGGATTGAAATCTATGGGTCCCAGGACTTTTTTAAATATGTTTCCTGTCGCTCCCTCCGGGGAGCGTGGATTGAAATGCAGAGAATGTGCATACACAAAAGCCCCTTGATCGGTCGCTCCCTCCGGGGAGCGTGGATTGAAATTGAAGCGAAATCCAAACAAGAAGAATATGAAGATTGTCGCTCCCTCCGGGGAGCGTGGATTGAAATCCGCTGCCTCTTCTGATATTCCGCCTCCCTGGCCTGCGTCGCTCCCTCCGGGGAGCGTGGATTGAAATTCATATATGCAACAGCTTCCTCATGCATCTCAGGGTCGCTCCCTCCGGGGAGCGTGGATTGAAATCGGCATAAAACAAACCTTATGTATGCGGCGGAGAAACGTCGCTCCCTCCGGGGAGCGTGGATTGAAATCACAACACGGTCAAATGCATCCAGGCAGGACGTGGTCGCTCCCTCCGGGGAGCGTGGATTGAAATTGATAGGGCTGTTGACTATCTCATATGGCTGGGGGTCGCTCCCTCCGGGGAGCGTGGATTGAAATAGGTGTTGGCGCTTGACAAGACCGCTCATATTTTTGTCGCTCCCTCCGGGGAGCGTGGATTGAAATAAGAGAAACTTTGGAGGAAGAGTCCAGGACCTGTTTGTCGCTCCCTCCGGGGAGCGTGGATTGAAATCGTTTTGCGGCGCCCGGGAAATCGCCGCATCCGACGTCGCTCCCTCCGGGGAGCGTGGATTGAAATCCAGGGCCACCGGCCAGTGTGCTGTCAATACCAGTCGCTCCCTCCGGGGAGCGTGGATTGAAATAATAATGAGACAGAGCTGGAAAACGAGGCAAAGACGTCGCTCCCTCCGGGGAGCGTGGATTGAAATTTGGAATAGGAGGTATACAATTGGGACCTATCGGTCGCTCCCTCCGGGGAGCGTGGATTGAAATCCCAGGCAGACCGGAAAAAGAGCGCAAAAAAGAAAGTCGCTCCCTCCGGGGAGCGTGGATTGAAATTTCAAATGTGTCCGGGTGATTAGTTTCAGCTTTAGGTCGCTCCCTCCGGGGAGCGTGGATTGAAATACAAAAATCTTGCAATGTGTGATTTTTGCTGTATGTCGCTCCCTCCGGGGAGCGTGGATTGAAATCTCAAAAATCACCTTGATAGCGGCGGTACAGATGTCGCTCCCTCCGGGGAGCGTGGATTGAAATTTCCCATTTTGCGGGGCACGGGAGATCGCCGCGTCGTCGCTCCCTCCGGGGAGCGTGGATTGAAATCGGGATCCCAGGGCTGGTACTGCTCATACGCCTACCGTCGCTCCCTCCGGGGAGCGTGGATTGAAATTTTGTGTAATGTGGTATCTGGTAGATTCTGACGCTTGTCGCTCCCTCCGGGGAACGTGGATTGAAATTTCCGACGGGCGTAAACGCCGCAGATCTGATCCAGGTCGCTCCCTCCGGGGAGCGTGGATTGAAATCCGTCATGCACCGCGGCAAAGGCGGAGGTTCCGTCGCTCCCTCCGGGGAGCGTGGATTGAAATCGAAAAGATGTTAAAAAGGCAATGGCCGGCGGAGGTCGCTCCCTCCGGGGAGCGTGGATTGAAATTTGTAGTTTTCGGAACAATATCTGAGGTCGTTGGGTCGCTCCCTCCGGGGAGCATGGATTGAAATTCTTAATAGGAAGCTCCAATGCCTTGGATCGGATCTGTCGCTCCCTCCGGGGAGCGTGGATTGAAATCAAGATGTGATTTGCTCTTTTGGCGGAATAAAAATAGTCGCTCCCTCCGGGGAGCGTGGATTGAAATTTTACACTTTTTCGAGCCTTTCCAATTCTTCCAGAAGTTGCTCCCTCCGGGAATCAAAACATGTTACGTATATGCAGGGCGGGGAGGCTCAACGGGTTGCAAAATTTTTCTCCAGGAGGTTGATTCGGTTATTCTACTGTGCTACACTTTTGCTGTGATATAGATTACAATTTGTGGCTGTGCCCTTGCCGTATTCGTTATTGGAGGTGACAACAGAAATGGAAATTGTGGACTACACCCGGGAGATGATCACGGATGTGATGGACTTTGAACGCCGCCTGCGGGCGGAGGAACCCTTTTACAACTGGGACATCGACGAGGCATACCAGAAGCGTATGGAGGCTTCCTTCGATGATCCACGGTTTACCAATGCCATTTCCCTGCTGGCATATGAAAACGACAAAGTGGTGGGACGCATTGATGGCTCTATTATTGCCAGCCGGTTTGACGGCTTGATAAACGGCTATTTGGACTGGATATGCGTGATTAAAAGCAGTCGTCACGCCGGGATTGCTCAGGCGCTGCTTGCGGAGCTGCGTTGCCGGATGAAGCAGGCCGGAGCTGTTCAGCTTATCGCTTTGATGGCGGCCAACGAGGAAGCTCAGCGTTTTTACCGTGCGGTGGAGGGTGCCGGCATCCATGACGAAGGTATCTGGATTGAGCTGTGAAGGTTGGACAGGAAAAAATTTGACCGTTTACTGAACACAGCAGGCAGACGGTCTTTTTTTGCGGCAAAGAAGTAACGTTACTTTTCACGGCTTCGCCGTTCAAAGCAACTTGATGCACACAAAATGAGCAAAAAGCGCTCATTTTGGCGCGTTCTATCTCGGGTTTTTGTGCAAACAAAGCACAAAAACATCTCGCGGCCCCTACCCGTGAAAAGCAACGAAGTAACAAGTAATGGTGCAGGCAGGATGCACAAATGATGGAAATATGATGCTCTGTTCCGTTATAATAGTATCAGTTCAGTCCTCATTCATAAAAGCGGCTGCTTCGCATTCGATGCCGCCTGCGAGGCGTAGCTTTTATTCCCGCGGGCAATGAGCCAAAGCCCCGGATCTGCATGGCTGAACTGATACTTATAATATGCAATATATGTCAGGGAGAGCGCGCAAGATGAAATTTACAAATGCAGCAAATACCAAAGAGAAAAATATTGATAAAAACGGGGAACTGAAAAAAAGAACACGGACTAAGATAAAAACCGTACTGATAGTCATGTTTCTTTTGCTCTCTTTTACAGGCTGTTCCGCAAGTCAGGCGGATGGGGAGAGGCTGTCGGAGAATAAACAGACCGAAGACCCGGAGTCGGGAGAACAATCTCAGGAGACGGATGCATTAGCTCAGGAATCTACGCAGGACAATGATGATCTTGAGAACAATAACATTCAGGAGGAAAAAAACGAATCTTCAGAGTCGGAGGATGCCAAAGATACAAACAATGGGGATATCCAAACCGGAGAGAATCAGGATGGAGATTTGGAGTCAGCTGCCATCGAGAAGGAAATTTTTATCGATAAACTGACGGAAGAAGGAAAAGGTTGGGGACTTGGCTTTGGCGAGCCGGGGACACAGCCTGTGGGAAATGCGTCTGTCCAGGAGCTGGCACAGTATGACGCCTATTTTATGGGGAATGACAGTGATCAGGTGATCTATCTGACGTTTGACTGCGGATATGAGAACGGTAATACGGAGCTCATTCTGGATGCCTTGAAGAAGCATAGTGCGCCCGCAACCTTTTTTGTGGTGGGGCACTTTTTGGAGACAGCGCCGGAGCTGGTGAAGCGAATGGCGCAAGAGGGTCATGCCGTAGGAAACCATACATGGCATCACTATGACATTGATACGCTGGATCAGGAGACCTTTCAGACGGAACTGGAGGACGTGGCAAAGCTTTTTCAGGAGCTTACGGGAAAGGAGCTTTCTCCTTATTACCGTCCCCCGGAGGGGAAGTGCGGGATCTATAATCTAAAGATGGCGGAAGAGCTGGGCTATTCCACTATATTTTGGAGTCTGGCATATGTGGATTGGGATACGAATAACCAGCCCAGCCATGAGGCGGCATTGGACAAGCTTACCAGCCGGATTCATCCTGGGGCGGTAGTGCTTTTACACAATACCTCCCAAACAAACGGAGAGATTCTGGATGAGCTGCTTACTAAGTGGGAGGAGATGGGGTACACCTTTTCGCCGCTATCGGAATTGACGGAAAGCGGTATGTAAAAATACCCCTAATTAGTGTCTGCTGATTAAGTTCAGCTAAGCCATCAGAAAACCATGGCTGTCATTCTTTACCTTGTGGGCATTTGAAAGCCGGAAAGCCCCCTGTTCAGGTAATCGTTAAAAGGCTTCATCACTTGGAAAAGTTCGGCGGCCTTTGCGACAAACGCTTCGCCATCGCATAGCTCCTCATCCGTTATCGGGTATTCCAGATACCAGCTTTTGAACTTTAGATATTCCGCCTGCGGATGTTCCTTTTCATATCCTGCGGGAACGTTCTTGAGCGCCGCTCCCCGTACCACAAAATATTTCTGGAATTCAGGCTCTTTGATAATGGCTTCTAATTCTTCACCGTTTTGAACAATATAGTCCCGTACCATCGTTGTCGCGTCTTTGAACATATCCGCAAACAGGCCGCCGCCTAAAAACGACTGGCTGCCGGGCTTTATCATAAGATAATATCCCACAGGGATCGGCAGCTTTCCCTGTGAGGAAATATGCGCGCGGAACGCCGGATTATAAGGGGATTTGTCGTGGCTGAACCGGGTATCCCTCACCAGCTTAAAGGTAAGGCTTTTTGGTTCATTATGTATAACACTGTTGTCAAATGCACCGATCCGAAAAATCAGCTCCTGTACCAGGGATTCAAACGCTGCATTTGCGGCCTTATTTTCTGGCTTATGTGCGTGATACCATTCCCGATTGTTATTTTCGCTTAAATCAGTCAAATATTTTAAAATAAGTTGTGTATTCACTTTTCATTCCTCCTACGCATTCGTGACAACGGAACAGGAGGCTCCGTCTAAAAACATCTGGATAAACTCTTTCAGACTTGCCGGGGATTGCCAGGTTTTGCAAAAAGCAAATTCCTGTGAAAGAACGTCGATATTTTCCATAGCTTCTTTTACTTCAATTATTTTTTGGGGGACGGCAGAAGTGAAATCCAACTGTGCAGGGTTAATTCTGTGATTTTGGATTGCATAATTCACCCTGTTTGCACATCGGCACCTTCCGTTTCCGTACTCGCCGCAGTATTCCATTAAGAAATCAGCCATTTTTCTACGGATTCTTGAAAGCCGCTGGCGGTAGGCTTCGGGGCTGACACCTAAAATATCTCCGGCAATTCGGCTGTCCACCTTGAACATTGTTCCTAAAATAAAGATACATCTGCTTTCGGGATCAAGACATTGCAGCATGACATTTGTGCAGGACAGTTTGAGTTCTTCTGCTAAAATAGATTTCTCTACATTCTGCGTCAAATCAGGCACATCGTCAATGTTTCCGTTATTAATGTCATCCCCATAAAATTCAAAGCTGAGAGGAAACTTTGCGAACACATGCTTCTGATAGTTTTTCAGATGATTTATTGCAATGCGGAATACCCAAGTAGAAAAGGAGCTTTCCCCCTTAAAAGAGGACAAGTGCGTTAGGATTTTCAGCAGAATATCCTGTGCGGCGTCCTCTGCGTCCGGGAAAGTACCGAGCATACGCAAAGATAGGTTGAACACCAAATCCTGTACGCTGAGAATGACAGTTTCCAGAGATTCTTTATCTCCGGCTGTGGCTTTTTCGATTAAAGCCGGCAGTTCTTCGTTTGTTATATTTTTCATGGCTCTTTACCTCCTATATATCATTAGACAACCGAAGAACGGCCCTGTGACATAAAATTTATATTTTTATATACACCGCTTCTATATATCGCTGCTCCATATCATCCGTCAGGCGGCGAATACGTTCCTTGATCTTTCGGACAAGAGATACTTTCTTAACTTATAGCATACTCTGAGGTTTACGATATTGTCAACAGCGCCTGTGTGAGCGGAGAGTCTGGGCGAAGAGTTCCCGGAAGATGATTTTGAGCGGAGATAAAATGATACATATCTGCCAGTTCTTCCATGCACTGGCAGGAACCGAGCTCCTTTAGCTTAAAAATAGTTGCAGATTTTCTGCACCAGCGGTAAAATACACTCAAGAATCCAGCCGCTGCGCGTCTGCCGCGCTGTCGCGCTTGGCAATCTGCTTCGCAGATTAGATTCTTTCGTTACCGCGGCTTGAAAATCAAATGTCTGCTTTGCAGCCGCTTGATTTTCTGCACCAGCGGTAAAATACACTCAAGAATCCAGCCGCTGCGCGTCTGC
>CAMWUL010000013.1 GCA_947177445.1 uncultured Lachnospiraceae bacterium | reverse complement strand
TGCACGGGTTATGGAAAAATACTACAAAGAAGATGAAAACTTCAATCTGCGCCTGATTGTTATCTATACTGGCGACGTAAAAAGCGCAGAACCAACCTTGGAAACCAACTGTATTACCCTTCGCACGGAACAGGCTTTCCTTTCCCACATAGACGGGGAGGCGGCATTTAACATAATCCGTCAGAAAATCCACTCCGGCACAGTGCTTGAGGATGATGACCTGATGAAGCTGGTTATCCTTCCCTTAACCATTGCCGGCTCTGAAGGGAAGCAGGAAATGCTAGAAAAGGTTGTGGATCTGGCTGAACAGATAGCGGATGAGGAACAACGTATTTTTACCCTCTCCGGCGTGATAGTTGCAAGTGACAAATTCATCAACAGGGAATATCTGGATCAGATAAGGAAAAGTCATGGCGGAAACTTATTATAAACCTTGCCCTGAATTCGACAGATGCAATGAACTAATCAAAAAATATTGGGAAAGCGAGCAGTATGACAAGTGCTTTTCCGGGCACATGGAACTTGCAGAGAAAGGCTATCCATTGGCTGAATGCCAGATAGGATATTTTTATCTGGAGGGGCTTGGAGTCCAAAAAGATTTAAAAAGGGCTTTCTATTGGATCAAGCGATCTGCTAACCATGGTGATCGGGACGGTCAGTATAATCTTGGTACCTTTTATGAAGATGGTATTGGCGTTGAGCGAGATATGGAAAAGGCAAAAATCTGGTACAAAGCTGCCGCACAACAGGGACACGATTTAGCAATTAATAAATGCAGGGAGTATCAGATCCAAAGCTGAATGGTAACTTCCTGTATGGCAGTATTCTCGCTGCAGCATTTAATGTCAGTAAATTATAAATTGTATTGAAAACCATACGAGGAGGCAACAATATGCGAAACCTTGACATTGAGAAAGAGCTGTATCACCAAGCAGTAGCGTTGATAGAGAAGCGCTATCCTACTGGTTGGGGCGGAGCAGGAGTAGTACATACAGCGAATGGACACTATTTTACAAGCGTCAGCATTGATACAGCTAACGCTTCTGCTGTTTTGTGTATTGAAACGGGTGCAATGTTAGAGGCTCATAAATATAACGAAAAGGTTACACATTGTATGTGCTTGGTTCGAGAAGACGAAAATGCTCCTTATAAAGTTCTATCCCCCTGCGGAATATGCCAAGAACGTTTACGGTTCTGGGGCGAAGACGTACAGGTGGCGATTACTACAGATGATGATTCTCTGCAATTTATTACATTAGGCGAGTTGCAGCCTCACCACTGGACAAAAGCATATCCCGCCCATACATTGGAACATTTTGAGGAATAACCTCAAATTTGCAGGGCTGCTGCATAAAGCAGAGCCTTTTTTAGCGGTGGGTTTCTGGTGCTGGAAGCGTGTGCGGAAACCTTTCGCTGCCGGCTTCCTGATTATCCAGTTCATTTTTCAGCTGTTGGAGAAAGGCGTTGGAGGCTCTCGACAGAACCTGATATTTTTTCCAGACAATGTAAAGCTCTGCTTCCAATGTCGGAGAAAGCGGTTTAAAGCATAGATTGCTGTCCCCTGCCGTGTTAATCAATCGGTCCAATGCAATAACATATCCAAAACCTTTTTTGACAAATTGAGCTGCGTTATAAATCAAATCATAAGTTGCAACGATGTTGAGCTTGGAAATATCTGCTTTTAACCAATGAAACATTTCAGTATTGATTGAGGTCTGATGTGATACAATCAGAGGTTTATCCCACAGATCTTCTGCACGAATTGTTTCTTTTTCCGCTAATGGACTGTCCTTGCGCATCAATACACCCCATAAATCTTTTTGTGAAAGCTTGAGGTAATCATATTTGCTTAGGTCTGTTTCTCCGACTAACAGCCCAAAGTCGATTAAGCCCTTATCCAGCTTTTCCATAACACGCTCTGCATCGCCGCTGTAAATGTGGTAATGAATGAGAGGGTGTTTTTTCTGTAAATCCCAAGCTGCCTGTGCCAAAAAAGAAATACTTTCTGTTTCGCCACAGCCAATATAAATATCGCCGTTGATATCCTCATTGGAAGATGTCAGTTCCGCCTTTGTCTTCTCCATTAAATCAACTAATTCTTCCGCGCGTTTGCGGAGCAGCATTCCGTCCTCGGTCAGAGTGACTTTTTTGCTTCCACGAATGAATAACTGTTTTCCCAGTTCTTCCTCCAAATCTTTTAACTGTCTGGAAAGCGGCGGCTGTGTCATGCGCAGAGCCTCCGCCGCCTTTGTTATGCTTTCTTCTCTGGCAACCGCCAGGAAATATTGTAATATCCGAATATCCAAGTGAAAAGCCTCCTTGATAAAATCGTTGCTGTAATCATAACAAAACAAGATATACTTTTCAAGTATGGAATGCTATTCTGTATATGTATTTGATATTCTCCTGACGGTGAATTACAATAAAAATCAGCTGCTTGGAAAGGTCTGGCGGTGAAACAGACATCCATACATTTCGGAAATGAGAAACGGGAAAGGGAGATGCAGACTATGACTGTAAATGAGGTGATACGCGGATTTCGGGAAGGGGCAGAAGACAATCCCCAGCGTGATGCATATGCAAATGAGCTTTTTCAGGAAGCCGTCCGCATTGGAATGGAGCTTAACACGATGTACCATACACCGGAGGAGCTCCGGGAGATAATGGGCAGGCTGACCGGAAAAAAGGTAGACAGTTCTTTTCGGATGTTTCCTCCGTTCTATACGGACTTTGGGAAAAATATCACACTCGGGAAGGATGTCTTTATCAATTCGGGATGCCATTTTCAGGATCAGGGAGGAATTGAAATCGGGGACGGCACACTGATTGGTCATAATGTTGTACTGGCGACAATCAACCATGACCTGAATCCAAAGGAGAACAGGAAAAATCATTATGCACCGATAAAGATTGGCGCTCATGTATGGATTGGCGCTAACGCAGTGATATTACCGGGAGTGACGATTGGCGAATGGGCGGTGGTTGCGGCGGGAGCTGTGGTGACGCAGGATGTCCCGCCCATGACGGTAGTGGGAGGCGTTCCTGCAAAAGTGCTGAAAGTGGTTGAGGAATTGTCCGGGGCAATTCCTGCGGAAGAAAAGGAGGAGCGTTATGAAACGGTTGTATAAGCTTATGCTGACTTGTCTGCTTATGATTATCTTATCAGCCTGCGGGAAACAGGCGGGAGGGGAAACTTCTGCGGATGAGACAGCCAAGCAATATGAGCAGACAGGAAATGATCTGCCTGGCGGGGAAGAACAGCAGCCACAAATGCAGGAAGGTGAAAATACAGTGACAGGAGATATTTCTTTTAATTTTGAGACAAAGACGGTTTTATTAAACAGTGGGTATGAAATGCCCATATATGGGATTGGCACATACAGTCTGACCGGGGATACCTGTGTGGAGTCCGTAACGGCGGCATTAAACAGCGGAGTCCGTCTGATTGATACTGCTTATATGTATCATAATGAGGAAAGCGTGGGGGAAGCTGTCAGAAATTCAGGCATACCGAGGGAGGAAATCTTTGTCATCACAAAGCTGTACCCGAATCAGTTTTCAGATCCGGAAGCTGCGATTGAAGAGGCGCTTGCCAAATTAGATATCGGTTATATTGATATGATGCTGCTCCACCATCCCGGAGCAGGTGACGTGGAGGCTTATCTTGCAATGGAAAAAGCGGTTGAGGATGGTAAAATCCGTTCTATTGGTTTATCAAACTGGTATGTGGAAGAATTGGAGGAATTTTTACCTCAGATCAACATTACACCGGCGCTGGTTCAGAATGAAATACACCCATATTATCAGGAAAACGATGTGATCGAGTACATTCATAATCTTGGAATTGCGGTGCAGGGCTGGTATCCGCTTGGCGGCAGGGGATATACGGCAGAGCTGCTTGGAAATGAAGTGATTTCGGAAATCGCGGCGGCGCATGGGAAGTCGTCGGCACAGGTTATTTTACGGTGGAATCTGCAAAAGGGTGTGGTAGTAATACCCGGCTCCAGTAATCCCGACCATATTCAGGAAAATACGGAATTATTTGATTTTGAATTGACGGAGGAGGAAATGGAGCGTATCAACGCCCTTGACCGCGGAGAGAAACATGACTGGTATTGAGAGCAGGCGAATCGAGAAGGTTCTAAATATAGGTGTTTTCCTGCCTGGACCGCATCAAAAAAGTCCTTGAAGGAGCAGGGATTTTCCGTCAGCCGGGCGGGAAGCGAGGACATCAAGCGGATCATGGCTGTGTACTATGAGCAGAACGAGACCAGTGAGAAGTTCGAGGACTTTGACGGGGAACAGAGGATCATCCCGGATGATTATAACAAGTAAAAAAGAGGGATGATGCTTTCCACCACCCCTCTAAAGACGTCCATCCGGTTTGGGCATCGTCCGAGAGGCCTGGATGGTTCTGTCAATGACAGCATATGCAGGATGCTATGATTTATGCATCTAAAGCAAGGTGTGTCGTCCAGTCAGAAGGAAAATTCATACAGCTGAGATCAAAAGAACCGCTGTATTTGTGGAACAGGGCCTGGAGATCTGCATAAAAATTTCTCCAGCTTTCATCGGTTGGTCTTAAATATTTCATGGCCAGAAGGATCTGGTAAAGGCCATTATGTAATGGTCTTGGATTTAGCTGGTCAACGATGAGCAGTTCCGGAAATGTGTTGATCGTCCGGTTGTAGATTCTGCTGTTATGGGCACACATGTTACGGAGCACGGAGACAGACTGGATCCACGAGGACAGCATCTGGAGGGAAGGCTTTACAAGTTTCCCACGGGGAGAACGGTATCGGTAATAGCCGGCTAAAACAGGATAAGCGCTGTCCTTTCCAGTTTTCATGTTCTTGATAGTTTTGGAAAGTGTACCGAACGACATGACTTCAACAGCCGCCCACAAAGGGATCTCGCCATCATGGTTTTGGAAGTTATGGCGTATGAACACATCATTTGAACGTGTGACCTGGGAGGAAAGGGAAGACAGATTTTGCCAAAACAGTTTTTTATCGGAGAAGACAGCCGGATCCATCAGGATGAGGGCATCACGGTAAGTGAGCAGGGCATCTGCCAGCCGGGCACGCAAAGCGACTTCGATACTGGTTACCATGCCGAACAGAAGCCTGGATAATTCCATATCGAAATGGTAAAGTTTCAGAATGGCAGAGAAATCGGTGCCAGGGCGGTATTGCCTGGAAGCATTGTCATACAGGTGGAAGCTGTAGCCCCGGAGCCGGTAATAGCCGATCGTGGTAAGGGCAGCGGTAGCTTCCTCTACGGAGGATATGGTCATGCCGGCATCTGTATAGGACTGAAGTTGCTGGGGGATCGTCAGGATCCGCTTCGGATAAGGGTTCATTGGCAGGTACCTCAATAAAATAAAAGTCCCGCCGGGTTGCGCATGATAAAACCAGAGGCGTGGCGGGTTCTGTTATTATTAGTGTAGAGTAACAGGATGAGAAAGTCAAGATTTTTTTCTTGCTCTCCATGGGTATTTATAAGCCGTTTAGTTACACATTAAGACAGCTGTTCTTCTTTTCTTCAAAATTCGGTCCAATCTTCCGAGCATAAGGTGCCTTATGCTCGGATTCGGCATATTGGATGGAAGGGAAACGGTTTGGTCTATGCCCCCGTTATAGGAGCTCTCTAATTGCTGAAACATTCATGCGGCATTAATTAAAGTGACAGATTCGGTCATTTTGTGTTGACAAATGATCGAATCAATTGTATCCTGTATTTAAAGGGGACTTTAAAGGATCATTGTGAGAGGCAGGAAGCGATTACAAAAACAGGAAAACGAAGGGCAGACAGGGAAGGGAGGGACCTATGGCAGTTAAAATTCGAACACCGTACTTTGAAATTGGGACCAAAAATTACATTTATGGCGATCAGGTTCTGGAATATGCCAGGGCCGCGGATGCGGCGGCGGAAAAGTATGATATCGACGTACTCTTTATTACACCCTGCACGGAAATCCGCAGGGTGGCGGAAAACACAAAACGTCTGATCGTACTGGCGCCTTACATGGATACACTGAGGCCGGGCAGAGGCATGGCGGATATTTTGCCGGAGGGGCTGAAGGCGGCGGGCGCGCAGGGGGTGGTGATTAACCATTGTGAAAAGCCCATGAGTCTGCCGCAGATGAAGGCTACGATTGAAAGAGCAAGAGAGCTGGACTTTATTGTATTTGCCTGTGCAGACACACTGGAGGAGGCCAAGGCTGTGGCACAGCTTCATCCGGATATTATTAATCCGGAGCCCACGGAGGTGATCGGCGGCGGAAACGGTGTCAGTCCCATGAGCTATGTGAAGGAATCCATCCGCGTGATCAAGGAAATATACCCGGATATCATGGTGGAGCAGGCGGCAGGCATTACAAACGGACAGCAGGTTTACGATTTTATCATGGCCGGCTCAGAGGCGGCAGGAGCAGCGTCCGGCATTATGAACGCACGGGATCCCATTGCCATGATTGATGAAATGATCGCGGCTGTCAGACGGGCTGCCGATGATCTTGCGAAACAGAGGAGTTGAGGAGGTACGCTATGGTTTACAGAGAAGCTTTTACAGTACAGACCACTGACCGCGGTGTCAGTTTTCATGATGTGACAGAGCATGTGCGGAAAATTGTATCTGCGTCTCAGGTTCGGGACGGTATCGCGGTGGTAGGCTCCCAATATACCACCTGTGCCGTCATCACGCAGGAATGCGCCTTTGACATGTCAATGACAGGACTGGAAACACTGCAGCAGGATCTGGTCAATGTGTTTGAAAAATGGATTCCCACCTGCCGATATGAGGGAATGTATCTTTACCCCGGGGATAAGGCGCTGGCTCATGCCCGGGAGCAGGGAGAGGATGCTTTTTCCTGTTATAATGCAGATGCTTATCTGAGGTCTTCCATCATCGGCAGGAGCGAAACGATCATACTGGAGAACGGGGAGATGGATCTGGGGGACTTTGGCCGTATTCATTTTATTGACTGGGACCAGACTAGATCTCATGAGAGAACGATTCAGGTGACGATTATCGGAGAATAGAAGCGTCCTTTTGAAGGAGCTGACACGGAGGTGTAATTGTGAATCAGGCGAAAGTAGGGTTATTGCCCTTTTATCTGGAGCTGTATGATGAGACGGTGCCGGAAATCCGCCCGGACATTGACGCGTTTCATGAAAAGGCTGCCGGGAAGCTGAGAGAAGCAGGACTGGAGGTAGTGGACGCGCCTGTGTGCCGGCTGGAGAAGGAATTTCTGGCGGCAGTAAAAATGTTTGAGGACAGGGAGGTGGATGCGGTGGTGACGCTGCATCTGGCCTATTCCCCGTCTCTGGAATCACAAGAAGCGCTTAAGAGGCTTCAGGTTCCGATACTGGTGCTGGACACCACGCCGGATTATGTCTATGACCAGACCACCGACGCCGGGAAGCTGATGCTCAATCACGGAATTCATGGAGTACAGGACATGTGCAATTTACTGGTGAGGAACCATAAGCTGTTTCGGGTGTTCGCCGGGCATATGGAGCATTCGGATGTGACGGTGCGTCTGGCGGAAGCGGCCAGGGCAGCCGGAATAGTCCGTCTGTTCTGCCGGTCCAGGGTGGGGCTTATAGGGGAGCCCTTTCACGGTATGGGGGATTTTCAGGTTGACTTTGGGGAGCTGGAGCGCAGATTCGGCATTGAAACCGTTCGCTACGACTTTACGGAGGGGGAGCGGAGAATCAAGGCCGTGACGGAACAGGAGATTCAGGAAGAGTACCGGGAGGATCAGGGGTTTTTTGAGATACGGCCCCAGCTTACCAGGCAGGTATATGACCGCAGCCAAAGAACTGGTCTGGCGGTCCGCAGATGGCTGGAGGAAAAACAGCTGACGGCGTTTACAGTGAACTTTCTGGCCACTGCAGGAAGCAATCCCGGGCTGCCGGTTATGCCTTTTACGGAATGCAGCAAGGCCATGATGCGGGGAATCGGTTATGCCGGTGAGGGAGATGTGCTGACGGCGGCCTTTACAGGCGCGCTGCTGCAGGGATTTTCCGATGTGACCTTTACGGAAATGTTCTGTCCTGACTGGAGGAGCGGAAGCGTATTTTTAAGCCATATGGGCGAGTTCAATTACCGGGTCGCCGCAGGAAAGCCGATTTTGCAGGAGAAGCCCTTTCCGTTTACCGATGCGGAAAATCCTTCCGTGGCATACAGAACCATGAAACCGGGACGGGCGGTGTTTGTAAATCTTGCTCCTTTGGGCGGAGGGGAATACCTGCTGACAGCCGCTGCCGGTGAAATGCTTTCAATAGCAGGTGAAAACAGCATGGAGGAGGCGGTGAACGGCTGGTTTCGTCCGGATGTGCCCCTGGAGCGTTTTTTGGAGCTGTTCAGCCAGACCGGCGGCACCCACCACAGCGTTCTGATTTATGGCGGGAGCCTGGAGTGTATGGAATATCTGGCAGATTTCCTGGGCGTAGAGAAAAGGCTTCTGGCACCATAGGCTGCCCTGCTTAGCCGGGGAGGGCTCAGGCGGATATATGGAAAATCCGGGCGGCGTTGTCATAAAAGATTTTTTGGATATCACTGTCGGACAGCTGCAGTCTGTGGGCAGCCCGCCTGCAGGCTGCAATTTCCTCATAGATGAAAAAGGTGATTTTTTCCGCCTCGGGATAAGGGATTTCCCGCATATGAGGGTCCGTGGACACATCGCCCAGGGAACCGGCAGGAATCTCATTGATGTAAAAGCCGTTTTCCACAACTCTGCGGGCTTTCATGCGGAAGATCGGGAAATCGGAGCCGTATATGAAGCGTTCCGGGCCGAAATATGAGAGAACCTTTTCCATTACGTAATCATTGGTATTTGCTGTGAAATCCCATACGGTCTTTTCCGTGTGCCTGAGATATTCCAGGGCGTCCCCCAGATCCTCGTCCGCATAAGCGCGTCCCAGGTGGGCCACCAAAAGCTGCAGGCCCGGATAATTTTGCTCGATCTCCAGAAGCTGCACATAATTTAGGGGGTCGGCAAGCCGTCTTGGGCGGGCGATGTGGAGCTGAACCACCCAGCCGTGTTTGTCTGCCAGGGCCAGCTGCTCCCTGGGAAGGAAATCATAGATTCTGATTTCATTGGCAGGAATGTAGGAAGGCGCATATTCCAGGTAGACCTTCAGCCCGCAGAAGCCGCCTTCCGCCACATTTTGTTCAATCTGCTCCAGAGGCTCCTCGGGCCGGGACAGGTAGAGAGCCGGAAGCCGGTAACGTTTGGCGCAGTCCGCCACATATCGATTGGACTGCAGGGTATCCAGGGACGGGCTCACGTGGGAATACAGAACGGGATACACCTTTTTTCCGGGAAAAAGCTCCAGGTTGGTCTGCAGCAGATCTTCAACAGAATTGTCTGCGGCCACCATCTGCGGCCACAGGCAGGAACGTCCGGCGGCCTCCCCGGACATAAAGCGGTGAAGCCAGATGTGGGTATGGCAGTCAATGATGCTTTCGGGAAGAAAATCCTTTATAAATTCATGGTAGAAATGGCTGTCGTGGGGTGTTTTGGATAGAAGAGCCATGATATTTCCTCTCTTTCGGTTACTGTGGATGATTCCTGACTGTTTTTGCATACCCATTATAAGACCGAAACGTTCGATAGTCAATACAAAATGAATGAATCAATCAAAACTATGTACAGAACGAGGAATTAATGGTATGATCATAAAATGAAGAGGCTACTATAATTATACGGAAGGAACAAAGGAAATGGACAGTAATCGTGATGAGGTTTTGCTGAACAGACTGAAGTTGAAGGGGAGACTGGAGCTTGGCGAGGCTATGACGCTCCTGCAGATTTCCGAATCGACAGCCCGGAGGCTGTTTTCCCGGCTGGAGGAGGAGGGGGAGGCGATCCGCGTCCACGGCGGTATCCGGCTTCCTGTAAAAAATCCGTCGGAGTATTCCTTTGAGCAGGTGGTAAAGACCTACATAGAGGAAAAGGACGCCATAGGCTCAATGGCCTGCGGCCTGCTGAAGGAAGGTGATGTGCTGTTTTGCGATACAGGGACTACGGTACTGTGCTTTTGCGTGGAGCTGGCCAGAAGAATTAAGGAAAAGCCTTTTGATATAAGGGTGTACACGAATTCTCTGGCAAATTTTGAGGTGCTGGCATCCGCCGTGCCCATTACCCTGATCGGAGGGGAATATCGGGCTCACCGAAAGGATTTTGCCGGGTATCTGACGGAGCTTGTCATCGGAAAGCTGCATTTTACCAAATGCTTTTTGGGAACGGACAGCTGTGACATGAAGAAATATTTTGCAACCACAGATTTTGATACGGCCAGGATGGATGAGATCGCCATAGGAAATTCCGACGAGACCATTATCCTGTGTGATTCCTCCAAGTTCTCGGCCAGCGCCCACGTGGGCTTTGCCTCCTTTGCGGATATTGACAGGATCATCACTGACAGCGGTCTGTCCTTGCAGAAAAGAGAGGCGTTGGAGCGTCTTGGGCTGAAGATGCTTGTAGCTGAGGTTTAAGGAAAAAGGAGCTTTGTTTTAACAAAGAGGTATAAATATGGGAAAAAAAGGAGATATTGGCGAACTGAAAAGAATATGGGACGAAATAAAGGAGCCGGAGAGCCGGTTTCGCCCCCATCCCCTTTGGTCGTGGAATGACGGGCTGGAGGCGCAGCTGTGCAGGGAAGAGATCGACGAAATGGCAAAGGCCGGAATCGGAGGCTTTTTCATGCATGCCCGGACAGGGCTTTCCACAAAATATTTGTCGGAGAAATGGATGGAAGTCACACAGGACTGTATCAGGTATGCCTGTGAAAAGGGCCTGATTCCCTGGGGATATGATGAGGACGGCTGGCCGTCGGGCTTCGCAGGCGGACAGGTTCAGAAGGAATATCCGGAAACGGTGATCACCTGGCTGGAATGCCGGCCCGGGGAAGAGGTATCGGAGCAGGATGAGATCCTGCTCCGTTTCCGTCTGGGGGAGGACGGAGCTTATGAGGCTGTGGAAGCAGATCCCTCCTTCGCCATTGTGGTGCGCTCTAACCCCGGGTATGTGGATCTGCTGAACCCCGAGACCACAAAAGCCTTTATCCGCCTGACGCATCAGAAGTATAAGGAGAGTCTGTCCGGGGAGGCATGGGGGAAGCTGGGAGGCTTTTTCACGGACGAGCCCCAGTTTAAGCGGGAGAACATTCCCTGGTCTGCAATTCTGGAAAAAGAGTTTGAGGCGGCCTTCGGTTATTCGGTGAGGGAAAGGCTTCCGGCGCTCTTTTTCGATGTGAAAGATGCCGAGGCGGTGAGGTATGATTTTTACAGCCTGGTGAGCCGGCTTTTTGTGCAAAATTACACAGGGCAGCTGTACGGATGGTGCAGAGAAAACGGACTGGGATTTACAGGACATTTTTTGAATGAGGATTCCCTGTTTTCCCAGATGCATGGCTCTGCGGGGGTAATGCCCCACTATGAATATATGTCCGTGCCGGGGATGGACTGGCTGGGGAGAAAGATCGGAAGTCCGCTGATTCCCAGGCAGGTCAGCTCGGCGGCGGCCCAGACGGGTAAAAAACAGGCGGCGGCGGAGACCTTTGCCTTATGCGGATGGAATGTGGGATTTGAGGAGCTGAAGTGGATAGCTCACTGGCAGATGGTAAACGGGGTAACATTGATCTGCCAGCACCTGGAGGGCTATACTCTGCGCGGCAGCCGGAAAAGAGACTATCCGCCTTCCCTGTTTTATCAGCAGCCTTACTGGGAGCAGTACAGGAAGCTGAATGATTATTTTGGCAGAATCGGTCAGCTTTTTGCCGGGACAAGGGAGATCGTGGACATTTGCATCCTTCATCCCATCCGTTCCGCCTGGACTGCTTTTTCGGAACGGGACAGCCGGCGGATTTTTGCTCTGGACGAATCTCTGGAGGCTGTGAGTCTGGAGCTTTCCGGTCTGCATCTGCCTTATCATTATGTGGATGAAGGCATGCTGGCCCGGCTGGGGCTGGTCACGGAACAGGGAATGCTGCAGGTGGGGGAGTGCAGGTACAGGGCGGTGGTGCTGCCTCTGCTGTACTCCATGGACACACGCACCCTGGAGCTTTTGGAGGAGTTTGCCCGGGCAGGGGGAAGGGTCTACAGCAAAGCTCCAAAGCTGCCCTGGCTGTTAGAGGGAAGACAGGCTCCGGAGCTTCCAAAGAGGTTGGAACCTTTGGTGCTTTCGGGCGACGGAGATGTTATTCTGGAGGAGATGAGTGAATACAGTCCCTGTGATATCAGGATTTTGGACGAATCGGGCAGGGAGGCCCGGGATATCCATGTGATGTGCCGGGAGGGCCGGGGCGGAAGGATCTATTTTCTGGCGAATCTGGACAGGGACACGGACAGGGTACTGAAAATAAAGATAAAAGGAAGAGATTCGGTTTACCGGTGGGATCTTTGGGAATATAAAAAGCATGGGATAGAGAGTCTCCGGGAAGGGAGCAGAAGTGTCTTTTGGCTGAAGCTGCATTGGGCGGAAGCGGCGGTGCTTGTCTGCGAAAGCAAAAGAGAGGTGATAGTGCCTGACCGGCGTCTTAAGGTACAGAGTATGGGCTGGAATTCCATTACCCTGGACTGTGCCCAATACCGGGTGGACAAAGGAGAGTGGAAGCCGGAGAAGGCTGTGCTCAGGATCATGAAGGAGCTTCTGGAGCAGAGACGGGACGCATGGGTGGAGTTGAGGTTTCGCTGCGATATCCGTTTCAGCCCCGGCCCGGAGGCGCCGGTGTGGCTTGTGCTGGAGTCGCCGGGGCAGTACGAGATAGAGATCAATGGAGAAGGGTTTTGCTTTGAGGATGAAGGCTTCTGGAGGGATTCCTCCTTCCGAAGGGCCCGGGTGGACGGGTATCTTCGCAGGGGCGGAAATGAAATTCGGTTAAGGACCCGGTTTCGGCAGGATCAAAGGGTCTATGAGGCCCTGTTTGGAGAAGGGGTCATGGAGACGGAGTTAAATAAGCTTACTTATGGCACTGAGCTGGAGAGCATATATCTGTGCGGCGGGTTCGGCGTATACGATGAAGCGCCCTGCCGGGAAATTCAGCGGAATGCCTACGTGACGGAGGGGAAATTTTATCTGGGAGAATTGCCCGGGGAATTGGAGAAGGGGGATTTTTCCAGGCAGGGCCTGCAGTTCTATGCGGGAAATCTGGAATTGCTGCAGGAGTACGAGGTTCCGGAGAAGGGAGATAAGCTTTATATTCTGGAATTGGACAGAAAACCGGACTGCGCGGTGATGACCATTCTGGTAAACGGGCAGGAGGTGCGGACCTTTGCCGGAGGCAGCCTTGAGACGGACATCACGGAGTATCTTCGGGAGGGCACAAACAGAATCCTGTACCGTTTTGGGGGAACCAACAGAAATCTTCTGGGGCCGCACCATTTTGCGGGCGGAGAATCCTATTCCGTGGGCCCGGATACCTTCGGGGAGACAGGGGGCTGGACGGAGCCGGAATATCTTCAGGGAAAAGGGATCTGGACGGATTCCTGGTGCTTTGTGAGATTCGGCTTTTAGGGGCTACAGCCAGCCCTTATACTCTACCATGTCGGGGCGCTTTTCGGTGGAGCCGGAGAGCATTTGCCTGCGGAAGTCCGAGGGCGTCTGACACATCATCTCACTGAAGTGCCGGTTAAAGTTGCTCAGGGTGCGGAAGCCGGACATTTCGGACACGGTGAGGATGGACAGGTTTGTGCTGTGCAGCAGGTTGCAGGCGTTCATGATACGGACGCCTGCAATGTGATCTATAGGGTTTGTATCCATGATATTTTGGAAAACACGCCGAAAATGGACGGTGCTCAGGTGGCACAGGGCGGCCAGCTCGTCCACGGAAATTTTATTCATGTAGTTTTCTTCAATATAGTCTAAGGCCGGCGCAATGCTCAGGGTACTTGAGCTTGCGGATCCCGGGCCGGCTTCCGGGGAAGGTTCTCCTGGAGGGGCAGAGCATAGCTCTGCCCCTTTTTCCATGGAGCGGCTGATTTCCATATACAGACAGAACAGGTAGGACTTTGCCACATCCAGATCGGGCTTTGCCAGGGACAATTCCTCGATCAATACCTGAAATAAAAAAGAAGATCGGGGGGAAGCGCCGGCGGGAATCCGATAGCTGTTTACATCGCTCCGGGCCCTGGGGACAAAGCTGGTAAAGGAAGGCTTATCCCGAAAAAGAACTCTGGGATTAAAAAAAAGATAAGACCAGCCGCTGGGAGTACCGGGCATGGCGTAGGTGGTGTGGGGGACATTGGGTGGAATAAAGAAAATATCCCCGGCCTTATAGGGAACGGTCCGGTCATTGATAAACGCCAGCTCGCCGCTGTTATCATGGCATATTCCCAGCTCCCAGCAATTGTGAAAATGAAGGTAATTGCTGGGAACATCTGAAATAATCCACTTTTCCCCCGTGAGCAGCAGTACGGGAAAGGAAAAGGGGAGATAATAGTTCCTGTTTTCGATCATGTCTTTTCTGAAAGTATACAATGCATCTCACCTCTCAATTATCCACAAAGAACATAAGAATAGTTTAGCACACAATTGAAAATATTACTACTGAATTATGCCGTCACAGGATTCTGTCGGTGAAATTGATGCTTAAACTCTGATATCATCCGCTGAAAATGGTAATAACTGACAGAAATCATTGCTCTGAGACTCGAAAAAGATAGAATACGCACAGAAATGAACCCAAAAGAGGGAGAAAGGCCCTGGGGATTATATGATAATTAAATTGTTCAAGCGGCCCGGGAGGGGCGGTTTGGCAAGGGAGACAAAGCCGCCGTTATAGCGGGGAGAGGAGTGGACATGGCAGGGAAAATACGCTTTGGGATTTTCGGATGCTCCCGGGGGAGCGGGCTGATCACCTGTATTTACGGGTCGGGAGCGGAAATCGTGGCGCTGTGCGATTACCGGCCTTCGGCAAAGGAGTATGTGTACAGCAATTATCCCAGTGTGGCAGACGTGAAATTTTTTGACAATTTTGATGAGTTTATTCAGGAGGACATGGACGCGGTACTGATTGCAAACTATTTCTGCGAGCACGCGGAATATGCCGTCAGGGCCCTGCGGGCCGGCAAAAACGTGCTGTCGGAAACGCTCAGCAACATTACTCTGGCGGAGGGAGTCATGCTCTGCCGGGCGGTGGAGGAGACGGGAAAGGTCTATGCGCTTCTGGAAAACTATCCCTACTTTAAGGGAAATCTGGAGCTGGAGAAAATTTATAAGGAAGGAACTCTGGGCAAGGTGGTTTACGCTGAAGGGTCCTATGTGCACCCCATGGATGCGGCAGAACAGAACAGTCTGGCCCCGGGGCTGCGGCACTGGAGGAACTGGACCCCCCGCAGCTATTACTTGACGCACGCGCTTTGTCCGGTGATGCAGATGACAGACACGCTGCCGGTGAGAGTTACAGCCATGGCATCCTTTGCGCCGGAGCTGTCGAAGGGAACGGCTTTGCGGTCCGGCGATGCGGCGGTCATCGTAATATGCCAGACCGATAACGATGCGGTGCTGCGGGTCACCGGTTGGGCCAACTACGCGCCCCATGGCAATGAATACCGCCTCTACTGTACGAAGGGCGGCGCGGAGGTGAACCGCTATAACGGCAATATTCACATTTCCTATAAACAGCATTCCCGTCCGGAGGGGGAGGAACGCTGCGACATTGAGTATGCTCCGGAATGGCCCGTGAAGGAGCTTGGTGAGCTTGCCGACAAGGAAGGCCATGACGGCGGAGATTTTTGGGTGATCTATGACTTTGTCAAGGCGCTGGAGCAGGGAAAGCAGCCCTACTGGGATGTGTACCGTGCCACCCGTGCGGCTTCCGTGGCGATCCTGGCCTGGAGGAGCGTGCTGAACGGCGGTCAGCCCATGGATATTCCGGACTTTCGGCGGGAGGAGGATCGGAGGAAATATGAATTTGACAATATTTCCCCTTATCCGGATGAGAATTACAGGGTAAATATTCCCTGCTCATCCAGGCCTTACGCTCCCACAGAGGAGGATCTTGCGGCATTGAAGGAAAGGTTTGGCCAGGAGGCGGACCTTCCCATGAGATAGCAGGTACATTGGAACCGGAACAGGGAATATTGACACCGGGATAATCACATGGAAATGCCGGGCCGGAGGGAAGAGGCGGATCATCAGGAGAAGAAAGGCGGGGATGCCTATGGAGAGCAAAACACAGAGCCAGCAAAAAGAGGCTGTAGTCCTGGAGGGAGAGGCCTGGAGCAAGCTCCGCTTTGGCGGAATTGAAGAAGGAAGTCTCATCCTGTGTGACCGGAGCTGTCCGGATGCGCCGGATGCCCTCCGCTACCGTGAGGGCAATGATTTCGAAGTGGATTATCAGAAGGGATGGATCCGCCGTCTGCCGGGGAGCACAATTCCCGATTTCAGGGAAAACAGCTCCTTCGGGGCAGAGCCCCGCTCGGTGAATTTGGAGAAAATAGCGGATTTCGGACCCTGGCACTGTCAGAAATATACCGTGTATGCCTTTTACGAATTTGATCCATCCGGAAATGATACCTACGGGGACATTATCAGACAGATCAGCGGGGACGGTTCTCCGGCACTGCCCCTGGGGCTGGCTGAAGGAATACGGAAGAAGAAGCCCCTGATCTACGGTGTAATCGGCGACAGCATCAGCACGGGCTGCGAGGCGTCGGAGGGAAATGACTTTTTTTCACTGTTTGCAGACTATATGAAAGCGCTTGGGGCCGCGGATGTAAAAATCTATAACACGGCGGTGGGCGGCACTACCTCACAGGATGCGGCGGCAGCAGTGGAAAGGCTTTATGGAGAGCAGGCGGTGCAGCCGGATTTGATCACTGTGGGCTATGGCATGAATGATATGTGTTCCCTGGGGAATGACCCGGGAACAGGCCCGGAGGAGTACATTTCCCATATCAGGCAGGCGCTGGAGCGGATCAGAAGCCTTGCGGTCAATGACCCGGTGGTGATATTAATCACCTCCATGCCGGCAAATCCTATCTGGAATTATACCAGCGGAGGGTCCACGGCTCTGGCGGAGGCGCTGCGCAGATTTGCAGTACAGGAGGGACTGCCCCTGGCGGATGTCAACAGGCTTTTCCACAGCGAACTGGAGCACGGAAAACAATATCAGGAACTGATTATTTCCCTGATCAATCATCCCGGCGACTATGGGCATCATTTGTATTTCCTGATGCTTAAGGAGCTTTTGGACCGGGCGGTTTTCACTTTAGGGGCCCCAGGGTCAAGCAGCAGCAGTACTTGCGAAAGCATTCATTATAAACATATTTACAAGGAGGAGAAAGAATGAAAGCGAAAAAGCTGACAGCAATGATTTTGACAGGATGCCTTGCCTTATCCATGCTGGCGGGCTGCGGAAACGGAGCGGATGACGCCCCCGGAAGCCAGAGCGGAGGAGATTCCCGTCAGGGAGAGCAGGGAAGCGGCACTGAGGGAACCGGACAGGATACTCCCCAGCAGGAAACCGCGGGAGTGACATTTCCCCTGGAGGAGCCCTATGAGATAAATGTTTTTGTCTGCTCCGGCGATGCCTCCTACAATTTTGAGGATACGGTCATTTTCAAGCATATGGAAGAGATGACAAATGTGAAGATGAACGTTACAAACGTAGGGCTTTCGGAATTGCTGGAAAAGAGGAATTCCCTGCTTCAGACGGGGGATTATCCGGATGTATTTATCAAATCCAGCTTTAATACCGGGGATCTTTATGAATACGGAAGTGAGGAAATCCTGATTCCGCTGGAGGATCTTATGGCTCAGTATGCGCCCAATTACTGCGCTCTTATGGATGAGAGGGACGCCTGGGCGGTGACCACCTCGGCAGACGGACACACCTACGGCTTCAGCGAGGTAAATGTTCTTAATATTAATTCCTGCTATATGTTTATCAATGAGCAGTGGCTGAAAAACCTGGGGCTGGACATGCCCACGGACCGGGAATCCTTTTACCAGGTGCTGAAGGCCTTTAAGGAACAGGATGCGGACGGCGACGGGGATCCGAACAACGAAATTCCCTGGATTGCCCCCAGCGATCTGAGAATGCTTGAAAATATTTTCCAGTACATGGGCGTCAATTATTCCAGCTCATGGGATACCATGGCTCTGTCCGGCGACATGAACAGCATTGAATTTTATCCTGCTACGGAAGAGTACAAGGAAATGCTGGCATATTTGAAGAAGCTGTATGACGAGGGGCTTTTGTACAAGGATTCCTGGATTACCACCTGCGATCAGCAGCGTGCCATGGCACAGACCGGCACCTCCATCGGTGTCTTCGCAGAATGGGCGCCCGTCCTGACCATGGGCTATGAAAAGGGTGTAAACGAGAAGGTTCTGGAATATACGCTGATGCCTGCCTGGGAGGGCGGCGGCTTCTGCTCGGCCATCGGCATTAATCCCAGCGCATTTTCCATCACGGACAAGTGCGAGAGGCCGGAGGTCATGGTTGCATGGGTGGACTATCTCTACAGCCAGGAGGGAGCCATGATCGCAGGATACGGCTATGAAGGCAAGCATTATGAGGTCATCGACGGCCATGTGAAGGCTTTCACGGAATCTGAGGATTACGGACAGAATATGTCTCATGTGAGCATCAATATGGGCGGCGGCAGCGTATCTCCTGTGAATGCGGCGGGAATCCTTCCGGCATATGTGGATCCGGAGGAGGATGCGGCATCCTACAAATTCAATATGGATAAGGAAAAGGCCATGCAGCAGTATTTTGCCCCCTGGCCGACCCTGATCATGACGGAAGAGGAGACGGAGCAAAACGGCACTATCAGCGCAGATGTGGAGGCGTACAGCAGATCCTATCGGGCGGATGTGATCACGGGCGTCAAGGACCTGGACGCTACCTGGGACGAATACATTTCCACTCTGGAGGGAATGAAGGTGCGCAATATGGAGGCGAATTATAACGCCGCCTATGACAGATATAAAGCGCTTCAGTAAAGGAATCTTGACCGGACCTTGGTATCCTTACAGGATACCAGGGTCATCAGATGGAGGGGTTTGCTTTGGGAAAAACTGCGGTATCAAAAAGGAAGCAGCCTGAGGGGCGGAAAAAGAGCTTTTGGGAGAGACTGAAATATGACATGAAAAGGAACTGGCCTTTGTGTGTCATGTTTCTGCCGGTTCTGATCTACTATATTATTTTCAGCTATACACCAATGTACGGAATTCTTCTGGCCTTTAAGGATTACAAGGTCAAGAAAGGTATTTTGGGCAGCCCCTGGGTGGGCTTTGAGCATTTTGAACGTTTCTTCTCCGGGTATAATTTCTGGGGACTGATGAAAAATACCCTGGGAATTTCCGTATACAGCCTGGCTGTGGGCTTTCCGATTGCGATCATTTTTGCCATTATGCTGCATTATCTGACCATGAACAAATTGAAGAAAACGGTGCAGATGGTGTCCTATGCGCCCTACTTTATTTCCACGGTTGTGATCTGCGGCATGCTGAGCATTTTTATGGACCCTGTAAACGGCGTTTTTAACACGGTGCGCAATTTGCTGGGGATGGAATCCGTGGGATTTCTAGGAGTCCCGGGATGGTTTAAATCGATTTATGTGTGGAGCGGAGTCTGGCAGGGAATGGGCTGGAGCGCCATTATCTATATTTCTTCGCTGGCGGGTGTGGACTATGAAATGCACGAGGCAGCCATTATAGACGGCGCCACCAAGCTGCAGAGGATCCGCCATATCGATCTTCCAACCATACAGCCCACCATTATCATGCTGTTGATCATGAATCTGGGCAATCTGATGAGCGTGGGCTTTGAGAAGGTTTATCTGCTGCAGAATGACTTGAATTTTGCCACATCGGACATTATTTCAACATATGTTTACCGGGTAGGTCTGGTGAACAGTGATTTTGGCTATTCCACGGCGGTGGGGTTATTTAATACCCTGATCAATCTGCTCATTCTTGTCACTGCGAATACGGTAGCCAGAAAGGCCACGGGTGAAAGCTTATGGTAAAGAGAAAAAAGCACAGGATCCTGAGCAATTCTCCCTCGGACAGGTTGTTTGATATTTTCAATATTGCAGTTATGATCGTCCTGCTGTTTATCTTTGTGTGGCCGCTGTGGTTTGTGGTGATCGCCTCCTTCAGCGATCCCTACGCGGTGTGGGCGGGGAAGGTTCTGCTCTGGCCGGTGGATTTTACGCTGAAGGGATATCAGGAGCTGGTGAAATACAGGGCCATATGGATCGGGTACAGGAATACGATTTTTTACACGGTGGCAGGGACTCTGATCAATATGATAATGACAGTTCTCTGCGCCTATCCTCTTTCCAGAAAGGACTGGATGCTCCGGAATTTCTTTATGAAGATGTGTCTGATCACCATGTATTTTAACGGCGGGCTGATACCCACCTACCTGGTGCTCCGCCGGCTTCACATGATAAATACCGTCTGGGCCATGATGATTCCCTGCGCCCTGGCGTTCAGCAATGTGCTGATCGTGAGAAGCTATTTTATAAACAGTATTCCGGGAGAATTATTTGAAGCCGCCAACATGGACGGAGCGGGCCCCTTTCAGTATCTGTTTAAGGTGGTGATTCCCCTGTCCAAGCCGGTGATGGCGGTGGTGTGCCTGTACTATGCGGTGGCCCACTGGAACGACTATTATACGGCGCTGATTTATATCAGCAACCGGGAGCTGGTGCCGCTGCAGACGGTGCTGAGAGAGGTGCTGATGTCCGCCGCCAGCATTGCCGAATCCATGCACAATGCCAGCGAATCCGCGGCCATGCTGATGCAGCAGAAGCAGGAGCTGGCCCAGAGCCTGAAATATACCTCGATTATTGCGGGGATCGTGCCCATGATGATCGCCTACCCCTTTGTCCAGAAATACTTCGTCAAGGGCGTTATGGTGGGAGCCATCAAGGGATAAGCAGACTGGAGGAAAAAAGATGCTGTATCTGTTGGACAGCGGAAGTCCCGGGGACGTCCGCTATTGCAAAGAGTATTATCCCCTGGCGGGGGTGACCACGAATCCTTCCATTATTGCGAAGGAGATGCGTACCGGAGAAAAAAGAGGGTTTTGGCAGCTGCTGGAGGAGATCCGCGGCATTATCGGCCCAAAGAAGATGCTCCATGTTCAGTCCGTGCAGAAGCAGGCGGAGGGAATTGTGGAGGAGGCCAGGCTTTTGGAGAGCCGGATCGGCGGGGCCCTGTATGTAAAGATCCCTGTGGGCGCGGAGGGGCTGAAGGCGGCCATGAAGCTTAAGAGCCTGGGAATCGGAGTGACCATGACCGCAGTTTTTACGCCGGCACAGGCGCTGATGGCGGCAGAGGCGGGAGCGGATTTTGTGGCGCCCTACGTAAACCGGCTGGACAATGTGGCCGGCGGCGGATGCGGGGTGGTGGAGGAGATTGTCCGGGTGCTGGAGCTCCATAAGTCGGGTTGTAAATGTCTGGCTGCCAGCTTTAAAAATACCTGGCAGGTTCACAATTGCGCCATGGCGGGCTGTCAGAGCGTAACCATGTCCGCGGATATTTTCAGGGCTGTGCTCGGCCATCCTCTGACAGACGCGGCGGTGGAAGGCTTTGACCGGGATTGGAAAAGCGTTTTCGGAGAGCGCACCATTCTTTCGGAGGATCTGTGAGGAATCGAAGGCGGAGCGGCAGATTGCCGGGAAATCCGCCCAGGCGGGCAGAAAGGAATCGGAATGAAAGAGGAGTCATTGCGCCAGGCCAGGCAGGTCTATGAAATTGAGAGTCAGTGTATCCGTGAGATGGCGGATTATTTTGACATAAACAGCTTTTCCCGGGCGGTGGAGCTTTTGGCGGCGGCGGAAAGAATCGGAAGCTGCGGCTGCGGACATTCCGGGATTATGTGCCGGCATTTTGCTCATCTGCTCTGCTGTGTGGAGCGCCCTGCCAGATTCATTTCTCCGGCGGAGGCGTCCCATGGAGCCAGCGGTTTTTTAAAAGAAGGAGATGTGATGGTTTTCGCTTCCCGGGGAGGCCGGACGGCGGAGCTTCTGCCTGTTATGGAGATCTGCAGCAGAAAAGGAGTACATACCATCACCGTTACGGAAAACATGGATTCTGTGCTTGCCAGGCGCTCGGACGTGGTGCTTCGGCAGCACGTGAATCGGGAGACGGATCCTGATAATTCCCAGGGAACCACCTCATCCACGGCTCTGTGTGTGATTTTTCATACACTGCAGACGGCGCTGATTGCGGAAAAGGGGTTTACCGGGGAACAGTTTGCTCATATTCATCCCGGAGGAGCCGTGGGAGAGCGGTTGAACGGAATGCATCAGGGAAGCGGTTCTTGAGACAAATTTTTTATTATATTGTTTCCTTCCGCACCTGTTTATGCTATTCTTAGTAGAGACAGGATCCGTTTTTACAACCTTGAGGTTCCCTTTAAATGATGAATTCACACCCTCTTGTGAAGCGGGCAAAGGAGTATAAAAATGGATTTTAAAGTGTATCAAAAAGAATTGGAGCTGCAGTCCAGGGGATGGATTCCCACATTTCATGATGTGTCGAAGGAGGTTCTGGAGATCGTGAAGGCATCCGGCGTCAAAAACGGAACCTGCTGTATTGCCTCCCACCACACCACCTGTTCGGTCATGATTCAGGAATGCTCCCATGATATAGATTCTTTCGATTTGGAATACCTTCAGCATGATCTTTTGGATATTATGCGGAAAATGATTCCTGATTTTGCGGAAGAGCATCAGTATCGCCATCCGGGTCCGGTACACGCCCAGTTTGGGCGCTACGTGGGAGAACCCGGGGACTATACCAGCATGAATACGGACGGTCATCTGCGCAGTGTGTTTTTTGGCCGCAGCGAGACCATGACCATCAAGGACGGGGAGCTGGACGGAGGGGAATTTGCCCATATTTATTTTGTGGACTGGGATCATGTCCGCGCCCGCCGCAGACAGCTGAATATCACTGTGATGGGCACCGGGGATGAGATCGAGGACCGGAAATGGAATGAGGGCCGGGTAATCGATACCCTTCGAAAATATACCGATGAAGAAAAGGCTTATGATGTGAGATATACCTTACAGCAGAGCAGATAACAGTGTGAAGGTGCCGCCGAAGGCGGCATGTCGGGAAGTGCGTAAAAAAAGAAAGGAAAATGGGTGTCATGGTATACAGGGAATCATTTAAAATACAGTCCAATGACAAGATCTGTACCTTTCACGATGTGACGGATCAGGCAGGGGAGGCACTTGACCGTTCCGGCATAAAAGACGGCATATTAGTGGTGTATTCGCGCCATACCACCTGCGGCGTAATTACCCAGGAACGTGCTCATGACATGTCCATGACGGGGCTGGAGACGCTTCAGCAGGATCTGGTGGATGTCTTTGAGGCGGCGGTTCCTGCCTGCCGGAAGGAGGGTACATATCTGCATCCCGGGCCTGAGGCGCTGAAATTTGCGGATGCCCATGGGGAGGATGCAAGGGGCTGCCATAACACGGACGCTCATCTGCGCTCCGCCATCATCGGCAGGAATGAGACGATTACGGTAATTGACGGGAAAATGGATCTGGGAGACAACGGGCGTGTGTACTTTATAGACTTTGATCAGACCAGAGCCAGGGAACGGACCGTTCAGGTCATGGTCATAGGTGAATAAATTTATGATAAATGTGATTGGACTGGATATAGGAACATCCTCGGTCAAAGGTGTGGCTGTGGGGCCAAAGGGTGAAAGGCTTTCTGCCGCAAAGAGGGATTTTACGTATCAAAGTCCCCGGGAGGGATGGAAAGAGCTGGCAGCGGAGGATTATCTGGAGACCTGCGGCAGTCTGCTCAGGCAATTGGCATCGGCGGGAAGCGGTGAAATCGGAGCCGTATGCGCCGCGTCGGCCAGCGGGAATCTGCTGGTTCTGGATCCGAACGGCACTCCTTTGACGAAGATTATCAACTGGCAGGACCGCCGTGTGAAGGAGGAGGCCAGGGAGCTTCTGAAAGACATCTGCGCTGAGGAAATTTATAAGGCGTCCGGCTGGAGCTTTGACTGCCAAACCTTTCCCCTGGCGCAGCTTTGTTATCTGCGCTGTCATCAGCCGGAACTGCTGGACCGCGGCGGCATGATCTGTATGAGTACGGAATATCTTTATTGGAGACTCACCGGCGTCTGGGGGGTGAGCAGATCGGCGGGGACGCCTTCCTTCCTGCTGGATCAGAGGACGGGGGTATACAACAGGAGACTGCTGGATATTTTGGGAATCCGTGAGGACCGGCTGCCGCCCGTGGGAGAGACAGGCCGGATCCTGGGCAGAGTTACCCGGGAAGGAGCCGCCTGGTCGGGTCTGCCGGAGGGTACGCCCCTGGTGCTGGGAAGCTTTGATCATCCCGCTGCGGCAAAAGGAGCGGGAGTGCTGCAGGAAGGACAGATGCTTTTGTCCTGCGGTACTTCCTGGGTAGGGTTTTATCCTGTGAAGGACCGGGACCGCATTCTTCGCTGCGGAGCGCTGGCCGATCCCTTTTATGCCCCGGAGGGCTGTTGGGGAGCCATGGTTTCCGTGCCTTCTGTAGGGGAACGCATCAGAAATCTTGTTGCCAGGTATCTGGGAGACGGAGAGGATATGTTTGAGCGTTTTATAAGCCTGGCCGGGGAGAGCGAACCCGGCGCGGGAGGGCTGGTCCTGGATCTGAAGGAGGAGCCTTCGGATACACTGTCGGGAGACGGGGGCCAGGGGAAGTCCAGGCAGCCGGACACCGGAGTTGATGATAGAATCCGCAGCTTTCCTTCAAAACATATTGCCCGGGCCATTATGGAGGGCACGGTACGGCTTTTGCAGGCACAGACAGAGCGTCTTGCAGGAGAAGGTATCTGTGCCCGGGAGGCGGTTATGGTGGGCCAGCCCTCGGAGAGCGCACTCTGGCTGGAGGTGATCTCTCAGATGACCGGTCTGAGGGTACGGCCCGGGAAGGGCGGGTACACGGGAGCGGAAGGGGCTGCCCTCACTGCTGCGGAGGCGGTTGGATAGGGTTATCTTGTGTTTCGATTGGATGCACGGTTACGCAGGCAGGTTTGATATGTCTGTGCATATAAATTGGTAGGTGTAAGTTGTAATATATGATGGAACGCTTGTAATGGCCGATGGTTTTAGAAATGATGTAAAGCCGTTTCCAAAGTCAGAAAAATTTCAAGGTGCAGATGTTTTAATTATTGGCAATACAATTATCGGGGATATATTAAAAGATGGTTTTGTATTAAATGAAGATAACCCGCTGCGAAAAGAATTATTTACTTTAGACGAAATTGATACGATACGGGAACAGTATGGAATCAAAAGAGTTATCATTACACATTTAGAGGAAGACTGGGGAAAATCATATGATGATTATAGAGAATTGGAGAGAGAATTGAACTTAATAT
This sequence comes from uncultured Lachnospiraceae bacterium, assembly GCA_947177445.1. Classification (GTDB taxonomy): domain Bacteria; phylum Bacillota; class Clostridia; order Lachnospirales; family Lachnospiraceae; genus Acetatifactor. The sequence continues at coordinate 36,722 of CAMWUL010000013.1, read as the reverse complement.
ATTTTGCATATGACGGTATGAAAATAAGGCTGTAAGATAAACCATATAAATTGGAGAAAGATTATGAAAATACGGTGTGTGTGGGAGCACAATGGCAATGACAGTATTTTGTATGCCAACAACTTTGTTGGAGCATTTACACGTGGTAAGTCAAAGGATATTGCTCTTCAAAAGATGGCAGGAGAGGTTGCATCATATCTGGAATGGAAAGGCGAAGCAGTCCCCGACTCTTTGGAGGCGATGATCACACAGGAGAAAGCCTCAGCGCTTACGATTTCGGATGCGGATTCAGATGTTCTTTTCGAGGAAGAAAAAGAGCCTTTATCCAGAGCGGAATACGAAGAATTAAAAGCACTTGCACTGAAATCCGCACAGGATTTTCTGGATTTGTATGAGGCGATTCCCGACAAGAATAAAAGCTGTCTGCCAGTCCGGAAAACCTTCTATGGGCAAGTTCCCCGCACGGCATCTGAAATGTATGAGCACACAAAAAACGTCAATGATTATTACTTTGGGGAGATTGGTGTTGAGACTGATCATGAAGGAACGATTGTGGACTGTCGGCAGCGAGGTTTTGTGCTGCTCGAAGGCCAGCCGGATTTTTTGAAGAATATTGTCAGCCTGGGCAGCTATAATGAAGAATGGTCGTTGCGGAAAGTGCTGCGGCGTTTTATCTGGCACGACCGTATCCATGCAAAGGCGATGTACCGAATGGCAGTCAGAACATTTGGCGGTGACATTCCAAATGTGTTTCACTTCACATACTAGCAAGCCCCTGGGAGAGACTGCATCACAGGGGGCATTGCTATTATAGGCGGCTTGTTTTACAGCTGGGCAAACACTTCTCCGATAGGGGCCTGGATCAGCAGATCGGCGTAAGAATCTCTGGGGGTTGGGGCCTTGTTGATCACCACCAGTTTGTCCCCCTGGAAATAATCGATCAGGCCGGCGGCGGGGTATACGGCCAGGGAGGTGCCGCCGATGATCAGTACCTGGGCTTCCCGAATGAAACGCACTGCGGCGTTTATGGTTTTTTGATCAAGACCTTCCTCGTACAGCACCACGTCAGGCTTTACGGAGCCGCCGCAGGCCTGGCATTTGGGGATGTCCTGTGAGCTCAGGATATAGGGGGCATCGTGGAATTTTCCGCAGCTTTCGCAATAGTTGCGAAGAACGCTGCCGTGCAGCTCCAGCACGGTTTTGCTGCCTGCAGCCTGGTGCAGGCCGTCAATATTCTGGGTGATAACTGCCTTCAGCTTGCCCTGCTGTTCCAATTGGGCAAGCTTTTTGTGGGCGGCATTGGGCTGAGCGTCCAGAAAAAGCATTTTGTTGCGGTAGAACCGGAAGAATTCCTGGGGATTTTTCCGGTAAAAGGTGTGGCTTAGAATGGTTTCCGGCGGGTAATCGTATTGCTGATTATACAGCCCGTCCACGCTTCGAAAGTCAGGGATGCCGCTTTCGGTGGAGACGCCTGCACCGCCGAAAAATACGATATTGTCATTGGCTTCGACGATCCTTTTCAGTTCACTGATCTGATTTTCATAATCCTTCATAATGACCTCCCGGGGTGCGGCGCCTGACCTGCACCATGCATTTTTTCTTATAACAGGCAATTCCATAATGGTAGATTGTTGTCATTCCGTTTTGTAAAAGTTTATCCTCATACCGCAGACGCTCTATTTGTTCTAATGCTTCCAGACATCCTTTTTCCAAATTCCCGTTATCCGGATATTTGATTTCTGCTACAATTCCAACCTCTTCATTTTCCAGCTCAATCAGGATATCGCTGCAGCCGTCTCCGGATTCTGCATTGGATACAAGGATCCAGTCTTCACGATGGCTCAACAATCCCAGCAATATGCCATGATAAAAATTCTCTTTCCGATCCTTACGCACATTTGTGTCGCGGATGCTGATAGTTTTTGAAAGATAGGCATTAAACTGTGATTCCACGGCCATGGCATCTGCCGTGGCAAATGCTGTACAAAATGCATCCAGCTTTGCGGTATCCTTGCTGACTTCCTCTTGAAACCAATTTAATATCTGCTCAACGAAAACCTCTTTGATTTCCAGATTCGGGATTGCCAGTTGATAGAATTTATCGTCTGTTTTTCCCCGCTGGGTAAGGTACCCCGTAGTAAACAACACGCTCCACAAATTATCGATCTTCCTATAAAGATCTCTGTAGGTTAATTCCTCATTGACTTTTCGGGTGACATTTTCCCCGTTCACAAGCTGTTCAAGTTCTCGCCTTGTCTGTGGACCGGCCATTTGGATAAAGTTTCGGACAATGTTGTTTTCGCTGGTATTGATCCAGAAGGATTTCGGAGAAGCATCCGGTTCCCCGCGGAGCAAATCTACGTAGTTGATCACATCCCAGGGACAATAAACATCTTCATTGCCAAAATGATATCCGTCATACCATGTTCTGACCGTATCGTATTTGTTGTCCAGATCATAATAATTCAGAAGCTTTCTGATCTCTGCGTCTGTAAATCCAAAATGCTCATCAAACTGAACATTTGTAATTGACATGATCTTAAGATTGTTTAATCCCGTAAATATGCTTTCCCTGGATATTCTCAAACAACCGGTCAATACGGCAAAATAAAGGCTGTCATTTGTTTTCAGAACCTGGCCGAACAGAGAGCGGAGAAGAGTAATCATGCTGTCGTAGTAATCGTATTGCTGTGCCTTGTCCAGCGGAACATCGTATTCATCTATTAAAAGGATGACTTTCTGTCCATAATGTTTTCGCAGAAGACTGGATAAAGTGCGCAGGCTGTCTGCCAGTACATCGTCCGGCATAATGTATCCGTGCTGTCCGCTTGCATCCACATGGATCAACTGTGCAAAACGTGCTTTTTCTTCTCTCGAAAGACGTTCGCTGTCCAGCAAAAACCGAAAACGCAGCGCTTCATCTCCAATGATGGACCGAAGCATGGCCCGTGCGCCTTCAAAATTGTCTGAGGCCGCCCCCTTCAGAGTGATTGAAATTACTGGAAACTTCTCCATGTATTCTGCGCATAGCTCCTGTTCCCCGGCAATCAACAGACCGTCAAAGAGAGAGCTGTCACAGCCATATTCAAAAAAGTATTTCAACATGCTCATATTGAGAGTTTTCCCGAATCGCCTGGGCCGGGTGAACAGATTTACTTCTCCCCAATTATCCAGTAATTCTTTGATTAATCCTGTTTTGTCAACATAATAAAATCCCAGGGTGCGCACTTTTTCAAAATTTTCAATGCCGATAGGCAGTTTGGCTTTTCTGCTCACGGACTCACCTCTTTTCGTATACGGCTTTTCTTTTATTATATCCAAAGGAAATAGAATAGGCAACGATAAAATCTTAAGAAAATCTCAAGGAGCATCCTATTGAGAAGGCTGTACATTATGTGCTATATTAGTTATGTTGCGGAAGGAGACTTCAGAAAACTGTTACGGGAAACGAGAAGAATGGGAAAAAAGAAGGATCGGCTGATTCCCTTAAGTGAAGCAAAAAGGGTTATTTATCTGGAAGAAAGAGGGAGAAACAGAAAAAAATTGTCAGCAGGAGCAATGATATTCGGCATATTGGGTGCAATTTGCATCATTTATTGCATATGCATTTCCATAGCGGGATTCGGTTCCCGTTTTTATCTGGTCTGGGGGGCCCTGGGGGCCGCGTTCTTCCTGGTGTCCTGGGTGTTTATGGACCGAAGGCTCATAAACGCCATGCCCGGGTGGCTGAAGGCAGGAATCCTTGGAGTTACAGGACTTGGCCTGTTGATATTCATAGTGGTCATGGGAATGATCCTGGCGCGGTTTGAGGCGGGTGCCTTGCCGGGAGCGGATTATTTGATCGTGCTGGGGGCTCAGTGGAAGGCAGACGGCCCCAGTCAGGCCCTGCGCCTCAGACTGGACCGGGCGGTGGAGTACCTGCTGGAGAATCCCGGGACACGGGTCATTGTGTCCGGAGGCCAGGGGAGCAACGAGCCGGTCAGCGAGGCGGCCGGAATGGAGCAGTATCTTATCGACGCAGGAATTGCTCCGGAGCGGATTACGAAGGAGGACCGGTCTACGAACACCTTTGAAAATCTTAGGTTCAGCGGTGAACTGCTGGACAGGAAAAACAGCAGGGTGGTGATCGTGACCAACAATTTTCATGTTTTTCGGGCTATGAAGATCGCAGAAAAGCAGGGATATGCAAACGTAGAGGGGATGGCGGCAGGTTCTGTATTGTGGATGAATCCCAATAACCTGCTGCGGGAGTTTTTGGGAGTGATAAAGGATTTCCTGGTGGGAAATCTGTAGGTCTGCGCCGGCGACGGCGGTAAGCGGGTCAGAAGGGAAGGATGAAGATGGACATCAATATAGGAGACATTTTGAAGCTGAAAAAGCAGCATCCCTGCGGAAGCAAGGAGTGGGAGGTGCTTCGGGTAGGAGCGGATTTCAGGATTAAGTGCAGGGGCTGCGGCCACCAGGTCATGATTGCAAGGAGGCTTTTGGAAAAAAATGTGAAGGAGATTCAGACCGCGGATCATGCGGGATGAGTATAGCACTTCAGAGAACAGGTGCCGGGAAGACAAAGATAAGATAAACCGAGGGGAAAGGAATCAGGAAAAGTACAAATAAAGACACCAGGGAAGATGTAACAGTTTCCGATAAGAAACTGTTGCATTTTCTTTTTTTGCGGATATAATAGTTGTTAGATAAGGAAACAGTTGAATTATGAAACAGTAGAAAAGGGAAACAATTATAAAGGAAAAATAAAATGTATAAAAGAATCGTAAAAAAATGGTAAAGTAAGGCAACATAAATTTCAAGAGGGAGGTTCAGCCATATGGAGGACAGGAAGGATGAGGAGATGCTGCAGAAGCGTTCCAGTGTGGTACTGGAGCTGAATGGGCTGGCTCATACCATCAAACGGTATTTTGCCGGGATCAGCGAGAAGGCCGCCGGGGGAAATCAGGTTTGGGAGGGACTTTCTCCCGCTAATTTCGGGGTAATTGCTTATCTGTGGGAGAACCGGGACAGGGATATTTACCAGAAGGATCTGGAGGAGCAAATGAAGGTACAGCGTTCCACCATTTCCAAGATGCTGCAGATGATGGAGAAAAAGGGCATTGTACAAAGGAGACCGGTGGATCACGACGCCAGGCTGAAAAAGATTACACTGTCGGAGGCGGTACAGGACAGCATACAGAGCTGGATGGCGGGAGCCGGACAGATGGAACAGCAGGCTGCGAGGGGCTTTTCCGAGGAGGAGCTGGATGAATTTATCCGCCTGATCAACAAGATGAAACAGAATTTCACATAAGCATATGACAACAGGAGGAGAGAAGCATGTTAAAGATTTTCAAGTATTTGAAAAAAGAAGACTGGCTGATTGCGGCGGTCAGCCTGGTTTTGGTGGTTGCCCAGGTGGGTCTGGATCTGAAGCTGCCGGATTACATGTCTGAGATCACCAGGATGGTGCAGACACAAGGGAGCCAAATGAGCGATATTCTGGGAGCCGGCGGCAGGATGCTGGCCTGCGCTTTAGTCAGTCTGGCACTGGCCGTGACCGTGGGATTTTTCAGCGCCAGACTGGGGGCGTCCTTTTCCAGAAGGCTGCGCGCCGCGGTATTTTACAAGGTGGAGAGCTTTTCCATGGAGGAGATCAACGGTTTTTCCACCCCCAGCCTGATCACCCGTTCCACCAATGACGTGACCCAGGTGCAGATGCTGATTACCATGGGGCTGCAGCTGATCATCAAGGCTCCTGTGATGGCGGTCTGGGCCATGACGAAGATCGTGGGGAAAAGCTGGCAGTGGACAGCCAGCACCGGCGTGGCTGTGGTGTCTCTGGTAACGCTGATTTTGATTATCACCTCCATCACACTGCCCAGGTTCCGGAAAATGCAGACCCTGACGGATAATCTGAATCGGGTGACCCGGGAAAATCTGATGGGCATCCGGGTGGTGCGGGCCTACAACGCAGAAGAATACCAGGAAGAGAAGTTTGAAAAGGCCAGCGGCGAGCTGATGGATAACAATTTGTTTGCCTTCCGCACCATGGCGGTGATGAATCCTTTTATGAATATCATTATGAATGGGCTGACTCTTTCCATTTACTGCATCGGGGCATATTTGATCAGTCAGGCGGCCATGGCGGAGCGAATCGGGCTGTTTTCGGATATGGTGGTATTTTCCTCCTATGCCATGCAGGTGGTCTCCGCGTTTATGATGATGACCATGATCTTTATTATGCTTCCCCGAACGCTGGTGTCCGCGAAGCGCATCAACGAGGTGCTGGACAGACAGTGCAGTATTTCTGACGGGACTGTCACAGAGGGAAAGCCCGGAATGGAGGGGCAGGTGGAGTTCCGCAATGTGAGCTTTCGGTATCCGGATGCGGGAGGAAATGTACTGGAAAATATTTCATTTACCGCCCGCAAGGGCGAGACGGTAGCTTTCATCGGCGCTACCGGCAGCGGCAAGTCCACGCTGGTAAATCTGCTTCCCCGGTTTTATGATGCCACGGAGGGAGAGGTTCTGGTAGACGGGGTCAACGTAAAGGATTATACCCTGGAGGCGCTGCACAACAAGCTGGGGTACGTGTCCCAGAAGGCAGTGATGTTTGCCGGTACCGTGGAGGATAATATCGCCTACGGGGATAACGGCAGGGAAACTTCTTCGGAGGAGATCAAAAAGGCGGTGGCTATCGCCCAGGGCAGGGAGTTTGTGGAAAAGCTGGAGGACGGATATCAGGGGGCTGTGGCCCAGGGGGGAAGCAATTTTTCGGGAGGACAGAAGCAGCGTCTGGCCATTGCCCGGGCGGTGTGCCGGAAGCCTGAAATCTATATTTTCGACGATTCCTTTTCCGCGCTGGATTATAAGACGGACCGGATTCTGAGAAGCGCTTTGAAGCAGGAGACGGACCAGACCACTACGCTGATTGTGGCTCAGCGCATCGGCACCATCAAGAATGCGGACAAAATCATTGTGCTTTCAGACGGAAAGGCAGTGGGGATCGGCACTCATGAGGAACTGATGGAAAGCTGTCAGGTATATCAGCAGATCGCATTGTCACAGCTGTCAAAGGAGGAGCTTGCGGGATGAAAAGAGAGGAACAGGTAATGAAGGATCAAAAGGCACAGGGAACCGGTCCGAGAATGCATGGACCGGGAATGCACGGACGGGGGCCGGCAGGAAAGCCCAAGGATTTTCGAAAGGCCTGGGGGCGGCTGATGGTCTACAGCAAAAGCTTTATGCCCTTTATCGTAATGGCGGTGGTGTTTGCCATGGGCGGATCAATCTGCTCCCTGATCGGACCGGACCGGCTCAGCGATATGACGGACGCCATTCAGAGAGGACTGATTTCCGAGGTGGATATGGATGCGGTGTGGGGGATCGCCATTTCCCTGGGATGCCTCTACGGCGTCAGCGCCATTTTATCCTATGTACAGTCCTATACCATGACCACTATCACCCAGAAGCTGACCAGAAGGCTTCGGGGAGACATCGATGTGAAGATCAACCGGGTGCCCTTAAGCTATTTTACCACCAACACCTACGGAGATGTGCTGAGCCGGGTGACCAATGATGTGGATACCATCGGCCAGAGCATGAGCCAGTCTATCGTATCCCTGTTTACGGCGGCCACCATGCTTCTGGGTTCTCTGATCATGATGTTTTATACCAACTGGGTCATGGCCCTGACAGCAATTTTTTCCAGCTTATTTGGATTTGCCATCATGTCCGCGGTGATGGGGCGTTCTCAGAAATATTTTACCGCGCAGCAGAAGCAGCTGGGACTGATCAACGGGCATATTGAGGAGATTTATACCGGGCATAATGTGGTAAAGGCCTATAACGGGGAGAGGAAGGCCATTCAGACCTTTGACCAGATCAATGAGAGCCTCTATAACAGCGCCTGGAAGAGCCAGTTTTTGTCGGGGCTTATGATGCCGATTATGGGCTTTATCGGAAATTTCGGATATGTGGCGGTGTGCGTGGTGGGAGCCATGCTGGTGCTTCAGGGGCATATCACCTTTGGCGTGATCGTGGCATTCATGCTGTATGTCCGCCTCTTTACCACGCCCTTGAGCCAGATCGCCCAGGCCATGACCAGCATGCAGTCCATGACGGCGGCAAGCGAACGGGTATTTGAATTCCTGGACGGCCCCCAGATGGAGGATGAAAGCCATAAGACCCGGGAGCTGAAGAGCGCCCGGGGAGACGTGGAATTTCGCCATGTAAAGTTTGGATATGAGCCGGGCAAGACGATTATCCATGACTTTTCCGCTCATGCCCGGCCAGGAATGAAGGTGGCTATTGTGGGTCCTACAGGTGCGGGAAAGACCACTATGGTGAATCTGCTGATGCGGTTTTACGAGCTGGACGGGGGACAGATCCTCATCGACGGCATTCCGCTGGAGGAGCTGACCAGGAAAAATATTCACGACCTGTTTGGAATGGTGCTTCAGGACACCTGGCTTTTCGAAGGAACCATCCGGGAAAATATTGTTTACAGCAAAAAGGATGTGCCGGAGGATGAGCTTCGGGGAGCCTGCCGGGCGGCAGGTATCGACCACTTTATCAGCACCCTGCCTAACGGGTACGATACCGTATTGAACGATAAGGCCAATCTGTCCGCAGGGCAGAAGCAGCTGATTACCATTGCCAGAGCCATGGTGGAGAATGCGCCCCTGCTGATTCTGGACGAGGCCACCAGCTCCGTGGATACCCGTACCGAGGCCAGGATTCAGGAGGCTATGGATATCCTTACCAGAGGGCGGACCTCCTTTATCATTGCGCATCGGCTTTCCACCATTAAAAACGCCGATCTGATTCTGGTGATGAAGGACGGAGACGTGATCGAGAGCGGCAATCATGTGGAGCTGATGGCAAAGGGCGGTTTCTATGCGGAGCTGTACAACAGTCAGTTTGAGGCGGCATAAGGGGCTGAAGAGTCTGGAGAGAGTTCAGGACTGACGCAGCACCAGCGAGGTTTCGATTTCTATTTTCACGGGCGAGGCGTTTTTGTCGGCGATCAGCTCTGTGAGCCGCCGGACAGCCATCTGTCCCATGTACTGCTTGGGCACCCGGACTGTGGAGAGGGCCGGTTCCACATAGGTGCAAAGAGGCATGTCATCAAAGCCGATGAGGGAGACATCCTGAGGGATGCGGTAACCGGCCTCCTTCAGGGCCCGCACTGCCCCGGCGGCGATCAGGTCGTTGTCCGCGAAATAGCAGCGGGCAGGGGCTTCTCCCTGACGGAGAAGCTCCCGCATGTCTTCATAAGCGCCCTCCATGGAGGGCGAAAGAGTGTGGACCGGTGATTTTGAGGCGGGCATGCCGTTTTTGCGGATTGCTTTGTAAAAACCGTCCGCCCGTTCCGAAAAATTGCCTATGGGATAGGATGAGCGCAGGTAGCCGGGCTGGGTCCGGTATTTCCGAATCAGGTGGCCGGCGGCCAGAAAAGCGCCCTGCACATTGGCGATCTGGACATAATTGGCGCTGATTCCCTCGAAAAAGGTGTCCAGCACAACAATCGGAACGGGAAGGGTGAGAAAAGGCGCAAAGGCGTGCTCGTCCATCTCGGTGCCCAGCAGGATAATTCCCCGGCATCCGGGTGCCAGAAGCTTTGACAGCTGGTTTGGCAGGTTATCATCCTCATATAGATAAGTGATATTCAGAAAATAACTGGCCTGCCGGCAGCCGGTGTCGATGCCCTCGGAAAGCTGGGAGAAGAAGGGGGTGTCTCCTACCACGGCGCCGTTTTTTCGATAGATAATAAACTGTATGGTTCCGCTGGGGCCGGAGGGAAGCTGAGTCTGTTCCAACCGGGAAAAGTCATAGCCTTTATCTTTTGCAAGGGCTATGACTTTTTTGCGTGTCTGAGTGCTGACGCCTGGCTTATTGTTCAGTGCCATGGAGACAGCGGCTTCAGAGAGATTAAGCAGCTTTGCAAGCTCCTTTGCTGTAATGGGCATAGGACGCCTCCTTTCCGCCGCTTTTTCGGCGTGTGACAATTTCTGTGACTCAGTATAGATGATTAAGTAAATTAAGTCAATTAATATGTGAATAAGTACTTAATAATGTATTGAAGTTAAGCTGCCGCCGGGGAATAATGAAAGTACAAAGATGCTCTTCACGGGTAGAGGCCGCGAGGTGTTTTTGTGCGCTGTTTGCACAAAAACCCGAGGCAGCACGCGCTGGGCATCAAGTTGCTTTGAACGGCGAAGCCGTGAAAAGTAACAGTACAAAAGCAGGTAAGAGAAGGGAGAGAATACGATGGACAGAATCCTATTGGGGTATGCCCCTACCAGGCGGAGTATTTTTTCGGCGCCGGACGCGGTGAAGTATGCGGACCTCACCAGAGCAAAGCTGCGGGAGCTGGGAGTGGAATTTGTGGATATTGCGGATATTGCCGAAGACGGGCTTCTGCATGACGAGGCTGACAGGATCCGGATCAGGGAAAGGTTCCGGGAGGCGGGAGTGGACGGATTGTTTTTTCCCCACGGAAATTTCGGAACGGAATATCAGGTGGCAAGACTGGCAAAGGAGCTGAATGTGCCGGTGCTCTTGTGGGGGCCCAGGGATGAGAGGCCGGACGAAAACGGGGTGCGCCTGCGTGACAGTCAGTGCGGACTTTTTGCCACGGGCAAGGTGCTGAGGCGGTTTCGTGTGCCTTTTACCTATCTTTGCAACTGCCGGCTGGAGGATGAGGCCTTTGCCGAAGGCATTTACCGGTTTTTGGCAGTATGCAATGTGGTAAAGGCTTTCCGCAGGACCAGGATCCTGCAGATCGGCCCCCGTCCCTTTGATTTCTGGTCTACCATGTGCAATGAGGGAGAGCTTCTGGAGACCTTCAGCATTCAGCTGTCTCCCGTGCCGATCCCGGAGCTGACGGCGGAAATTCGAAGGGCCAGGGAGGAGGGCACTGAAACAGCGCAGGTTATGGCCTTTTGCCGGGAAAATTTCCAGGTGAAGGTAAAAGACGAGGAGCTGGAAAATATCGCTGCGCTGAAGATTGCCATAAGGAGGCTGGCGGACCGGTACGGCTGTAATGCGGCGGCCATTCAGTGCTGGAATGCGCTGCAGGGAGAGATCGGCATCATGCCCTGCGCGGCAAACAGTCTGCTGAACGAGGAAGGCTTTCCGGTAGTGTGCGAGACGGATATTCACGGAGCCATTACGGCGGTGCTCTGCGAGGCCGCGGGAATGGGGACCAACAGGACCTTTTTTGCGGACTGGACCGTGCGTCATCCCGACAACGAGAACGGCGAGCTTTTGCAGCACTGCGGTCCCTGGCCCATATCCTGCGCGGCGTCAAAGCCCGTGATCGGCTATCCTTTGGCTTTCGATTATCCGGGGGCCGTGGAGGCAGAGGCGAAAAAGGGCGAAATGACCCTGTGCCGGTTTGACGGTGATAACGGGGAATATTCCCTGCTTCTGGGCAATGCCAGAGGTATAGAGGGACCCTACACCAAGGGGACATATGTGTGGGTGGAGGTAAAGAACCTTAAGAAGCTGGAGGCGAAGCTTGTGGAAGGGCCTTACATTCATCACTGCGTGGGCATTCATAAAAATGTGGTGCCGGTTCTGTACGAGGCCTGTAAATATATCGGGGTAAAGCCGGACCTGTATGATGACAACGAGGAGGAAATAAGGGCGGCTGTTTACGGATGAAGCGAGGTATCAACATGGATGGTTTGACAAAAAAAGCATATGAGCTGCGCCGGGATATCATTGAGGAGGTTTATCGCTCCGGGGCGGGACATGTGGGCGGCGATCTGAGTGTGATCGATATTTTAACGGTGTTGTATTATGAGGTGATGAATGTGTCTCCGGAAAACTGGAGAGACGGAAACCGGGATCGTTTTCTGCTGAGCAAGGGGCATTGTGTGGATGCGCTGTATATGGTGCTGGGAGATCGGGGCTTTTTTGACAAGCAGGAGGCCATTGAGACCTTCAGTGCCTTCGGCTCCCGGTTTATCGGTCATCCCAACACAGCTGTGCCCGGTATCGAGATGAACTCGGGATCTCTGGGACATGGGCTGGCGCTGGGCGTGGGCATGGCTCTGGCGGCAAGGATGGATCAGAAAAGCTATCGGACCTATGTGGTGCTGGGGGATGGAGAGATGGCGGAGGGCTCCAATTATGAGGCGATGATGGCGGCGGCCCATTACAGACTGGACAATCTCTGTGCCGTTGTGGATCTGAATCGTCTGCAGATCAGCGGTCCCACCGGGCAGGTTATGGACAGCAGCGATCTGGGTGAAAAGTTCAAAAGCTTTGGGTGGAATGTGATACCGGTAGCTGACGGGAACCATTGCGGGCAGCTGACGGAGGCCTTCCGGGAGGCAGCCGCTTTCCGGGGCAGGCCTTCGGTTCTGCTGGCCTGCACGGTGAAGGGAAAGGGTGTTTCCTTCATGGAGGATCAAAAGGGCTGGCATCATGGAGTCATGAGCCGGGAGCAGTATGAGACGGCAGTGAGAGAATTGGAGGTGGCGCTTGCATGAACACGGAGCGGATAACGAACAGGCAGGTGATTTGCGATACCTTATTGAAGGCGGCGCAAAAGGACAGGGACATTGTGGTGGTTTGCTCCGATTCCAGAGGATCCGCCTCACTGGGGCCTTTTGCGGAGCGGTATCCGGAGCAGTTCGTGGAGATGGGGATCGCGGAGCAGAATCTGGTAACCGTGTCCGCCGGGCTGGCATCCTGCGGGAAGAAAGTGTTTGCAGCCTCCCCTGCCAGCTTTCTGGCGGCCAGAAGCTATGAACAGGCCAAGGTGGATGTGGCCTATTCGGAGGTCAATGTGACACTCATCGGCATCAGCGGAGGAGTCAGCTACGGGGCGTTGGGAATGACCCATCACTCCTGTCAGGATATTGCGGCCATGGCGGCCCTTCCGGGTATGCGGGTATATTTTCCCAGTGACCGCTTTCAGACGGCGAAGCTGATAGACGCCCTTCTCGGGGATGAGAAGCCGGCTTATGTGCGGGTCAGCCGTTCTGCCACAGAGGATGTTTATGATGAAAAAACAGATTTCGTATTGAACCGGGCAGGAGTGCTGCGCAAAGGAAGGGATGCGGTCATTGTGGCCTGCGGGGAGATGGTGCCTTATGCGGCAGAGGCAGCCAGGCTGCTGGAGGAACAGGGTATCGATGCCGGAGTGGTGGATATGTACTGCCTGAAGCCTCTGGATCAGGAGACGCTGCTTTGGCATGCCCGGAATGTGAGGCTGCTGGTTACGGTGGAGGAGCATTCCGTCTTCGGTGGTCTGGGGAGTCTTGTATCCCAGGTGATATGCCGGGAAAATCCCATGAAGGTGCTGCAGCTGGCGCTGCCGGATGAGCATCTGGTGGGCGGAACCAACAGGGAGATTTTTCACCATTACGGTCTGGATGGGGAAGGCATCGCCCGGGCGGTGAAAGCGGCATTAATCTGAAAAAGGGCATCGGAAACAGGCGGTTTTGCCCGGGGAGGCTGAAATGAAATATATTTTGGGGATTGATCAGAGCACGCAGGGCACAAAGGCGCTGCTGTTTGACGAGGAAGGCAATCTGGCGGGACGTAAGGACCGGCCTCACCGCCAGATCGTCAATGAGAAGGGATGGATATCCCATGACCCGGAGGAAATATACCGCAATGTGATTATGGTCTGCCGGGATGTGATCCAGTCAGCCGGTATCAAGAAAAGCCATGTGGCGGCTATCGGCATCAGCAACCAGCGGGAGACCTCCCTAGCCTGGGATGCGGGAACCGGAAAGCCTTTGTGCCATGCGGTGGTGTGGCAGTGTGCCCGGGCGGACAGGATCTGCAAAAGGCAGGATATTTCCCGGGCGGCGGAAAGAATTCGGGAGAAGACGGGACTCTTTCTGTCACCCTATTTTCCGGCGGCCAAGTTTCGGTGGATGCTGGAGCATACTGGAGAAGGCGGGGAAACAGAAGGCCCATTGGCGCTGGGAACCATGGACACCTGGCTGGTGTATCGCCTTACGGGAGGAAAATCCTATTTGACGGATTACTCCAATGCCTCCCGGACTCAGCTTTATAATATTTATGAAAAGAAGTGGGATCAGGAGATCTGTGCCCTGTTTGGCATTGATCCCGGAATTCTTCCCCGGGTACAGGCTTCGGACGATTGCTTTGGATATACGGACCTGGAGGGCTTTCTGCCGAAGCCTGTTCCCATACACGGAGTGCTGGGGGACTCCCACGGCGCACTGCTGGGGCAGGGATGCCTGCTGCCGGGAATGTGCAAGGCCACTTATGGAACCGGCTCCTCGGTTATGATGCAGACCGGGGAAAAGCCGGCGGCAAGCAGGCATGGACTGGTGACCTCCCTGGCCTGGGGGCTGCGGGGGAAGGTGGAATATGTGCTGGAGGGAAATATCAACTATGCCGGCGCGGTGGTTTCCTGGATGAAGGACAATGCGGGGCTGATCGCTTCTCCGGAGGAGACCGAAGCGCTGTGCAGGCAGGCGGATCCGGATGACAGCCTGTACCTGATCCCGGCGTTTACGGGTCTGGGGGCGCCCTATTGGGACAGCTGCGCCGAGGGGCTTTTTACCGGTATAACCCGATCCACCGGAAGAAAGGAGCTGGTTCGAGCGGGGGTGGAATGTATCGCCTATCAGATAGCGGACGTGGTGCGCACTATGGAGGCGGATGCCGGATTTATGGTTTCGTGTCTTCGGGCAGACGGCGGCGCGGCAAAAAATGACTATCTGATGCAGTTTCAATGTGATATACTGGAAAAAGAGGTGGCGGTTTCCGCGCGGGAGGAGCTGTCCGGATGGGGGGCTGCCTATGCCGCAGGCTTAGGGATCGGGCTTTACGGGGAGGCGTCCGTAGATTGCGGAACTGGCATGAAATACAGGCCCGGAATGGAAAAGGAGCTGCGGGAAAAGAAGCTGGCGGGCTGGAGACATGGCGTGGAGCTGGCCATGAGCCACGGGCAGGAAAATGGAATAAAATCAAAACAAGAATGAAATAGAAAACATAAAGAAGGAGCAATCACAATGAGACAGTATGAGATGAAGGAGCTGGTATTTCAGGGAGAGGTTCTGACGAAGGAATGGGCGTCCGTTTCCCTGGAGGCCGTTTTTACAAACGGCGAAACAACAGTGAAGGCGAAAGGCTTCTATGATGGGGACGGGGTGTACAAGGTGCGCTTTTTTCCGGAAAAGACCGGTGTCTGGAGCTGGAGAGTGACTGGTGTGATTCAGGCAGAAGGCAGTGAAGAGTGTGCGGCGGAGGCTGCTCATGGGTCTGTGTGGGATGCGCACGGCATCGTCAGGGCCCGGGAACAGCACTTTGCATATTCGGACGGCACCCTTTTCCGCCCCTTCGGCACCACCATATATGCCCTGATGCATCAGGAGCAGGAGCGGATCGAACAGAGCCTGGAGAGTCTGGCGTCCTCTCCCTTTAATAAGGTACGGTTCTGCGTTTTTCCCAAGCATTATAATTATAATGCGAATGAACCGCAGTTTTATGCTTTTGAAAAAACAGAGGACAGGTGGGATGTGACCCGGCCCTGCATCGCTTTCTGGAGGCATTTTGAGGAGCGGCTGACCCAGCTTTTGAAGCTGGGGATTCAGGCGGATATTATCCTGTTCCACCCCTACGACAGATGGGGTTTTTCGAAGCTTTCTCAGGAGGAAAATCTGGTTTATCTGGATTACGCGCTGCGCAGGCTTTCCGCTTTTCCCAATGTATGGTGGAGTCTGGCCAATGAGTATGATCTGTGCGCACCTGCCAAATCTTTGGAGGATTTTGAGCAGATTGAGGAATTTGTGGCGGCCAATGACCCGTACCGCCACCTGCTGTCCAACCATAACTGCTTTGCTCCGTGGGATTACTCCCGGGAAAATGTGACCCATGTGAGCATTCAGACCAAGGAGCTGACCAGGATTCCCATGTGGTGGGAAGCCTATAAAAAGCCTGTGATGATCGACGAGTGCTGCTATGAGGGTGACATCCCGGAAATGTGGGGATGTATTTCCGCAAGGGAGATGACTGCCCGTTTCTGGCGCACGGTGGTAAGCGGCGCCTACTGTACCCATGGGGAGACCTTCCTTGATCCGGAGGACGTGCTGTGGTGGGCCAAGGGAGGCGTGCTGAAGGGGGAGAGCCCCAGGCGGATCGCCTTTTTAAAGGAGCTGGTGCAGGAGCTGCCCGGCCCCATAGAGCCGTTGATTCTGGGTATGGATCAGCTGCGAACTATTCCGGAAGGCAGGGAGGAAGAAATTTTGAAGACAGTGCCGGAAGAGGTGCGGCACTTTACGGGAAGCTACCTGCGGATGAGCTACACGGACAGAATGCTTTTTTCTGCTTCCGAGCATGGCTGGAGCGGGCACTGCAAAGAGCTGGCCTATCTGTATTATTACGATCTGCGCTGCTGCAGGCGGGACACCATAGAACTGCCCCAGTCCCATGAATACAGGATCGAGATAATCGATACCTGGGAGATGACCCGGAAGGTGCAGGCCGAGGGAGTAAACGGGAGAGTGGAGGTAAGGCTGCCGGGCCGGGAGGGAATGGCGGTGCTGGCCATTGCCCGGAAATAATGTGTGAAAGCAGTGTTGTCATATGCCGCATTTTATGGTAAGATGATTTTGCGTTTATTGTGTAATTTTCAGGAAAAGTAAAAAACGCCGGTGTTGGCATAGTCGATGCGGGCGCGGGGGATAAGCATGGATATGTTTATGGACAAGCTGGCACAGAAGCTGACAGCGCAGGAGATCATCAAGGCAAATACGGCGGCAGATACGGAAGAGCTGAACAGAGTGAAAAATCAGCTGCAGGAATATAACGACTGTCTGGAAAAGCTCGGTAAGCTCATCGACGAGGCGGAGGGCCGGCTCCAGACGCCTCCGGTGGAGGCGGAAAAGATCAGCCGCCTGGTAGAGGAGGGAATCGGAAAGATCCGGGCCGTGCAGCTGGATAACACGACCCTGGAACAGATACCCATCATATTGACCCAGCAGCTGGAGGAGCTCAGGGATGCTCTGGAGAAGGAGCTGACAGAGCGGGCGGAGCAGGACGGCTTCCGTATGGAAGATAAATGGAATATGTTGAATGACAGTATCCATAAAGAGTGCGTGAAGGTTTACCGGAACGTACAGTCCGTGGTGGTGGAAGAGAACGGAAAGCAGGAAGCGGCTGCCAAAGCGCTGGCAGGCCGGCTGAAGGCTGTGCTGGGAATTTCCATTGCCGCGCTGGTGATTTCTTTGGCGGGAGCGGCAATGCAGCTTCTGAACCTGCTGAACATCAAGCTTTTCTAAGAACAGGGCGGTACGGGTGATGGCAAAGGAAATATGGAAGCCGGGAAACATGCTGTATCCGCTGCCGGTGGTCATGGTGAGTCTGGCAGACCGGAACGGGAAATACAATATTATCACCATAGCCTGGGCGGGGACGGTATGCACCTCCCCGCCTATGGTGAGTATTTCGGTGCGTCCCGAGAGATATTCCTATTCTATATTGAAGGAAACGGGAGAGTTTGTTGTGAACCTGACCACCAGCAGGCTGGTTCGGGCCGCGGACTATTGCGGCGTGAAAAGCGGACGGGATGTGGATAAATTCAGGGAGCTGGGATTGACGCCCCTTCAGGCAGGCAGCGTCAGCGCTCCTTTGATCGGGGAGAGTCCGGTGAATATCGAGTGCAGGGTGAAGGAGATTATTCCGCTGGGTTCCCACGATCTGTTTTTGGCACAGGTGGAGGCCGTCCATGCAGACGAGCAGTACATGGACGAAAACCGCAGGTTCTGCCTGGAGAAGGCCCGGCCTGTGGTCTATTCCCACGGCGCTTACCTGGCCTGCGGGGAACAGCTGGGAACCTTTGGCTACAGCATTCGGAAGAAGCCGGGGAACGGAAGGAAGCGTAAGGGAGTGTAGGAGTGTGCGGGAGCGCAGCATTTTTAAAGTGTCGCGTCATGGCAGGGAGAGCCCGGACGCTTACAGATCGGAACGGGGGGAGTCTACAAGGCTCCCTCTTTTTATGGCGTCCTGACCGAAGCGGCTGCGGATCTGATCCAGCGCCGCATCCAGCTTTTTCTGTTTTTCGGAAACGGAAAAATCAGGGTCAAACAGGCTCAGCTGTATGGGATCCGTTTCCTCTGCCAGACGGCCGGTGCGAATGCCCAACAGCCGAATGGGGGTGCCGTCCCAGAGCTCGTCGAACAAAGCGCAGGCCTGCCGGTATATCTGATCGGTGGAGTCGGTGGGGACGTCCAGCACTGTCTGGTGGGACACGGAGCGGAAGGTGTGGTACTTGATTTCGGTGCACACAAGTCCTGCCAGCTGGTGGGAGGCCCGAAGTCTCCGGCCCACGGATTCTGAAAGCTTCAGCAGGAATCTGGCGGCTTCCTCCCGTGTGACGGCGTCGGCGGACAGAGTGACGGAATTTCCGATGCCCTTTGCCTTTGCAGGCTCGGAGAAAATACCGGAGCTGTCCCGGCCGTTGGCATAGTTCCACAGCGTCCGTCCATGGCTTTTTAAGTGAGATTCCAGAATGGAGGGATCGGTTTTGGCCAGATCTCCTATGGTAAGGATCCCCAGGTTGCGAAGCACATTTACACTGGAACGCCCGCACATAAACAGAGACGAAACGGGAAGCGGCCAGAGCTTTTCCCGGATCTCCCCGCAATACAGGGTGTGTACCAGATCCGGCTTTTTAAAATCCGAGGCCATCTTGGCCAGAACCTTCCGGTCTGAGATTCCTACATTGACTGTGAAACCAAATTTTTCGCGTATGGTGTCCTTGATCAGTGCGGCGGCTGTCTCCGGAGATGCATAATTATGGGAAATAGGGGTATAATCCATATAGCATTCATCAATACTGACCTGTTCCAGATCGGGACAGACGCCGGCCAGATACGCGATCATTTCACTGCTTCTTTTGTGATAAAGCGCATGGTCCGGGGGAGCGGTGACCAGGCCCGGACATTTGCGGAAGGCGTTTGCCACAGGCTCTCCGGTGACGATGCCGTATGCCTTGGCCGGGATGGATTTTGCCAGAACCACGCCGTGACGGGTGCTCATGTCGCCCCCTATAATAGAAGGAATCTGCCGAAGATCCGTATCGTGGCCTGCCTCCAGAAGAGCCAGAGCTGTCCAGCTGAGAAATGCAGAGTTTACATCAATATGGAAAAAAACGGGTGTGTCCATGGCAAGTCCTCCGAAAAAGTTGTATCATAGTTGCTATCTTTACTATATCCGGGGAAAACTTACTTTACAAGCCCCTAAAATGCTGTTAGAATAGATTGTGGATTTGTTACGAGTTGTTACAAAATTGTTAAATAAATGGAAGACCGATGAAGAAAAATAAAGTTAATTATAAAAAATACAAATTTACATATATTAAAACTACACTGTTTACCCTGTTCGGATGCATGCTGTTTCTGAAGGGATATACACCTTTTGAGAAGACGGGAGAAAATTACTTCCATGTAATGTTGAACGGTCAGACAGTGGGAACCATAGGGGACCGGGACAGGGCGGAGGAGCTTTTGATTCAGGCCCGCAGGAACGTGTCTTCCGCCAGCAGCGAGCTGATGTTCATGACGGCTGATATGGGCATTGTGGGCGAGGAGGTGCTCTGGGGAGTCGTTGACGATGAGGAGGACGTAATTAAAAACATGGAAAGTGCGCTGAAGGGAAGCATCCGCGAATCCCTGCATCGTTCTTACACCATGAAGGTAAATGATTATGTGGTCAACCTGGCCAGCATAGAGGATGTGGTCAGTCTGCTGCAGGCGGCCATCGACAAATACGGCGGCGGGGAGAAGTTCTCCGTGGAGCTTAAGCATGATACGCTTCGGGAATTCAGTGCTTTTACTACCAACATTGTGGACAACTCCCTGAGGGAGGAAGAGGAGGAGACGGACTACAGGCTGGACGCAGGCGTTGAGCCTGCTCTTGCGCTGATGGGTAATCCGGAAGATACCGAAGACGCCGAAATGGACTTTGAGGACTATGAGCAGGGAATTTTGACCATGGATTTTGCCGAGGAAGTGGAGGTCGTGGAGTCTTACCTGCCGGAAAATCAGCTGACATCTCTTGAAGTGGCCATAGATCAGGTGATCAAGGAGCAGGAGGTGCCCGGAGAGTACGAGGTGGTTTCGGGGGATACGCTGTCTGAGATCGCCATTCGGGTGAATATTCCCATGGACAGGATCGTGGAGATGAACGACAGCCTGGAAAGCATCAACTCCACTCTGCAGATCGGCCAGAAGCTGATCATTACTATCCCGGAGCCGGAATTGTCCGTGACCAGGGTGGAACAAAAGTATTACGAGGAATTTTACAATGCGGAAATAGTGTATATAGAAAACGATGACTGGTTCACCAATCAGGAAGTGGTGCGGCAGAAGCCTTCCACCGGCTTCCGCAAGGTGGTGGCAGACGTTTCCTTTGTAAATGACAAGGAAGTTTCCAGACAGATCCTGAAGGAAGAGGTTGTCATGGAGGCCGTGGCCAAGGTGGTGGAGCGGGGTACGAAGATCCCTCCCACCTATATCAAGCCCATCTACGGCGGACGCAGGACTTCCACCTTCGGACCCAGACGGGCGCCCACCAGAGGAGCCAGCACCTATCACAAGGGAGTGGACTGGGCGACGGCCACCGGTACGCCGGTATATGCCTCCTGCGGCGGTACCGTGGCAAAGGCCGGCTGGGGAAGCGGATACGGATATGTGGTGTACATTAACCACATCGACGGCAGACAGACACGGTATGCCCACCTGAGCAAGGTGCTTGTCAGCGTGGGGCAGTACGTGAAACAGGGAGATCGAATCGCGCTCAGCGGAAATACCGGAATCAGCTCCGGGCCGCATCTGCATTTTGAGATGCTGATCAACGGCACGCAGGTGAATCCCGAGCCCTATTTGGACAGGTAGCCCGGTGAATGGGTGTTCTGTTTACAAATATAGGAAAATGTGATAACATGTAGGAACGGAAAGGGCAGACAAGGATCCGCAGAGGGAGAGACTGCCCTTTCGATTAAAATTTGATTAAGACGCTGACCTTTAGCAGAGGTATCGATAGATGGAACAATATGCGATCAAAGGCGGAAATCCGCTGGTGGGTGACGTGGAGATCGGAGGCGCTAAAAATGCGGCCCTCCCGATCCTTGCGGCTTCTGCCATGACGGACGAGACGGTATATATAGAAAATATGCCGGATGTCCGGGATACGAAGGTTTTGCTGGATGCCATGCAGGGCATCGGAGTTATGACAAAGTCCACAGGACGCCACAGTGTGATTCTGAATGCAGGCAATATCAACAGTCTGATCGTGGACAGCGAGGGGATCAAGAAGATACGGGCTTCCTATTATCTGCTGGGAGCTCTTTTGGGAAAATACAAGCATGCGGAGGTAGCACTTCCCGGGGGATGCGATATTGGCTGTCGTGCCATCGATCAGCATCTCAAGGGCTTTCGGGCACTGGGAGCGGATGTGTCGATTCGGCATGGCCTGATCAGGGCCGAGGCGGAGCGGCTGATCGGAAGCCACATTTATATGGATGTGGTCAGTGTGGGTGCCACCATCAATGTAATGATGGCGGCCTCCATGGCGGAGGGAATGACTATCATCGAGAATGCCGCCAAGGAACCTCATGTGGTGGATCTGGCCAATTTCCTGAACAGCATGGGCGCCAATATTAAGGGGGCGGGAACGGACGTGATCCGCATCAAGGGTGTCTCCCGGCTCCATGGAACGGAGTATACCATCATTCCCGACCAGATCGAGGCGGGCACCTTCATGTTTGCCGCCGCGGTTACCAAGGGTGACGTGACGGTAAAGAATGTGATTCCCAAGCATCTGGAATCCATTACCGCAAAGCTGAGAGAGATCGGGTGCGAGGTGGAGGAGGCGGACGACTGTATTCGGGTGGTGGCATCCAAGCCCCTCCGTCATACCCAGGTAAAGACCCTTCCCTATCCGGGCTTTCCCACGGATATGCAGCCCCAGATCACGGTGGCGCTGGCTATGTCCCGGGGAACCAGCATCGTCACGGAAAGCATTTTTGAGAATCGCTTTAAATATGTGGACGAGCTCACCAGGATGGGAGCCAATATTAAGGTGGAAGGAAATACCGCCATCATCGACGGTGTGGAAAAATATACCGGAGCCAGTATTTCGGCGCCGGATCTGCGGGCAGGAGCAGCACTGGTAATCGCGGCTCTGGCGGCGGAGGGCGACACCATTATGGATGATATTCAATATATTGAGCGGGGCTATGAGGATTTTCACGTGAAGCTCCAGGGGCTGGGAGCCCAGGTAGAGGTGGTCCAGAC
Organism: uncultured Lachnospiraceae bacterium; assembly: GCA_947177445.1. GTDB lineage: Bacteria > Bacillota > Clostridia > Lachnospirales > Lachnospiraceae > Acetatifactor. Next base: position 14,439 of record CAMWUL010000013.1, on the reverse strand, counting down.
AGAAAAAGATTTCCAGAAGTTTAAGCTGAAGACGGGTTGACAAGCGCCGTTTTTCATAGTATTCTTATATGCAGAAAATTTCATAGGATTTCTCTTATTCAGAGTTGGTGGAGATACATAGGATCGAAGAAGCCACGGCAACCCCCTTGAGGAAGGTGCCCCCCTGAGCGAGTATGAGTCGAACAATAAGAGGATTGAATATCGAAAGATTTAAGTCCGCTTATCCTGTAGGCGGACTTTTCGTTACTTTTCACGGCTTCGCCGTTCAAAGCAACTTGATGCACACAAAATGAGCAAAAAGCGCTCATTTTGGCGCGTGTTGCCTCGGGTTTTTGTGCAAACAACGCACAAAAACACCTCGCGGCCCCTACCCGTGAAGAGTAACGACTTTTTTACATAAGAAAGTTCGTCCTGAGAAATAAAAAGCCTTCGGAGGATATGTACACGGGGCAGGATGAGCAATGCCCGGGGCTTAGGCGGCGTGGATACGCCGCAGCATGGCAGACCGGGGGAACCGGAATAGTGCTGTTAACCGGTCCTTCGGAACACAAAATTACCAGTACAGCACAGAAAAGAGGATAAAGATGGAAAAAGAAAAACTGCTGTTTACGTCCGAATCCGTCACGGAAGGACATCCCGACAAAATGTGCGACGCCATTTCAGACGCGATTCTGGATGCGCTGATGGAAAAGGATCCCATGAGCCGCGTGGCCTGTGAGACGGCCAGCTGCACCGGCTTTGTGCTGGTAACCGGCGAGATTACCACCAGCGCTTATGTGGACATTCAGAAGCTGGTGCGGGATACGGTGAAGGAGATCGGCTATGACAAGTCGGAGTACGGCTTTGACGGAAATACCTGTGCGGTGATGGTGGCCATCGACGAGCAGTCCGCGGATATTGCCATGGGTGTGGACAGAGCCCTGGAGTCCAGGAACCAGGCTGCGGCGGCAGAGATGGTGATGACAGAGGAACAGTTGGAGGCCATCGGTGCCGGCGATCAGGGCATGATGTTCGGCTATGCCACCAATGAGACCGAGGAGTATATGCCTTACCCCATTTCTCTGGCCCATAAGCTGGCCAGGCAGCTGACGAAGGTCCGCAAGGACGGAACGCTGACATATCTGCGGCCCGACGGCAAGAGCCAGGTGTCCGTACAGTATGACGAGAAGGGCAGACCGGTGCGCCTGGAGGCCGTGGTGATTTCCACCCAGCATGATCCCGATGTGAGTCAGGAGCAGATCCATGAGGACATTAAAAAGTATGTGCTGGATCCCGTACTGCCCGCTGAGCTTGTGGACAAGGATACAAAGTACTTTATCAATCCCACCGGACGTTTCGTGATCGGCGGACCTCACGGGGATGCGGGTCTGACAGGCAGAAAGATCATCGTGGACACCTACGGCGGCTATGCCCGTCACGGCGGCGGCGCGTTTTCCGGAAAGGACTGCACCAAGGTGGACCGCTCGGCTGCCTACGCGGCACGGTATGTGGCAAAGAATATTGTGGCTGCAGGCCTGGCTGAAAAATGCGAGATTCAGCTGTCCTACGCCATAGGCGTGGCCAGGCCCACCTCCGTCAGGGTGGACACCTTCGGTACGGGAAAGCTGTCCGAGCTGGAGCTGGTAGGCATTATCCGGGAGAATTTTGATCTGCGTCCGGCGGGAATTATCAAAATGCTTGACCTGCGCCGCCCCATCTACAAGCAGACAGCCGCCTACGGACATTTCGGGCGCAACGATCTGGATCTGCCCTGGGAGAAGCTGGACAAGGCGGAGGAGCTGAAAAAATATTTGAAATAAGAACCGGCAGGACACCGGTTCGAGGACGCCGTTTCCTGACCGGGACGGCGTCCTTTTTTCTTTACAAACGCTTTCAAATTCAGTATATTGGTATAGTACCCTTTTCATTTTACTTGCAGAAAAATATCGGATCCGGAGGCTGTTTTTCGGATATTGTATACAATGTCCGCCTATGGCGGACGGGAGGTATTGACATGGCATTTGCACATCTTCATGTCCACACGGAATATTCTCTTTTGGACGGTTCCAATAAAATCAAAGAATATGTTTCCCGGGTAAAGGAGCTGGGCATGGACAGTGCGGCCATTACGGACCACGGCGTCATGTACGGCGTGATCGATTTTTACCGGGCGGCAAAGGAGGCGGGGATCCGCCCCATCCTGGGCTGCGAGGTCTATGTGGCTCCCGGCTCCCGCTTTGACAAGGAGCTGAACGGGGGCGAGGACAGATACTACCATCTGGTGCTGCTGGCGGAAAACAATGCCGGCTATGCCAACCTGATGAAGATTGTCAGCCGGGGCTTTACCGAGGGCTATTACTACAGGCCCCGGGTGGATATGGAGGTTCTGGAAAGGTACCATGAGGGGATTATAGCCCTTTCGGCCTGCCTGGCGGGAGAGGTGCAGAGATATATTGCCAAGGGAATGCCCTATGAGGCCAGGGAGGCGGCCAGAAGGTACGAGGCATGTTTTGGGAAGGAAAACTTCTTCCTGGAGCTGCAGGACCATGGACTGCCGGAGCAGAAAATGGTCAATACGGAGCTTTTGAAAATGAGCAGGGAGCTGGATATTCCCCTTGTGGCCACCAACGATGTACATTATACCTATGCGGCGGACGCGGATTCTCACGACATTCTGCTCTGTCTCCAGACAGGCAAGAAGCTGGCGGACGAGGACCGGATGCGCTACGAGGGCGGCCAGTATTACGTAAAAAGCGAGGAGGAGATGAAGGGTCTCTTTCCCTACGCATGGGAGGCGGTGGAGAATACCCAGCGGATCGCAGACCGCTGTAATGTGGAGATTGAGTTCGGGGTCACAAAGCTGCCCCGGTATGATGTGCCGGAGGGGTATGATTCCTGGAGCTATTTAAACAGCCTGTGCGACCAGGGACTGAAGGAGAGATACGGGGACGGCAGTCTGCCGGCGGGAGACACGGGACAGACACTGAGAGAGCGCCTTGACTATGAGCTGGGTGTCATACGCACCATGGGGTATGTGGATTACTTCCTTATTGTATGGGATTTTATCAATTATGCCCGGAGCAATGGCATCCCGGTAGGGCCGGGGCGGGGGTCCGCGGCGGGCAGCATTGTGTCCTACTGCTTGAAGATTACCAACATCGATCCCATACGGTACAGCCTGCTGTTTGAACGTTTCCTGAATCCGGAGCGGGTGTCCATGCCGGATATCGATATTGACTTTTGCTTTAACCGCAGGCAGGAGGTTATCGATTATGTAGGGCAAAAATATGGCGCGGATAAGGTGGTGCAGATCGTTACTTTCGGTACGCTGGCGGCAAAGGGCGTGATCCGGGATGTGGGGCGGGTGATGGATCTTCCCTACGCTTTTGTGGATTCCATTGCCAAAATGGTGCCGGGAGAGCTGAATATTACCATCGATCTGGCGCTGGAGAAAAACCCGGAGCTGCGCAAGCTCTATCGGGAGGATGAACAGGTACGCCGGCTCATCGACATGAGCAAGCGGCTGGAGGGGCTTCCCAGACACACCTCCATGCATGCCGCCGGCGTGGTGATCTGTCCGGAGGCCGCCGACGAGTTTGTGCCTCTTTCCAGGGGCAGTGACGGTTCTATTACCACCCAGTTTACCATGACTACCCTGGAGGAGCTTGGCCTTCTGAAAATGGATTTCCTGGGTCTGCGGACTTTGACGGTGATCCATGACGCCGTGGAATTTGTGGCGTCTGTCAAGGGAGAGCATATTGATATAGATCATATCGACTTCAATGATCCCCAGGTGCTGGCCTCCATCGGCACCGGCAGGACGGACGGCATTTTCCAGCTGGAAAGTGCAGGAATGAAGAGCTTCATGAAGGAGCTGCGTCCCCGGAATCTGGAGGACATTATAGCCGGGATTTCCCTGTATCGGCCAGGGCCTATGGAATTTATTCCCAAGTATATTAAGGGAAAAAACAATCATGATGAAGTTGTCTACTCCTGTCCGCAGCTGGAGCCGATTCTGGCACCCACCTACGGCTGTATCGTATATCAGGAGCAGGTGATGCAGATCGTGCGGGACCTGGGGGGCTATACCATGGGACGAAGCGATCTGGTCCGCCGGGCCATGAGCAAGAAAAAGCAGTCGGTCATGGAGAAGGAGAGGGCCAATTTTGTATATGGAAACCAGGAGGAAGGGGTGCCCGGCTGTATCGCCAGGGGCATAGACGAGAAAACGGCAGGGGAGATCTATGAGAACATGATGGATTTTGCCAAGTATGCCTTTAACAAGTCTCATGCGGCCTGCTATGCGGTAGTGGCCTATCAGACGGCCTGGCTGAAGTATTATTATCCGGTGGAATTTATGGCGGCGCTTATGACCTCTGTCATCGACAACCCCAAAAAGGTGTCGGAATATATCCTCACCTGCCGCGGCATGGGAATCGAAATGCTGCCGCCGGATATCAATGAGGGAAAAAGCGGATTTTCCGTGTCCGGGGGCCGGATCCGGTATGCCCTTACCGCCATTAAGAGCGTGGGACGGCCTGTGATTGAGGAGCTTATCCGGGAACGGCAGGAGAGAGGGCCCTTTACCAATCTGAAGGACTTTATCACCCGGTCTGCGGAGCAGGAGCTGAATAAGAGGATCATAGAAAACTTTATCAAGGCCGGGGCGCTGGACAGCCTGGGAGGCACCAGAAAGCAGTTTATGAGCGTCTATGTACAGATCCTGGATCATATCACCAAGGATAAGAAGAACAATCTGGCAGGGCAGATTTCCCTGTTTGATATTGCGGACGAGTCACAAAAGGAGGAATTTGATATCCGCATGCCCAACGTGGGGGAATATACCAAGGACATGCTGCTGGCCTTTGAAAAGGAGGTGCTGGGTATCTATCTGAGCGGCCATCCCCTGGAGGCTTACGAGGAGCTGTGGAGAAAACATATTACCCACACTACCGGCGACTTTGCCCTGGACGAGGAATGCGGCGCAGTGCGGGTTCGTGACCAGTCCACGGCAGTGGTGGGAGGCATGATAGCTGATAAGACCGTGAAGTACACCAGAAATGACAAGGTGATGGCATTTTTGAATCTTGAGGATCTGGTGGGCAATGTGGAGATCGTAGTGTTTCCGGGAGAATATGAGCGATTTGGCCCCCTTCTGACCGAGGAAGCCAAAATCTTTGTCAGAGGCCGCGCTAACGTGGAGGAGGACAAGGACGGCAAGCTGATCTGCGAGCAGATCGTCGGCTTCGAAGAGGCGGCCCAGACGACGGACGGCTCTATTTTCCCCAACCGTTACGGGAGGGGATCAGGCCGGGGCGGCTGGGGCAGAAACGGCAGCGGCGGTTATGGAGGGCCAGGAAGCGGCTATGGAAGCGGATCCGGGAGCGGCTTCGGAGGGTCAGGAAGCGGATCAGGGAGTGGCTATGGAGGGCCAGGGAGCGGATCCGGAAGGGCCGAGGGAAATGCCGGCGGCAGCCGTGATGCGGCAAGCAGGATTCAGAAAAAGATACCCGACGGTGTGTGGATCCAATTTCCCGACGCGGACAGCTACCTTGCCAGAGAAAAGGAATTGCTGGGGGCTATTGCCGATTCCGATGGAAATGATGATGTTGTCATATTTTTAAAGAGCACCAGAGGGATCAAGGTATTGCCGCCTAATCTCCGGGTAAGGGCAGGGGAGGAGCTGAGACGAAAGCTTGCATCGGCATTTGGAGAGGAAAATGTAAAAATTCGCGGAATTTAAAGCTCTGCCTATTGAAAAGCATATCAAAATGGATTAAAATATTTGTGTCAGTTTGTGAGCGGAGTCCTTTGGCAGCACAGATTATGACCGGTGTTTCAGGTATCAGGAAGGATATGGAAGAGGATTCCCCGGCGGCTTTACGAAGCATTGCCGGCGGACGGAATACGAGTATACCCGTAAAGTGTTTTCAGCCTCAGGCGGAGACCGTGCCGGGGACGCTCAATATATCAGCGGGAGGTAGACAATGGCAGGTGACATCAAGACAATTGGAGTATTGACAAGCGGAGGCGACGCCCCCGGCATGAATGCGGCGATCCGTGCGGTGGCCCGCACCGCTATCGCCAGGGGACTGAAGGTCAAAGGAATCAAGAGGGGCTATATGGGACTGCTGAACGAGGAAATCATCGATATGCAGGCCCGCAATGTGTCCGATATTATTCAGAGGGGCGGAACCATTCTCGGAACGGCCAGATGCCTGGAGTTCAAGGAAGAGGAATATCAGCAGAAGGGAGCGGACATCTGCAGGGAGCATGGGATAGACGGAATCGTTGTCATTGGAGGCGACGGATCCTACCGCGGCGCCCAGGCACTTTCCAGGCATGGCATCAACACTGTGGGAGTTCCCGGAACCATCGATCTGGACATTGCCTGTACGGATTACACCATAGGCTTTGACACTGCCGTAAATACTGCCATGCAGGCTATCGACAAGGTGAAGGATACCTCTTCTTCACATGAACGCTGCAGTATCATTGAGGTTATGGGACGTCATGCAGGATATATCGCTCTGTGGTGCGGCATTGCCAACGGAGCGGAGGATGTGCTGCTTCCGGAAAAATACGATTATAATGAGCAGGAAATCATCAACCATATTATTGAGAGCAGAAAGAAGGGGAAGACCCACCATCTGATCATCAATGCGGAGGGAATCGGTCATTCCACCTCCATGGCCAGACGGATCGAGGCGGCCACCGGCCTTGAGACCAGGGCTACCATTCTGGGCTACATGCAGCGGGGAGGAAATCCCACTGCCATGGATCGATATTATGCGTCTATCATGGGCGCTTATGCCGTGGACATTATGCTGAAGGGCAAGACCAACCGCGTGGTGGGATATAAAGAGGGAACATTTGTGGATTTTGATATAGAGGATGCACTGGGTATGAACAAGAGCATCGACAATTATCAGTTTGAGGTAGCTCATCTGATGACCGTTTAGAGGCTTACGCCTGCAGGGCATTCTGCGGACTGTGATGCAGGGCGGCTGTTCCGTAGGGAAGAGCCGCCCCTTGCCGTTAAAACGGCGCTGATGCCGCGGGCGGTATGACGGGAAGTGCGGAACATAATTGTAAAAAGGAGAACTTGGATGATCACCAGCAGTTCCAACCCACGGGTGAAACAGGTGGTACAATGGCAGACCAGCGCCCGGGAAAGGCACAGGGCAGGAGTTTTTGTGACAGAGGGGTTTAAGCTTTTTCAGGAGGCCCCGGCAGAGTGCCTGCAGGAGGTATATATTTCCCGGGAAGTACTGGACAGGGAGCCGGGATCCTCAAAGCTTTGGGAAAAGCTGGAGCAGACGGGCTATGAGACCGTGTCGGAGGAGGTCTTTCGAAGGATGTCCGACACACAGACACCCCAAGGAATTCTCTGCGTGGCAAGGCAGCCCGTTTACCGGCTGAAGCAGCTGCTTCAAGCCTCACATCCCCTACTGACGGTGTTGGAGGATCTTCAGGATCCGGGAAATCTGGGAACGATTTTCCGAACGGGAGAGGGAGCCGGAGTCACGGGGATTATTATGAGCCGGGGGACGGTGGATCTCTTTAATCCCAAGACCATCCGGGCAACCATGGGTTCCATATTTCGTGTTCCTTTTATCTATGTGGAGGAGCTTAGGGAGGCCGTAGGGCGGATGCAGGCGGCGGGAATCCGTGTGTATGCGGCGCATCTGGCCGGTGAAAAATATTACGATGAATTTGATTATAAAACGGCTGCGGCCTTTCTGATCGGAAACGAGGGGCGCGGACTGAGGCAGGAGACGGCTGAGGCTGCGGACGAGTATCTGAAAATTCCCATGGAGGGTAAAGTGGAATCGCTGAATGCGGGAGTGGCGGCGGCGCTGCTGACCTACGAGGCCCGCCGGCAGCGCAGGCGGCAGACATAATCTGCCCGCGGCGGGAGTGACTGAGCGCCTGATCCGGAAAGAGCCGGCATGCAGAGGGCGGAAGCGGGGGAAAGAGCCGGCGTGCAGAGGGAACGGCAGCGAAATTGGGGAATGGAATATTCGGGGACAGAATGGGGGGAGACAGGATGAAGATCGGAATGATCGGACTGGGTAATATGGCAATGGCCATGATCGGCGGAATGCTGGGAAAGGGACTGGTAAAGCCCCAGGACATCATCGGCAGCTGCCGGACCGCGGCCACGGCGGAAAGGGTGAAGGCCCGGTTTCACATATCCGTGGCCGAAAGCAATGCCAAGGCTGCAGAGGCGGCGCAGCTGTTGATTCTGGCCGTAAAGCCGGGAGTGATTCCTGAGGCGGCCCGGGAAATCCGGGAAGCGGCGCCGCCCGGCGCGTTGGTGGTCAGCGTGGCCGCAGGCATCAGTCTTTCACGACTGAAGGAGGTCTTTGGCAGACCGGATCTGAAATATGTGCGGTGCATGCCTAATATGCCGGCATTGGTGATGGAGGGCTGCACCGGGATCTGTGCCGGTGAAGAGGTGACGGAGGAGGAGCTTGGCCGGGTGACGGAGCTGATGGGATCCTTTGGAAAGGCTTACGTGGTGCCGGAGCGGCTGATGGATGTGGTAGTCAGCGTCAGCGGCAGTGCACCTGCCTATGTATTTATGCTGATCGAAGCCATGGCGGACGGGGCAGTGGCAGGAGGAATGCCCCGGAAGCAGGCCTATGAATTTGCGGCCCAGGCAGTTTTGGGCAGCGCCAGAATGGTGCTGGATACGGGTATGCACCCGGGGGAGCTTAAGGATATGGTGTGCTCGCCCGGCGGGACTACCATCCAGGCAGTGAGGGTTTTGGAGGAGAAGGGACTGCGCGCCGCAGTCATGTCGGCCATGGAGGCATGCAGAAGGGCCTCGGAGGAGCTTCAGGGGTGAGGCCTGCGGTTCGCAGGATATGAAAGTAAAAGACAGAATTGACCGGAGGAGGGCGTTTGAATGAAGAAAAAGAGGAGATTGCAGAATGTGGCGTATATCCTGTTTTTTCTGGCAGCGATCATTATTCTGTTTCAATGGTATACCACAAGAAACAGAGAGCGCATGGAAGAGAGGAACAAAAATTATGCGGCGGACTCGGCACAGCTGAAAGCGGCCCAGATTGATGAAGAGCTGACCAATGCGCTGAACCGGATCAATACATATTCCTTTTTTGTGGGAGAAGGACTGAGTGAGCCGGAGATCACCACACAGATGCTCTCAAGAATAGAAGATAATTCCATGTTTGACGCCATGCTGTTTATGGATGTAAACGGCATTGATCATGCTTCCGACGGGCGGACGGCGGACATAGCGGAGAGTAATTACTACACCGACGGGCTAAAAGGGGAAAGCAATATCGTCATTATTTATGATCATCATTTTTTTGACGAGACCATGGCCTGCTTTTATGCGCCGGTGCGCTTCCGGGATGAGATCATAGGTGTGCTGCGGGGAGCTTTTCTGGCGGAGGCATATCTGAAGGATATGCTTGCCACCACATACTTCGGTCAGGCGGCGGACGTATTTTTGTGTACGCCGGATGGCAGAATTATAGCCAGCTCTGACGATGAACGCCATAACGGAAATCTGATGGAGATGCTGACAGAGTCCGGTATGATCGATGAAAAAACGGCAGACAGTGTTGAAGAGGTTTTCAAGAACGGAGGGAAAGGCGCTTTTGTCTGCGCACCCGGCTGTAAGACTGACAACATTTGTGTGACATATCTGCCGGAAAATGATTTTGTGTTGGTGCAGACCTTTCCCAAAAGCGTCACACAGAGTATGACACAGGCGGAAAATATGGTGGGGATCCAGCTGGAAGCTGCCCTGATGGTGCTGTTTGCCATTTATATCGTTACGCTGATCGTCCGGGCGAGAAAAGAAAAGAAACGTCTGGAACAGGAAAACCGGGAGATGGGATATATCATCAGCGGCGTCAATACCTTGTTTAACCGCTTTACCATGGTGGATCTGGAGGCGGGAACCTATCAATATCTGGCAGGAACCCATTCGGAAGACAGCGGTGTTGCCGTGCGCGGCAGATATGAAGGGCTGCAGGCACATCTTTGCTCTATTTTGCTGGAGGAGAAGGAACGTCCGGAATTCGCAGAACTGATCTCCCTGGACTCTATTAAAAAAAGGCTGACGGAACAGAATGACTTTCGACTGGAGTGCCATGTGGTACGAAGAGGTCATGCGGAATGGGAGCATCTGAACATTATTTGCCTGGAAAGGAAGAACGGAAGGCCCAGTAAGGTTCTGTTTACCCGCCAGAATATTACGGAGATCAAGGAGAAGGAGCTGAGGATACAGGCAGAGATGTCTCTGGCAGACCGGAAGGAAAGACAATACCGGATTGCTATTACCTCCAATGCCTTCTGTACCTTTGAATTTAACCTGACCAGGGATCTGATTGAGAGCGACATTCTCCGGGAGCTTGACGGAACGCAGGCTTCGCTTCTTGAGGCAGCAGGGCTGAAGGCGCCATGTATGGCTTCGGAATGCTTTGAAAAGTGGGAGAAATACGTATTGGAGGAATCCCTCAACGAATATCGCCAGGTTGTCAATGTGGAAAAATTAAAGGAACGCTTTGAACAGGGCGATGCGGAGGTAGATGTCGATTATTGGGGCGGCACCCGCGACGGGAGACAGATGTGCGTCAGGCAGTCCTTTGTCATGACACAGGACAATGAGACCGGGGATATCATGGTTATGGTGGTGTCCAAGGAGATTACGGAGCAGGTCCGGAAGCAGAGAGAGCAGACGCAGGCGCTGCAGGATGCGCTTCTGCAGGCCCAGCGCGCCAACAGGGCAAAGTCCACCTTCCTGTCCAATATGTCCCACGATATCAGGACACCCATGAATGCTATTATCGGTTTTGCAACTATCGCTGTCAGCCATATCGATAACCGGGACCAGGTCAGAGACTGCCTGCAGAAGGTTTTGTCCTCCAGTAATCATCTGCTCAGCCTGATCAATGACATTCTGGATATGAGCAGGATCGAAAGCGGCAAGGTACAGATCAAGGAGCAGGAATGCAATATTTCCGAGATGATGCACAGCCTGGTGAACATTATTCAGCCTCAGGTTAAGGCAAAACAGCTTGAACTGTTCATTGATACCTTTGAGGTGGCGAATGAGGATGTAATAGCGGATTCTCTGAAGCTGAATCAGGTATTTATCAATCTGCTGAGCAATGCCGTAAAGTACACGCCCGCAGGGGGAACCGTCTCCTTCCGGATTATGCAGAAGACCGGATTCCGGCATGGATACGGGGATTATAAATTTATTATCAGAGATAACGGTATCGGGATGTCTCCCGAATTTGTAGAGCATATTTTTGAGCCCTTTGAGCGGGAGGCAACGGCCACGCAGTCCGGCATACAGGGAACAGGACTTGGCATGGCGATTACCAAAAATATCGTGGAAATGATGAACGGTAAGATCAGCGTGGAGAGTGAGATGGGCAAGGGAAGCACCTTCACCGTGGAGCTGAGTCTGAAGCTGCAGGATGTGGAAAGGAATGCGGAGCAGATCAAGGAGCTGGAGGGACTCAGGACGCTGGTAGTGGACGATGACTTCAATGTCTGTGACAGCGTAAGCAAAATGTTGAAACAAATCGGTATGCGTTCCGAGTGGACCACATCCGGCAGAGAAGCGGCATACAGGGCAAAGCTGGCTCTGACCGAGGAGGACCCTTACCATACTTATATTGTGGACTGGCAGATGCCGGAAACCAGCGGTGTGGAGACTACGCGAAAGATTCGCAGTGTTGTGGGAAATGATGCGTTTATTATTATTCTGACGGCATATGACTGGACGGATATCGAGGAAGAGGCCAAAGAGGCAGGCGTGAACGCCTTTTGTGCAAAGCCGTTGTTTATGTCGGATCTGAAGGCGGCTCTGCTTGCGGCCAATAATCTTGCGGAGAAGGAGGCGGAAGCGGCGGCATGGACTCTGGCAGATTTCAGCGGAAAGCGTATCCTTTTGGTGGAGGATATCGAGCTGAACCGCGAAATAGCGGAGGTTATTCTGACGGAGGCCGGATTTATGGTGGAAACTGCGCCGGATGGAACGGATGCCGTGGACATGGTAAAACGTTCTGAGGAGAATTATTATGACGCAGTGTTGATGGATGTACAGATGCCCATTATGGACGGTTATGAAGCTACCCGGACGATCCGTGCATTGCCGAGAGAGGATGTCAAGCAGCTGCCGATCATTGCCATGACGGCCAATGCCCTGGAGGAGGATAAGGAGGCCGCCCTGAAGAACGGTATGAACGCTCATATTTCAAAGCCCCTGGACATGGATGTTTTCATCAATGTGCTGGGACAATTCCTGAAATAGCGGTCACGAATGGCGCTCAGGGAGTCCCTGTGAATTCTTTTTTGTGAAATAATGCGTGATAAAACATGTATTGCTGTAGAATGCCGGCGGCAGGGCCGTACCCGGGAAAGGGATCCCGGCCCTGATACCGCTCCTGGATCACGCGCCGGATCCATGTGTCCACAGGAGCGATTCCCGTGCGGCCATACGCAAAAAGGCTGATACAGCTGGCCACCTTGATACCTACGCCCTTTACCGCTTCCAGCCTTTCCAAAAGCGCCTCGTCCGGCAGATCTGTCAAAAGCTGCAGATCCAGTTCTTTGGATGCGGCCTGCCGGGCTGCATCGGCCACATAAGGGGCACGATAGCCCAGGCCGCAGTCCCGCAGCTGGGACTGTGACAAAGCAGCCAGCGCTTGAGGAGAAGGAAAGGCATACAGGGTCTCCCGGGAGGAGCGGAGCTCCTGTCCATACCTTCTGCAGAGGATTTCTACGGCAGAACGGATAGCGGGAATATTTTTGCGTTGGGAAATGATGAAGGTTACCAGCATTTCCCAGGGATCCTGCCGCAGGATACGGATCCCCTTTCCGCATTCTGCGGCTTCTGTCAGATAGGTATCTTCGGAATTGATGGCACCTCTGATTTGCCCATAATTCCGCTCCAGGTCAAAATAAGATTTCCAGAGGGATTCCCAGGCCTGAGGTGTGGTATCCGCCAGATACTCGCATTCTCCTGTCTGCTCCAGATATAAAATATGATTTCCGCAGATAAAGCGAAATATGTTGCCGGGCAGCTCTTTTACCCGGAAGCATTGACCGCTGTCGGATATTTTCTTCAGATCAAAATCATCTGTGATTCTTATGTGCATCTCGTTCTCCTGTATTTTACCCAACTCTTTAGTTCCAATATTGTGCATGACTGTTCATGAGTGCTGTTATTGTGCATGACTGATTCATGAGTGCTGTTATTGTGCATGACTGTTCATGAGTGCGGTTATTATGCATGACCGGTTCATTGGTTCCGTTATCATGGAGTGCCACTTCATTTTACCCTGGATGGAAGCTTCATGGCAAGGTATCAGAGAAGATTTCCCCACATATATTGTAAAGAAAAATTGCCGCCTGTTCTGTTGCCGGAATATTAAGGGTGGGCGGCTGTGGTAAAAGTGGAGAAACAGGATATGAAAACGATCTATGTGAGAGACCTTGTTCATAAGGTGATGCACGACGAACGACTCAACCTGAAGCGCAATGTGCCTGCCGCACTTTTTTTGTGCGCCATGTTCTTTTTGGGAAGAGCGGCGGCCGAGGTCTATGGGAATGATACTCCTCCGGATCAGGTGCTGAGCAGCCGGGCTGTCAGCTCGGAATCGGAAAACTGGGGATTGGGATTTGGAGCAGATGGTCAGAAGCCCACCGGAAATGCTTCCATACAGGAGATGAAACAATATAATGCTTACTACATGGCGGAGGGAGACGAAAAGATACTGTATCTGACATTTGACTGCGGCTATGAAAACGGGAATACGGAGCCTATCCTGGATGCGCTGAAAAAACATAACGCCCCTGCCACCTTTTTTGTAGTTGGTCATTTTCTGGAATCTGCCCCGGAAATCGTAAAACGCATGGTGGAAGACGGCCACACTGTGGGCAACCATACATATCATCACTATGACATGTCCAAAATTTCCGATCAAGCCTCCTTTCAAAAGGAAATGACAGATGTGTCGGATAAATTCCGGGAAATTACAGGGACGGAACTGGCGATGTATTACCGCCCGCCTCAGGGAAAATACAGCACCGCAAACCTTCAGATGGCAAAGGACATGGGATACTCCACTTTTTTTTGGAGTCTGGCCTATGTGGACTGGGACCAGGATGCCCAGCCCAGCCATGAGGAGGCGCTGAATAAGCTTATGGGACGCGTTCATCCGGGCGCTATTGTGCTGCTGCACAGCACCTCCAAAACCAATGGCGAAATATTGGATGAGGTGCTGACGAAATGGGAGGAAATGGGCTATACCTTCCGCCCGCTGTCAGACTTTTCCCAAAACGCCGCAGGAACAGAGGGAGGAAATGCGTCGGGAGAAGGCGCCGGTCAGAACAATGGAGGAAATGCGTCAGGAGAAGGCGCCGGTCAGAGCAATGGAGGAAATGTCTCAGGAAATGAAAGCGGAC
>CAMWUL010000012.1 GCA_947177445.1 uncultured Lachnospiraceae bacterium | reverse complement strand
AACCATTTCGGTCAGTTCGTTATTAACTTAATGACATTGAGCCGTGAAAAGTAACACCAAAACAGGTCTGCGCAGGAAAAAACAGTTGGAATTATAGGGAAATGCTGTTATAATAATCTAAATGCGAAATTTGTTTTGCAGAAATAGAAAGAGGAGAACATAGTATTATGGAGACCACAGAATTGACGAAGGAAGAAAAATTACAGTTTGACAGAGAGCTTTTCAAAAGAAGCGTCGTCTACAATGTGAAGACCCTGTACCGCAAGGAGCTGGAGGAGGCCACTCCTCAACAGCTGTTCCAGGCAGTTTCCCTTTCCCTCAAGGATCAGATTGTGGATAACTGGATGGAGACCCAGAAGGCTTATGACAGGGAAGATCCCAAGATGGTGTACTATATGTCCATGGAATTTTTGATGGGCCGGGCTCTGGGCAACAATATTATCAATCTGAAGGCAACCGAGCCTGTAAAGGGTGCCCTGGAGGAGCTGGGGATTGATTTGAACCTGGTTGAGGACCAGGAGCCTGACGCCGCCCTGGGCAACGGAGGACTGGGACGTCTGGCGGCCTGCTTCCTGGATTCCCTGGCTACATTGGGCTATCCTGCATACGGCTGCGGCATCCGCTACCGCTATGGTATGTTCAAGCAGCAGATTCGTGACGGTTACCAGGTGGAGGTGCCGGACAACTGGCTGGAAGACGGGAATCCCTTTGAGCTGCGCCGGCCCGAGTATGCCAAGACGGTAAAATTCGGCGGCTATGTGTCCATGCGCAGCGACGAAAACGGGAGGAGCTATTTTGTACAGGAGGGATATCAGGCTGTGAAGGCCGTTCCCTTTGATGTTCCCATCGTGGGCTACGGGAACAGCATCGTAAACACGCTGCGGATCTGGGACGCGGAGCCCATGGAGGTATTCCAGCTGGCATCCTTTGATATGGGTGATTACCGCAAGGCTGTGGAACAGGAGAATCTGGCCAGAAATATCGTGGAGGTGCTCTATCCCAACGATAACCATTACGCAGGAAAGGAGCTTCGCCTGAAGCAGCAGTATTTCTTTATTTCAGCGTCGGTGCAGGAGGCTGTGTCAAAGTTCATGCGCAGGCATGACGACATCCATCAGTTCCCGGAGAAGGTGACCTTCCAGCTCAACGACACGCACCCTACGGTAGCGGTGCCGGAGCTGATGCGCATTCTGCTGGATGATTTTGGCCTGGGCTGGGACGAGGCCTGGGACATTACCACCAGAACCTGCGCTTACACCAACCATACCATTATGGCCGAGGCTCTGGAAAAGTGGCCCATCGACCTGTTCTCCAGGCTGCTTCCCAGGATCTATCAGATCGTGGAGGAGATCAACCGCCGGTTTGTGCAGCAGATTGAGGAAAAATACGCCCATATGTACGGCGTGGATGTGCAGGAGAAGATCCGCAAGATGGCGATTCTGTATGATGGACAGGTAAAAATGGCGCATATGGCCATCGTGGCGGGCTATTCCGTCAACGGCGTGGCCAGGCTTCACACGGAGATCCTGAAAAAGCAGGAACTGAAGGATTTCTACGAAATGTTCCCGGAGCGCTTTAACAATAAAACCAACGGCATCACCCAGAGACGTTTCCTGCTTCACGGAAATCCCCTTCTGGCCGACTGGGTTACCGAAAAAACCGGGGACGGCTGGATCACGGATCTGCCCCAGATCGGAAAGCTGAAGGCTTACGCAGACGACAGACAGGCTCAGAAGGAGTTCATGGAAATCAAGTATCAGAATAAGCTCCGCCTGGCAAAGTATATTGAAGAACATAACGGTGTGACCGTGAATCCCAACTCTATCTTTGACGTGCAGGTGAAGCGTCTCCACGAATACAAGAGACAGCTGCTGAACATCCTTCATGTGATGCATCTGTACAATGAGCTGAAGGCGAAGCCGGATATGGACTTTTATCCCAGAACCTTTATCTTTGGCGCAAAGGCGGCGGCAGGCTACCGCAATGCAAAGCTTACCATTAAGCTGATCAACGCTGTGGCGGAGGTAGTCAACAACGATGCCTCCATCGGCGACAAGATCAAGGTGGTGTTCATCGAAAATTATAATGTATCCAACGCGGAGATTATTTTTGCGGCGGCGGATGTTTCCGAGCAGATATCCACGGCCAGCAAAGAGGCCTCCGGCACCGGAAATATGAAATTCATGCTCAACGGAGCGCTGACCCTGGGAACCATGGACGGGGCGAATGTGGAGATCGTAGAGGAGGTAGGGGCGGAAAATGCCTTTATCTTCGGCCTTTCCTCGGATGAGGTCATCAACTATGAAAACCGCGGCGGCTACAATCCCATGGATATCTACAACAGCGACGGAGATATCCGCAAGGTGCTGAATCAGCTCATCGATAGGAAGACCTATGCGTCCGAGTCCGAGCTCTTCCGCCCGCTGTACAACTCACTGCTGAACACCCTGTCCACCTCCAAGGCGGATACCTACTTTATCCTGAAGGATTTCAAGTCCTATGCGGGAGCTCAGAAGCAGGTGGAGGCGGCGTACCGGAATAAGGAAGGCTGGGCGAGAAGCGCTATTTTGAACGTGGCCTGCGCCGGCAAGTTCACCTCTGACCGGACCATCCAGCAGTATGTGGATGAGATCTGGCATCTGGATAAGGTGACGCTGTAAAAGCTGAAAAAGATGGAAGCAGGATGTGCCCCGGACCGGACAGCGCCGGCCCGGGGTACTTCGGATTTTGTACGAAATTCAATAAAGAACGGAGAAGAGAATATGGTGGATTTGTTGCAGGGAGGCGCATACCTGGTAAACGGCGGGGAGATCATTCCCGACGGCCCGGATGCGTGCCGGGCTGTTTTTGACAGAACAGGAAAGAATATCACAAAGGAAGAAGCAAAGGAAAAGACGATCAGCTATGGAATTCTGGAGCGGCACAATACCTCCGGAAGCATGGACAAGCTGAAGCTCCGGTTTGACAAGCTTACCAGCCATGATATTACCTTTGTGGGGATCATACAGACGGCCAGGGCGTCGGGACTGCAGAAATTTCCCATGCCCTATGTGCTGACCAACTGCCACAATTCCCTGTGTGCGGTAGGCGGCACCATCAACGAGGATGATCACATGTTCGGACTGACCTGCGCCAAAAAGTACGGCGGGGTCTATGTGCCCCCTCATCAGGCAGTGATCCACCAGTACGCCAGGGAGATGCTGGCGGAGGGCGGCGCCATGATTCTGGGCAGCGACTCCCATACCCGCTACGGCGCGCTGGGCACCATGGCTGTTGGAGAGGGAGGCCCGGAGCTGGTCAAGCAGCTTTTGGAGCAGACCTATGACATCAACAGACCGGAGGTGGTGGGCGTATACCTCACGGGAGCTCCCGTGAAGGGCGTGGGTCCTCAGGATGTGGCGCTGGCTGTTATCGGTGCGGTATTCCAGAACGGATATGTGAAAAATAAGGTGATGGAATTTGTGGGTCCCGGCGTGGCTTCCTTAAGCGCAGATTTCCGGATCGGCATCGATGTGATGACCACCGAGACCACCTGCCTTTCCTCCGTGTGGCAGACAGACGAGGTGATCCGTGAATTTTATGATATTCATGGGCGGGCCGAAGCCTATGAGGAGCTGAAGCCCGGGCAGGCGGCCTATTATGACGGGATGATCACGGTGGATCTTTCCCGGATACGCCCTATGATTGCCATGCCCTTCCATCCCAGCAATACCGTAACCATCCAGGAGCTGAACGAAAACCTCATGGACATTCTGGAGGAGACACAAAAGCGTGCCCAGGTGAGTCTGGACGGCGCAGCCTCGCTCAATCTGAAGGATAAGGTGAAAAACGGGAAATTTATGGTGGATCAGGGGATCATTGCCGGCTGTGCAGGAGGCGGATTCGAGAATATCTGCGCGGCGGCAGATATCCTGAAGGGAAAAAGTATCGGTGCGGGCGGGTTTACTCTGAGCGTATATCCGGCGTCCATGCCCGTGTATATGGAGCTGATCCGCAACGGCTGTGCAGCAGCCATCCTGGAGACCGGCGCTGTGATGAAGACGGCCTTCTGCGGTCCCTGCTTCGGAGCCGGGGATACGCCGGCCAACAATGCCTTCAGCATCCGTCATTCCACCAGAAACTTCCCCAACAGGGAGGGAAGCAAGCTGCAGAACGGGCAGATCGCCTCCGTGGCCCTGATGGATGCCCGCTCCATTGCAGCCACCGCGGCAAACGGCGGCGTGCTGACCCCTGCCACAGATTTTGACGGTGAAATAGGAAAATACAAGTACCATTTTGACAGCAAAATATATGCAAACCGGGTGTTTGATTCTCACGGCATAGCGGATCCTGAAACGGAGATTCAGCTGGGTCCCAATATCAAGGACTGGCCGGCCATGGGAGCGCTGCCGGAAAACCTGGTGCTCCGGGTGGTCAGCGAGATCCACGATCCCGTCACCACCACAGACGAGCTGATTCCCTCCGGGGAGACCTCGTCTTACCGCTCCAATCCCCTTGGATTGGCAGAGTTTACCTTAAGCCGTAAGGATCCGGAGTATGTGGGCCGGGCCAAGGAGATCCGTCAGGCGGAGGAGGCCCGTATGAACGGCGAACATCCCTGCCAGGTGCTTCCTGCGCTGAAAGATATCATGGGGGTGATCAAGGGACAGTTTGCCTGGGTGAATCACACCAATACCGGCTTTGGCTCCACGATCTTTGCGGTGAAGCCCGGCGACGGCTCTGCCAGAGAGCAGGCGGCCTCCTGTCAGAAGGTGCTGGGGGGCTGGGCCAATATCGCCAACGAATACGCCACCAAGCGTTACCGCTCCAATTTGATCAACTGGGGCATGCTGCCCTTCCTGATCAGGGAGGGAGAGCTTCCGTTCCGGAATCTGGATTACCTGTTTATCCCGGGAATTCGCAAGGCGGTGGAAGAGGCGGCGCAGACAATAAGCGCCTATGTGGTGGAAGAGGGCGGATTGAAGTCCTTTGAGCTTCGTCTGGGAGAGCTGACGGAGGAAGAGAGGCAGATCATATTGAAGGGCTGCCTGATCAACTATAACCGGGTAGGGTGACTGATCGGCGGAGTGAATTTTGAAGCATAAAAAGTCTTTATGGAGCGCATTCGGACCGTACCGGTTTCGGATGCGTTTTTATATCTGCAGGAATTTGATTTCTGCGGGAAATGAGTCAAAGTCCTGGATGCCCTTCAATTTCGGTAAGTTTCGAAACAATTTAGACAAAAAACAATAAAATACATAATTTTCGCAGAATAAAAGGACAAAATGCAATGTGAACAATTTCGAGTTGTTTCGAAAAAGGCCTTCACAAATACGCGTTCCTATGGTACAATCATTCTTGCAAGGGATATACAGAGGGCGGGAATGCGCCCTCAAAATTTTCAGAAGGAGGGTAATTTGTATCATGGAAGGAAAAGCGACAAGGAATCTTGGCTTCAGGCGTGCCTGGGCGGTATTCATGGCATCTGTGCTGCTTTTTCTGGCAATGGCCGACTGTATTTCAAGCATGCCGGTGGTAAAGGCGGCGGAGGATCTGGTGCTGAAGCTGCATTACCACAGGGAGGACGGCAA
Source organism: uncultured Lachnospiraceae bacterium (assembly GCA_947177445.1). Taxonomy (GTDB): domain Bacteria; phylum Bacillota; class Clostridia; order Lachnospirales; family Lachnospiraceae; genus Acetatifactor. Next base: position 58,310 of record CAMWUL010000012.1, on the reverse strand, counting down.
TTATGAGGGCTGGGACGTCTGGCTGTGGGAAATCGGCGGAGGCGATGGAGGCGGATTTGCCTTTGCCGAGGAGGATGGAGAAATGGTGGCCACCAAAGTGGTGACACCGGGAGTGACCTCTATCGGATTTATTGTCCGGACAGCCGACTGGGCAAAAGATGTGGATAAGGATCAGTTTATCGACATTTCTGAGATGGTTTCCGGAACGGTACATATTTATGTGGAATCCGGCGTGGAAGGCTATACCAAGGAATACGGCGAGGATGCCGTCACCGGTGTCAAGCTTTCCAAGGCCAGATACGATCAGGAGACCAATACCGTCACCGTAAGCATGACCGGCGCGGTGGAGGGAGATCTGACCAAGGCCTTCCGGATCCAGGGAAGCGGCGGTGAGATCGCAGTCAAGGAAGCGGCTGAAGGGGAGCAGTGGCAGTATATTCTGACCCTGGAGGCTCCGCTGGAGCTTACCAGGGAATACAGCATTACCTTTGACGGAAATGAATATAAGGTGGTCATGCCCAATATTTATTCCACGGAGGATTTTGAGATGGAATATACTTATACCGGGGACGACCTGGGTGCGGTGTGGTCTGCCGAACAGACAAGGTTTCGGGTGTGGGCGCCCACTGCCGATACCGTGTATGTGAACCTTTATGCCGGCGGAACGGAAGGAGAAGAGGATCTGCTGGAGCGGCTGGCCATGACGGCGGATGTAAACGGCACCTGGACTGCGGAAAAGGAAGGCGATCTCAACGGTACCTACTATACGTATACGGTGGTGATCAACGGAGAAGAAAGGGAAGCCTGCGATCCCTATGCCAGGACAACGGGAGTAAACGGAAAGAGAGCCATGGTCATTGATCTGGCATCCACAAATCCGGAAGGATGGGATACGGATGCGGATCCCCATGCAGGAGGCACCTATAATGACGCTGTTATCTACGAGCTGCATGTGCGGGATCTGTCTTCGGATGCCAGCTCCAATATTACAAATGTAGGTAAGTTTCTGGGATTGACAGAGACGGGAACCAAAACGGCAGGGGGAATGGCCACGGGACTGGACCATATCAAGGAGCTGGGCGTGACCCATCTTCACCTGCTTCCCATCTACGATTATGGCTCGGTAGATGAATCCAAACTTGATAAGGCGCAGTTTAACTGGGGCTATGATCCGGTGAACTATAACGTGCCCGAGGGCTCTTATTCCACAGATCCCTACAAGGGTGAGGTGCGGGTAAAGGAGATGAAGCAGATGGTCAAGGCTCTCCACGATAACGATATCAGCGTTATCATGGATGTAGTATATAACCATGTGCAGAGCGCCGGGGATTTCTGCTTTAACGTAATTGTGCCGGGATATTTTTCCCGCATCGATGAAAACGGCGCTTATTCCAACGGATCCGGCTGCGGAAACGACACCGCGTCAGAGCGGAGCATGGTGAGAAAATATATTGTGGATTCCGTAAAATACTGGGCGGACGAATATCATATTGACGGCTTCCGCTTTGACCTGGTAGGGCTTTTGGACACCCAGACGGTAAATGAGATCGTGGAGGAGATTCACAAGGACCATCCTAACGTGATTTTTTACGGAGAAGGCTGGACCATGGACACAGCAGTGACCAAGGAGGGAATCACCATGGCCACCCAGATCAATTCCACCCAGACCCCGGGCTTTGCCTATTTCAGTGACACCATCCGGGATGCTCTGAAGGGAAGCGTGTTTGATACCTCTGTAGGTTATATCTCCGGGGCGGAGGGCCTGGAGGAAACCATCCGGCAGTGCTTTATGGGATTGACTGACTGGTGCACCACCCCGGCCCAGACTGTCAACTATGCGTCCTGTCACGACAATCTGACCATGATGGACCGGATCACCAGATCGGCTTTGAGCTCTGCCAGAGTGGATAAGATCCGGATGAACAATCTTGCGGCGGTTATTTACATGACCTCTCAGGGAATTCCCTTTATGCAGGCCGGTGAGGAAATGCTGCGCACCAAGCTGAAGGCCGGAGGCACCTTTGACGAAAACAGCTATGCGTCTCCCGACTCTGTAAACAGCCTGAAATGGGATACTCTGGATGAGGAAGAATATAAAAATGTATTTGAATATTACAAGGGGCTGATTGCCTTCCGGAAGGCTCATGCGGCTCTGCGGCTGACCAATGCCCAGGATGTGGAGCAGAATGTGACGCCTGTGGAAGGACTGCCGGCAAACGTTGTGGCATTCCAGATCAACGGCGGCGTGAACGGTGAGACCTCGGAGGGCCTGTTCCTGATCTTTAATCCAAATGACCAGACGGAAGAGATCACACTGCCCGATGGTGTGTGGGACGTATATGTGAACGGCGAAAAGGCCGGGACGGAGGTGCTTTCCACCATTACCAACGGAAAAGCATCCGTGGACCCCATCTCGGCGCTGGTGCTGGTGAAGGGAACCGGCACCATGACCAGGGAAGAGGAAGGTTCGGCTGAGGAAAGCACCCAGACCTCCTCAGACAACGGAAGCGTATCCGATGAGAATGTTTCCGGCAGCAGTGCGGACAGCGGCTCCAACACTGGGGTGATCGTGGCTGTGTGCGTTGTGACAGTTCTGGTAATAGCGGGTATTGTGATTGTTATGCTGCAGAGAAAAAAGAAGAACGGTAAAAAATAAATAGCCAAAGGGCCTCCGGGTGTGGTAAGATATTTGCAAAAGCCAGAGCCGGAACGGCTCCGAAGGAGGCCATATGGAATTTAATAAATCAGTGTCAAACCCTATGCTCGCCGGCTCCATTGAGCTGGTCAAGGCCGAGGATACGCCGGAGCATCGCAATATGTTCGTGACAGAATTGACAAAGGCAGTACTTCTGTCCCCGGCCATTGTGGATCCGGCGCCGGAGGAGGATGATCAGGGAAATTACAAGCCGGCTCCCGGCAGTAAGGTGCAGTTTCCCATGCTGTCCGCGCCGGACGGAAAAAGGTTTTTTATGGCGTTTACGGATCGGCGGGAGTACGAGGCATGGCAGGAAAAGAATCAGAAAATGCCTTATTTCGCACTGAAGTTTGAAGAGTATGCCGCCATGCTGCTGGGCCGGGCTCCCGGGGGAGCCGGTCCGGCGGCAGGGTTTGTGATTAATCCCTTCGGAGCCAATATTGTAGTGCCCAGAGAGATGGTGGCGGGAATCATGGCGGCCCGGGCGGCTCAGGCAGGGCATGGAACCCAAATGCAGGGACGCCCGGCGGGGCCTTCCGGCCCAGGCGGCCCGGGCAGGCCTTCGTGAGCAGGAGGCTGACAGGATTTTCCTGCAAAGGCCCAGACAGGGGTAAAGAAACCGGTGTTTATGTCGATATACATATTACAGGAGGGCGGCAGGGCCAGCCGCCGCCAAGTATATGAGATGGACACCACGGATGGTAGATTATGGGAGAAAAGGATTTTCTCACATGGGTACCATCTTTTTTTATGAGGGCATTTTATGCCCACTCAGGCTACAGGGATGGAAGCCATAAAAAAGTTCGGCGCAGAGCGGACGGCGGCACCAGGGAGGGTGGGCTCGTTTGGCGGTGCGCGGAATGGGTGGACATATAGGAGAAAAAAGGATTGAAGATTGATTCCAGCACAGTAGGAATGGAATCCGCCAGAAGCTACAGAGCTTCAAACACAACCTTCAGGCGCTTTACGATAATGGACTATCAACAGGGCCTGAACAGGGGCAGTAATGCCCTGAATACCGCGGTGGGCGGCAACGCCGGCAATACCGGCGGCACAGGAGATACAGAAGGAAAGAACCAGACCTCCCAGAAAACCACGGTGACAACCCAGGACTGGCAGGTTCGTTTTCAGGCTTCCAGTTCCAGAGTAACGATTCGCAGCTCCGCAAGCCAGACCTTTGCGGAAATGAGACAGATGACCTTCCGGTACATATTTGATATGCTGTTCGGCGCCAGAAGAAATCGGCTGGGTTCCTGGGCGCAGATGAACGGTTGGTCCAATACGTCGTCGTACACTTCTTCTTCGGCCTGGATGACTCAGGAAACCGGCTTTTTTCAAAATAGCATGCTGGGTACGGGCAGCGCCCAGGGCGGGAACAACGTCCAGGGAAACGGAGCTCAGAATACAGCCGGAACACAGGGAACGAACGGTGGACAGAATCCGGCGTCGTCGTTTATGGGTCTGCAGCTTCTTGGCGCGGGCCAGGCCGGTATTCAGATCGAGGCGGAGGATACGGCTTTTACCACCAAAGGAACGGTGCGCACCGCTGACGGCAGGGAGATCAGCTTTAACGTGAATGTGGGAATGAGCCGCAGATTTCAGCAGTATTATCAGGAGGAGCTTCAGCAGGTGTCCGTGGATCTGTGCGATCCTCTTGTAATTAATCTTGACACGGATGTGGCGGAGCTGTCCGACCAGACCTTTTATTTCGACATCGACGGAGATGGAGAGCTGGACGAGGTATCCCAGCTGGGAGCCGGCAGCGGTTATCTGGCGCTGGATAAAAACGGGGATGGTATTATCAACGACGGCAATGAGCTGTTCGGCACATCCAGCGGAAACGGTTTTGCGGATCTGGCAAAATACGACGAGGACGGCAACGGATGGATTGATGAGAACGATGCCATCTGGGATAAGCTGAAAATATGGTGTAAGGATGAAAACGGAAACGATGTGCTGTACCGGCTGGCGGATAAGGGTGTGGGCGCTATCTGCCTGCAGAATGTGGCAACGGACTTTGCTCTGAAGGGTCAGGAGGGACAGACCAAGGGAGCCATCCGCAACACCGGAGTGTTTCTCTATGAGAACGGTAATGTGGGAACCGTACAGCATGTGGATGTGGCCAAGTATGACAAGGGAGCCTGAGGGTATCTGCCGCAGGAAGCCACGGAAAGTCATCACAGGCCGCAGGACGGATTTATTATTCACAGGAATGACAAAAAAAGCCGCTTTGGCACAGGCAAAACAGCCGTGCCGGGGCGGCTTTTGCCGAGGGCTGAATAATTATATTTTTCGGGAGATACTATGTTAAATGGAGGTAGCCCTTGTTTGTTTTTTTGATAACTGTCATATCATACCCGTTTTTGCGTTTTTTAACGCAGGCGCCGCTTTTTTCCGCGCAGGCGGCAATTCCGGGTTTCCCGTGAAAGCGTCGGTGACCTCCAGAGACGCAAAAAAAGTGTGATCTGAACAGGCGTATATTTCCTTTCGATTCGGGCAGAATGGTAGTGAAGATTTTTTCACTAAGCTTGAAAGCGCGAAAAGGAAGGGAACAGTCATGAAGAGAAATAGAAGAGACAATGCCAAGAAGGAACGTATTGTGATGATTGCATCGTCGGTCTTTGTGCTTACGGCACTGACCATGACGGGCATGTATATGCAGTCCCGGGAACAGGAGTCCCAGGATGACGGGTATACCATAGACTTTACCGCTTTGGAAAACCAGGTGCAGGATAAGTATGATGAGATCGCCAAAAACGAAGCGGCGGAGGGGTCCGGGTTAAATTCCGGCCAGGACACTGTTCTGCCGGGAGCGGATAATATGGAAAATGATCTGGACTATCTGCCCATGGAGGAGGCCGGATCCAACCTGATTCAGATTCCGGGGCTCACGGATGATCCGGAAAATACGGATCCTTCCAAGGAGACAAAGGATTCCGATGTGACGGGAAGCACCACGGGCTCAAAGACCTCCGGAGAGGATGGAGAGAAGACTGCTTCGGATAAGACGGTTTCAGATAAGAAGAATCCGGAAAAGGAGGATTCCGGTGAACAGGATGCAGCCGGGCAGGATTTGGAAAAGCAGGATACCGAAGAGCCTGGAGAGCAGGCGTCCGGAGAAGCGCAGAATGAAGCCGCCGCCGGCCAGAATGTGATTGTGAGGGAGCTTCACTTTGCAGCGGAACGTGGAATGCTGCGGCCCCTGGAGGGACAAACCGTGATTCCATTCAGCATGGACGCAAGCATTCATTTTACTACGCTTGACCAGTATACCCGTAATCCTGCCGTGATGATCGGGGCCGCGGAGGGAACCGTTGTGACGGCCTGTGCAGAGGGAAAGGTTATCAGAGTATTTCAGGACGCAAAAATCGGACGCGCGGTGACTATGGAGCTGGGCGACGGTTATGAGCTGACCTATGGACAGCTTGGGGAGATCAATGTGCAGGTGGGAAGCTATGTGGAGCCCGGCGAAGTAGTGGGCGTGGTAGCGGCGCCTACCAAGTATTATACTCTGGAGGGCGCTAATCTGTATCTGAAGCTGACACAGAACGGAACGCCTGTGGATCCGGAAACGCTGTTTCGATAGGCGCTGCCGGTAACGGGATCGACGCTGGAAAGCTCGGGAAAGGAACAGGTTGCCATGTATATTATCGGCGGAGTCATTAAAACCATGGCAGGCGGAGATATCCCGGAGGGATGCATCCGCATTGCAGACGGAAAAATAAAGGAAATCGGCGGGCGGGATGAGATCGCAGTTCATCCCGCCCCTTGTGAGAGAGTGATCCGGGTGGACGGGGGTGTCATTATGCCCGGGATCATAGAAGCGCACTGCCATATGGGCATAACCGAGGAAAAAAAGGGAATGGAGGGGGATGACTGTAACGAGACGGTGGATCCCATTACGCCCTATCTTCGGGCAGTGGACGCCATCAATTCCATGGATGCCGCGTTTGACGACGCAGTGAGAGCCGGGATCACCGGCGCCATGATCGGACCGGGAAGCTCCAATGTGGCAGGGGGACAGTTTGCTTTTCTGAAAACCAGGGGACGCCGGGTGGATGATCTGGTGGTGAAGGCCCCCGCGGCCATGAAGGTGGCCTTCGGAGAAAATCCCAAGGTAAATTATTCTGGTCAGGGACAGAGCCCGTCTACCAGAATGGCCATTGCGGCCATGCTGAGGAAGGAGCTTATACGGGCGCAGCAGTATGCGGAGAGAAAGCGGAAGGCCCGGGAGCAGGGACAGGACTTTGAGGAGGACTTTACTCTGGAATGCTGGCTGCCGGTGCTTCGGAGGGAAATTCCCCTGAAGGCTCATGCGCACCGGGTGGACGATATTTTTACGGCAATTCGTATTGCCAAAGAGTTTCATCTATGTATGACCCTGGATCACTGCTCCGAAGGGCATTTGATCGCGGAGGAGCTGGCGGCGGAGGGCTTTCCGGCCATTGTGGGGCCTGATCTGGCCAGCAGGAATAAGATCGAAGTACAGAATATGGCCTTTAAGACTGTGGGTATCCTGAACCGGGCGGGGGTAAAGACGGCCATTACAACGGATCACCCGGTATCTCTGATTCAGTCCCTGCCTTTATGCGCCGGACTGGCGGTAAAATCCGGCCTGCCCATGGAGGAAGGATATCTGGCCATCACCCGGAATGCGGCACAGATCTGCGGCGTCTATGACCGGGTGGGAAGCCTGGAGGTGGGAAAGGACGCCGATATTGCCATTTTTACAGGGAATCCAATGGAGGTGTTTACACGGACTCTCTACACCATCATTGACGGGCAGGTGGTGTACGAGGAAGGCGCGGCATCCGGTTGAAATGCCGCGCCTTTTTTTGTATAATGAAATACGAAAACAGGTGAACAGAAATACGGGAAGCTCTGTGTCCTGCATATGCCAGGCCCGCCGTGAATATGCTTCAATAGGATTGCATGGGGCTGCCTGGCAGACCTTTGGCAGAGGCATGCGGAATTTTCCGGAATATGCTTATGCTTCCGCAGGATTGCCGGAAGCTGTCCGGGGAGGACAGATTCATCAGGGAGGAGAAGGTAAGATGAAGATTGTTGTATTGGCCGGAGGGATCAGCGCGGAGAGGGATGTGTCGCTGAGCACCGGAGGAATGATCTACAGAGCGTTGAAGCAAAGGGGGCATCAGGCAGTTTTGCTGGATGTGTATCTGGGATATGAAGGAGACACAAGGAATATTTTTGAAAGGGATGAGGACTGGTCGTCCCAGGCAGGCGACGTAGGGGAGAAGGCTCCGGATCCTGATCAGATACGGAAATGCAGGAAGGACGGAGGAAAGGGCTTTTTCGGACCTAATGTGCTGGAGATCTGCAAAGAGGCTGATTGTGTCTTTCTGGCGCTCCATGGGGGCAGCGGTGAGGACGGCAGGATTCAGGCCTGCTTTGAGCTTTTGGGAATCCGGTATACAGGGGCGGACCATGTGGGATCGGCTCTGGCCATGGACAAGGGCATTACCAAGGATATTTTCAGGGCCTGCGGCATTTTGTCGCCGGCAGGAATCCGTATGAAAAGAGGAGAGACGGAGAAAGAGAGGATACCCTTTCCCTGTGTGGTTAAGGCCTGCTGCAGCGGCTCCAGCGTGGGAGTCTGCATAGCCAGAAACGAGGAGGAATACATAGCGGCAAAGCAGGAGGCTTTTCGGTACGATGATGAAGTGATTATTGAACAGTATATATCCGGCCGGGAGTTTTCCGTGGGAGTGCTGGATGGCCGGGCGCTTCCGGTGATTGAAATGGCGCCTCTGGAAGGCTTTTATGACTATAAAAACAAATATCAGGCAGGTGGTGCCGTGGAAACCTGTCCCGCGCTGATTTCTCCGGAGCAGACCGAAAGGCTTCAGGCTTTGGCTGAGAGGGTGTTTCAGGTACTGCGGCTGAAAAATTACGCCAGAATGGATTTCCGGATGAATGAAGCAGGGGAATTTTTCTGTCTGGAGGCCAATACGCTGCCGGGCATGACTCCCATATCCCTTTTGCCTCAGGAGGCCGCGGCGGCAGGGATGGATTTTGCCGATCTGTGTGAGAAGGTTCTGGAATGTGCCATGAGGTAAAAAGCCGTGAACAGTAAAGTATATGGGGAGGTATGGGAATGGATCTGACAATCAAAGAAATAGCGGCGGCCTGCGGCGGCAGGCTGATACCGGGGGAAGGGGCAGACATTGACATGTGTGTCAGCGGCGTATGTCTGGACTCCCGGGAGGTGGATGAGAACGGTGTATTTATCGCTGTCCCTGGAGAGAAGGTGGATGGACATAGGTTTGTGGGCCAGGTGTTTTCCAGAGGGGCGGCGTTGGCGGTGATTCAGGAAACGCCGGAGGCAATACAGAGCACAACAGGCGAGGATATCACGGGCTGGAGAAGCCTTCTTTTGGTGCAGGATACGCTCCAGGCCCTGAAGGACATTGCGGAGGCCTACCGGAAAAAGCTTTCCATTCCCGTGGTTGGCATTACAGGAAGTGCTGGAAAAACAAGCACAAAGGAGCTGATTGCCGGTGTTTTGGCGGAAAAATATCGGGTGCTGAAGACAGAGGGAAATTTCAATAATGAGATCGGCGTGCCGCTGACGCTGCTTCGTATTCGCCAGGATACGGAAGTGGCGGTGGTGGAGATGGGAATCAGCGATTTCGGAGAAATGCATCGGCTGAGTAAAATGGCAAGGCCCAATATATGTGTCATAACCAATATCGGCCAGAGTCATCTGAAGGATCTGAAGTCCAGGGACGGCATTTTAAAGGCGAAGTCAGAGATTTTCGACTTCATGGCGCCGGAGGGGGAAATCTGCCTGAACGGCGAGGATGATAAGCTGACTGCACTGCAGGAGGTGAAGGGGCGCCGTCCTCATTTCTTCGGTCTGGGAGGAAATCCCGGTCAGGAGGTAATTGCCGGGGATATTCAAAGCCATGGGCTGTGGGGCAGTGATGCTCTGATCCGGATGCCCGGCCGGGAGGAGGGCTTCCCGGTCCGCATTCCTCTGCCCGGCAGGCATATGGTGCTGAACGCGGCGGCGGCGGTGTGCGTGGCGGGACTGCTGGGGCTGACCTGGGAGCAGATTGCAGCGGGGCTTGAAAAGCTTTCCCCGGTCAGCGGACGGGGAGATCTGCTTCGGCTTTCCCGCTGTACGGTGATCGACGATTGCTACAATGCCAATCCGGCCTCCATGGAGGCGGCGCTGGAGCTTTTGAGTCTGGCCGACACGGAAAAGACGGCTATTCTGGGGGATATGTTTAATCTGGGAGAGAATTCCCCCGAATACCACAGGCAGGTGGGAATCTGTGCTGCCCGGGCAGGTATTGACAGGATTCTGTGCGTGGGAGAGGAGTCCGGGCATATGTTCCGGGGAGCCTGCGGCCAAGGGCAGGAAAGAGGCCGGATCTGGCATTTTCCTACCCTGGAGACATTGCTGGAGGCGCTGGGGAGAGAGCCGGAAATGTATGTGCCCCAGGGCTGTACCGTGCTGGTAAAGGCCTCCCATGGAATGGAGTTTTCGAAGGTGACAGAGGCACTGAAGGCGCTGTAGCCGGATTCTCCTCCGGCCCTGCTCTTTTTTATTCCCGCGGGCAATGAGGAAAATAGCCATGCCTGCATGGCTATTTGACGAATGCCGCGAGGGTCAATACCCCGCCCCTTGGGGCGTTTCAATTTCCATGCCCCGCTGCTTGCAGCGGGGTGATTGACTGAGAGGATGGGCTGTCAGGGCCTTTTGGATTGGAGCCTTCAGCCGCCCAGGTCTTCCTTCAGCCGGAAGTATCTGTCAGAAATAATGCCCCGCACGTGATTGCCCAGGTTTTTCCGGGTTTCCTTGTCCAGATCCTTTATATAAACAGGCTTTTGGAACTCGATGATCACAGTGGCTTTTTTGATTTTGGGCAAATGATCCTCGAAGACCTGGGCGGATCCTGCGATCACCATGGGAATCACGGGGACGCCGCCTTTTTCGGCAATCTTAAAGCTGCCCTCATGAAAGGGCAGGAAGGTATCGTTCACCTTGTTGCGGGTGCCCTCCGGGAAAATACAGATAGATATGCCCTTTTTCACCTTTTCCACGCCCAGAAGGATGGTTTTCAATCCTTCCTTGATATTTTCCCTGTCCAAAAACAGGCATTGAATATTTGCCATCCAGACATTGAGAAGCGGCCATTTTTTCATTTCCTTTTTGGCCACATAGCCGGTGATGCCCGGGAACAGAGCATAGGTAAGCACAATATCAAAATAGCTGCGGTGATTGGCAACATAGAGCACGGCGGTGTCCCCGGGGATATTTTCCAGCCCCCGGGCCTCCACCCGTGTTCCGGACAGAAAGGTGACACAGCGGAAGCCCCAGCCCACGATAGCCTTGGAGTGCCGGTCCTTGCGCTCCGGGTTGAACCTTCCGATGATCCACTCTGCGATCATAAGAGGAATCGTCAGGATCAGAAACAGAACCACATAGATCACAACCAGAATAAATCTTATCATATTCAAAATCTCCAGTGTATTTTTTCGTTATCCCGATTTTATCATAAAATGGACTCCGTGTACATAAAATATGAAAAAGAAGAATAGTTGCAGTTGCTGTAAGCCAACTGTCGTCGTTTGCTTTGCGGAAGGTAAATAATAACAGCCGGGTGTGCAGCAGCCATTTATGCGGGGTTACATTGAAAAAGAGAAAAAATGCAGTGAAAACAGCGCTTTGCGTTGTACTATCAGCCGGGATCATGCTCCTATTGGCCGGCTGTACATTCCTGAGCGAGGAAAAGGTGAAATTGCGGGATTTGGATTTCACGGTACTTGGCGAAGAAATGATACCGGAGGAACTGAAGGCGGTTCTGGAGGAGAGAAAGAGCCAGCCCTTTCAGATCACTTATACGGACAATCAATATCTTTACATATGTATCGGTTATGGTGAGCAGGAGACCGGCGGCTACAGCATAGCGGTTGATGCGCTGTATCTGACGGAGACCAATATCTGTGCGGGTACCAGCCTTCTGGGGCCCGAGCCTTCGGAAAAAAGCAACAGGACGCCCTCCTACCCTTATATTGTTCTCAAAACGGAATATCTGGAGCAGACGGTATTGTTTGAGTGAGGTGATTTGTACTGGGTTGGATAGATGATGCCTTTGCTTTGACGGTGCAGAAATGATATTTTTTCTGAAGAAAATTTAATATTGTCTTAAGATTATACCTGCAAAATTGCATTTTTTTAGTGGGTTTGCTATACTCTATAAGACGGAAGCGGGATGAGAAGAAACGCTTAAGGGTATAATACGAATGAGAGGTTGAAATATATGAGCGAGGGTAAAAAGGCAGAAAAAATACTTTTGGCGGCAGGAATTATAGTTATTATCATGTTGGCTGTTTTGATTGTCTGGCAGTCGGACAGTATCGGGGTTTCCAGGGCAGGTCTGGAGAAGGATGCCAGAGAGAACCACAATATAGAGGATGACTGGAAGATGGCCCAAGATGTAAACGAGGATTTATGTGCCATGCTTTTTTACGACGAGGATCAGGATGAGTATGTATATTCCGTTTACCTGAGCCAAGAAGGTATGTCTTTTGGGTATTTCTACCGTCAGGGCGGAACGGATGAATATATCGGAGAGAGTGTAAAGGGAATTGTGTATGAGGACAAGGGGATCGCTTTGATGTCCATGAATCATGACAGGGTGTGCCTGATCCAGGTGGAAAGCCCCGAAGGCGAAAGGAATATACAGGTTGATCCCACAAAGCCTTTTGCGGTGGTGCTTCCCTCGGAATGCGGTGAGATCACCATGTATGATGCTTCGGAAAATGTAGTGGTGCTGTACGATGCTTACACAGGCTGAATAAAGAAGATGTAGTAAAGAGGCCGTACCGCCGATGAGCGGTACGGCCTCTTTTAGAGGAAAAGCTTTTAAGTCTGCAATTTTCATTTTGCCTGGAGCAGACCGGTTTTTAAAAGGCGCTTCCGGATTTGGCTTCCGACAGCCATTGCGGCGATAAGTTTGATCAGGTCGCCGGGTATATTAAGGAAGCACGCCGGCTGCCAGAGCCTGCGGAAAGGTGTAGGAGGCCTGGTAAGCCAGCCAGACGGTGCCAAACAGATAGAGCACCAGGGTTCCCAGAACCATTCCGGAAAAATAGAGGACAAGCTTATTTCCCCACTTATCTACGAAAAATCCGCAGATCAGGGACATAAAGATGTAACCGATGATGTAGCCTCCCGTAGGACCGAAAAGCTTTCCGGGGCCTCCTGCAAAGCCTGCGAAAACGGGAAGTCCTGCAAGCCCTAAAAGAATATAGATCAGCACACTGACAGTTCCCAGCTTCATGCCCAGCACAGACACTACGAAATAAACGGCCAGAGAACCCAGGGAGATCTGTACGGGGCTTATGGGGATCGTGAAGGCCACGGGCCCAAGCACACAGATGACGGCAGCCATCAGCCCGGTCAGGGCAAGCTGCTTTACGCTGAAAACAGATTTATTTTTATCTACTCCGCTCACTTTGTTTGTTTCCTTTCTGCTTGATCTGCCATACAGAGTCCTGGGTCTGGTTTGGCGCCCCTGCAGGGGACAGGGTGCCGGGTGACAATCAGAAGTATACATGATGTAAGATAAAATGTCAACCAAATAATAAACAGGTTTACAACATAGCGCAGTAAAAAGGTTACTTTTCACGGGGCATCATGTTGCTTTGAACGGCGAAGCCGTGAAAAGTAACGTAAAAAGACAGTCCCGGAGAATTCGGGACTGTCTGAAACAGGCAGTATCTGATGAAAATCTGCGCGCGGCAGTCTGCTACAGCTGTCCGTTTTTATACTTCGCCACCACATTCTGTATCCGTTCGCTGGGATTCAGAAGATCGCTGATAGATGAGTCGTGGTTCAAGGTGTCGATGATGTAGGCGATATATTTGCTCATGTCACAGTTGACATACCACTTGCGCTGTAAAAGCTCGGGAGTCTGATAGATCACGTTGGTGGTCAGAACCCGGTCAATAATGCCGTTTTCGTAGGCACTGTCGAACTTGTCCAGACCGTTGGTAAACAGACCGAAGGTGGAGCAGACAAAGATTTTTTTTGCTTTGCGTTCTTTCAGCAGCGCTGCCACCTCCAGGACGCTTTCCCCGGAGGATATCATATCATCAACAATAACTACATCCTTATTTTCTACGCTGCTGCCCAGAAATTCATGGGCTACGATGGGGTTGCGTCCGTTAACGATTGTGGTATAATCGCGCCTTTTATAAAACATTCCCATATCCAGTCCCAGCACGTTGGCCATGTAGATGGCCCGGCTCATGCCGCCTTCATCCGGGCTGATCACCATCATATGGGCGGAATCCAGCTGAAGTTCTTTTTCGTTCCGCAGCAGGCCTTTGATAAACTGATAGGTGGGCTGAACCGTTTCAAAGCCGTGAAGCGGGATGGCATTCTGAACCCTGGGATCGTGGGCATCGAAGGTGATGATATTATCAACACCCATGTGCACCAGCTCCTGCAGAGCCAGGGCACAGTCCAGGGATTCTCTTGCGGTTCTTTTGTGCTGACGGCTCTCATAGAGGAAGGGCATGATCACCGTGATACGCCGTGCCTTTCCTCCTACAGCAGCGATGATTCTTTTCAGATCCTGGTAATGGTCGTCAGGGGACATGTGGTTTTCATGGCCGCACAAAGAGTAGGTCAGGGAATAATTGCATACGTCCACCAGCAGGTACAGATCCGTTCCGCGGACGGACTCCAGGATTACTCCTTTTGCCTCGCCGGTGCCGAAACGTGGAACTTTGGCATTCAGCAGGTAGGAGCTTCGCTGATAGCCGGAAAAGGCCAGAGAGTCCTTGTGTTCGCTCTCCCTTTCTGCACGCCACTTTACAAGGTACTTGTCCACCTTTTCGCACAGCGGCCTGCAGCCCTCCAGTGCGATCATTCCCAGCGAGCCTACGGGGATTGTCTCCAGATTTCTTTTTTCTTCACGGTTGCCCATAAATGTCCTTGCCCTTTCTGTTTTGTAAAAATAAGTTTCTGCGGCCTGTAATCAGGATGTGCCTGCAAGCCGCTTTTTGCAGATGCGGATATCGGGTCCTGTCAGCTTACAGAGAGAATAATTGCTGGTAATCCTGGAAAAAATTCTGTCGGAATACCGATCCCTAAGCTCCGGCAGGTTCAGGTTGGTGGAGATGATCGAGGATTTCCTGCGCAGATTGCGTTCGTTCAGGCAGGAAAAAAGCTGGGAGGTGACAAAATTATTTGTGACTTCCGTGCCCAGGTCGTCGATAATCAGCAGATCACAGCCGTACAGATCCTCGCAGAAGCCATAGAGAGCTTCCTTTTCGCGGAAATCAAAGGAATACCGTGCCAGAGTCTCAAAGAGGCCTGACGAACTGAAATAAATCACCGAACAGCCCTGCTGGAGCAGCTCTTTTGCGATACAGCCGGACAGAAAGCTTTTTCCGGTACCTACTGTACCATAAAAAAACAAATTCTGGTAGTCCTGCCGAAAATTTTGAATAAATTGCCTGGCAAGCTCCACTGCGGCCCGAAAGTGCTGCAGATCTTCGCCCTGATAATATTCGTAAGACAGGGTGGAAAAATTTTCCCTGGCAATCATATCCTGGATATTGGATTGGGCATAAAGAAGGGAAATTTCCTTTTGCCGGAAACAACGGCATTTTTCCCGAAGGCCGTCTTTTCCGATCACATAGCCGGTATCCTGACAGCAGGAACAGGTGTAAACAGGCTCCAGGTAATCGCCGGGAAAGCCGGCGCTGTCCAAAAGCTCTTTCTGCTTTGAACGGATCCGGCAGAGAGAATCGTGGAGCCGGGTCCGGGCAGAAGAGTCCCCTTCCAGCAATTGCCTTGCCGCAGACACGGACAAGGTGCTGACGGAGTCGGCCAGCTCCCGGTAGCCGGGAAGCTTTGCGTATACTTCTTCCCGCCGGGACTCCAGTAAATGACGATTTTTGTCCCGGAGCTTTTCATAATCTTTTATAATAGCCTCGTGCTGAAGGGCATTCAGTGCCATTCGGATTCTCCTTGACTAATTGCTCAGAAGCTCCTGCTCCAAAACATCAAAGTCGTAGCTGTTCTGTGCAAATTGATTGAAACGGTTTCCGGTCTGCCTGGAGGCCGGCGCCGGATTTTTTCGATGCTGCTGATACATTTCGTCAATCCTGGCGATATCGGATTTATGGTGGACATTCTGTTTTTTCCAGCTGCTCAGAATCCCTTCCGCATATTCGAAGCGGTGCTTGTCCGTAGCCAGGACGGTGCGCTCGCAGGCCTCGAAAATAATGTCTGTGGAAAAACCATATTCCTTCAGCCAGCGCATGATGTATTCTGCTTCCCGGGCGGTGGGAGCACTGCTTTTACCCAATTCGTTCATAATGGCATAGACATTTTTGTCATATCGGGAGGAATACTTCTGGGCCTGCTTTGGCGTGGTAACCCCCTCCCGGGCCCAGTTCAGGGCCACACGCTCAATATATTTAAAATCCTTTTTTCCGCGTTCTACACAATACTGGATCAGATGGTCGATCAGGTCATCGGAAAAATGAAGCACATCCGTAAAATATAAAATGGTTTTCATCTCGGAGGGCGTCAGGGGTCTGCCGATGTAGGACTCCGCTATAAAGAGAAGCTGTGCGGTTTCCTGCCGATTCTTGAACTCTCTCAGCTGATCGGCGGAATAGACCGGTTTGGCGAAGGAGAGACCGGAGTCGTCATCTTCTCCCAGGGCAGAGCTTTCCTGGGAAGGCTGGGCAGAGGGAGCGGGAACCGGCACAAAGGAGGAAACCGGTTTGGGCAGATGCCGGGCGTCATCCTGGCCGGGAACGGCCACATCGCGGATATGGATTCCCACCAGATTTTTTTCGTCGTCATAGTCCAGGTCCAGAAGCTGATTTCTTTCCCAATACTTCAGGGCACGCACCACATCCTTCTCCGTATGATTGAACTTGTCCGCAATATCGGACACACTGGTGGCCAGGCGGGCATTCATCATGCGGAGCAGATAAAGATAAATTTTCAGCTGGGCATCGTTGGCATCCTTCATGTACTCATCAATAAAAAGGTTGGATACAACAGTAGAATCTACAGTATGATCCTTATAGATTGTCAAATGCGCCATATGTACACATACCTCCTATGCCCGCTTTTTTACTCCCGCGCGCCTTGGACAAGCATCTGCGCTTTGCGGCGGGGTGACTCGCAGTAACCGGCAGCAGAAAAAGTATAGCATAAGGCTCCTGAAAAAGAAATAGTCATTTTTCTGAAAGCCAAAGAAACAAAAAAACGTGCATCATATGTGGAAAGTGTGGAAGCTGTGGATAAAATTCTGCCGTCGTGAACAGCGCGGAAAAACAGCGGCATTTCGGAGACCGTCAGAAAAGAGTTTTCCACAGGGGAAACAAAAATATCCACAGGTTGAAAAGCCAGATAGCCGTGACAACCTGTGGAAGCTGTGGACAATTATTTTTTCAGAAGATTTTCGCCGATTTCATGCACATCTCCTGCCCCCATGGTTATCAACAAATCACCTTTTATGCATTTTTCCTTCAAAAATTTTTGGATTTGTTCGAAGGATGGAAAATAATAGCATTCCCGACCCAGGGAACGGATTTCCTGCTGCAGAACAGCGGAGCTGATACCGAAGCAGTCGGTCTCTCTGGCCGCGTAGATATCCGCCAGAACAATTTCGTCCGCAAGAGTCAGGGCCCGGGCAAATTCCTTCAGAAAGGCTTTGGTTCTGGTATAGGTGTGGGGCTGGAATACGCACCAGAGTCTTCTGTGGGGATAATTGGCGGCGGCTTTCAGGGTGGCGGTAATCTCTGTGGGGTGGTGGGCATAGTCGTCTATTATGGTGACACCCTCCATCATGCCCTTATATTCAAAGCGTCGGTCTGTGCCTGCGTAGTCCTTCAGAGCGGCGGTGGAAATCTGAACCGGAATGGACAGCAGATCGGCCAGAGCGGCGGCGGCCATAGCATTGCAGATATTGTGCTCTCCGGGAACCTGGAGAGTCATGCTTCGGCTTTTTCCATCGGGAGCATGGAGAGTGAACACAGGACAGCCGTTTTCATCATACCGGATATCTGTGGGATAATAATCCGAAGCGGGATCCAGGCCATAGGTGATGACCCGGCAGGCCAGACCTTCTGTGATCTGTTCCACGTTTTCGATCTGGCTTCCGATAATCAGACATCCGTCCGCCGGAAGGAGCTGAGCAAATTTCCGGAAGGAGCTGCGGACATCATCCAGATCCCGGAAGAAATCCATATGATCTTCTTCTATATTTAATATAATTCCGATTTTGGGGAAAAAGCTGAGAAAGCTGTTGGTATATTCGCAGGCTTCCGTCACAAAATATCCTGACCGTCCCACCCGGATATTTCCGCCGATGGATTTGTAGATTCCGCCGATGGAAAGGGTGGGGTCCGTTCCTGCCTGAAGCAGGATTTCGCTGATCATGGAGGTGGTGGTGGTTTTTCCGTGGGTGCCGCTGACGGCGATGGGAGTCTCATAATTTAGCATGAGCTGCCCCAGCAGCTGCGCTCTGGTAAGACAGGGGAGTTGCATTTCCCGGGCAGCGGCATATTCGGGATTATCCTCGTGGATGGCGCTGGTGAGAACTACGCAGTCGATGTCTTTGGTAATATTTTCGGCTTTTTGTCCATAAAATACATTGATGTCTCTCGCCTCCAGCATTTCGGTCAGAGGGCTTCGGGACCGGTCAGAGCCGGAAACCTGAAAGCCTGCGTCGGCCAGGATCTCTGCCAGGCCGCTCATGCTGATGCCGCCGATGCCCACAAAGTGGACATGGGAGGGGGCGTTAAAATTGATTTTGAACATGGGATACACTTCCTTATTGTTTGATAATTTCATTATAACCATTTGGCGTGTAAAAAACAAATAGAAAAATGTCGCGATGCCCACAGCGGCCCCAAATGTCAAAGCTGACAAGGAAATTTGGAGGGCGGGAGGAATGGCGTTAGTATAATTACACAAAAATATTGGCGATAAAACACTGAACATGTAAAAAATAAATATAAAAAGCACAAAAAAAGTCAAGTTTTTCCATAAGAAATATTCACTTTCAAAATAAATTATGATATAATAAATTTATTCCAGGCAGGAAACGGGCAAATGGCCGCCTGGCTTGGGGCAGATGCCATTACGGCGTCCTGGTTCCGGCAAACTGGTAGAAGGCTAGATTGAGGTGAAGACATGATTAAAAAAGAAATGATTGCCATGTTGTTGGCGGGCGGACAAGGCAGCCGTCTGGGAGTTCTGACTTCCAAGGTAGCAAAGCCTGCTGTAGCATTTGGAGGGAAATACCGTATCATCGATTTTCCCCTTTCCAACTGCATCAACTCGGGAGTGGATACGGTGGGCGTACTGACGCAGTACAGGCCGCTTCGGCTGAATACCCATATCGGAATCGGCATTCCCTGGGATCTGGACCGGAATATCGGCGGTGTTTCGGTGCTTCCTCCCTATGAAAAAAGCTCCAACAGTGAGTGGTATACGGGAACGGCCAATGCGATCTACCAGAATCTTGAGTACATGGAGAGCTTTAATCCGGAATATGTTCTGATCCTTTCGGGCGATCATATTTATAAGATGGATTATGAGGTCATGCTGGATTTCCATAAGGCCAACGGCGCCGAGGTCACCATTGCCGTTATGCCTGTGCCTATTGAGGAAGCCAGCCGCTTCGGAATTATGATTGCCGACGAAAACAGGAAGATCACTGAGTTTGAGGAAAAGCCGGAGCATCCCAGAAGCAATCTGGCCAGCATGGGTATCTACATTTTCAACTGGAAAACCCTGAAGGAAGCCCTGGTGGCTATGGCGGATCAGCCGGCCCTGGACTTTGGAAAGCATGTGATTCCTTACTGCCATGAAAAGGGATCCCCTTTGTATGCCTATGAATTTACGGGCTATTGGAAGGATGTGGGGACGCTGAATTCCTACTGGGAAGCCAACATGGAGCTGATCGATATTGTGCCCGAGTTCAATTTGTATGAGGAATACTGGAAAATCTATACCAAGAGCGAGATTCAGCCGCCTCAGTATCTGTCCCCGGACAGTGTGGTGGAGCGCAGCATCATTGGAGAAGGCTCAGACATATACGGGAAGGTATACAATTCTGTCATTGGCTGCGGCGTCACCATCGGAAAGGGAACGGTGGTGCGGGATTCCATTATCATGAACCAGACCAGCATCGGCGACGGCTGCGAGCTGAATAAGGCCATTATTGCCGAGGATGTCAGGATCGGTAATAATGTAAGGCTGGGCGTGGGAGAAGAGGTCCAGAACGATACTGCGCCTCACATCTATAACCACGGTATCGTCACGATAGGCGAAAAGAGCGTGATTCCCGACGGCGTTTCTGTGGGGAAAAATTCTGTGATCTTTGGCATAACATCGGCTGCCGACTATGAAGGTTCCAAACTTGCAGGCGGCAGTACATTGATTAAGGCAGGTGAATAACAGTGAGAGCAATCGGAATCGTTTTAGCAGGCGGAAACAACCGCAAAATGAAGGAACTGTCACAGAAGAGGGCCATCTGTGCGATGCCCATCGCCGGCAGCTACCGCAGTATCGATTTTTCATTGAGCAATATGACCAATTCCCATATTCAGAAGGTGGCTGTGCTGACCCAGTATAATGCCGTGAGCCTCAACGAGCATCTGAACTCCTCCAAATGGTGGGATTTTGGCCGTAAACAGGGAGGACTGTCCGTGCTTACGCCCACGATGACGGCGGATAACAGCAACTGGTACAGAGGCACTGCCGACGCCATCTATCAGAATCTTTCCTATTTGAAAAACAGCCATGAGCCTTATGTGGTGATCACCTCCGGCGACGGAGTGTACAAGCTGGATTTCAACAAGGTGCTGGAATATCATATCGAGAAAAAGGCTGACATCACGGTGGTTTGCCGGGAGATGGAGCCGGGGATGGAGATCGAGCGGTTCGGCACCGTGCGGATGAATGAGGAATACCGTATTGAGGAATTTGAGGAAAAGCCCTTTCAGCCAAAGACCAGAACCATTTCCTGCGGCATTTATGTGCTGCGCCGCCGCCAGCTGATCGAAATGATCGAAAAGTGCGCGGAGGAGGACAGATACGATTTTGTGCGCGATATTCTGGTCCGTTATAAGGATATGAAGAGGATTTACGGATATAAAATACGGGATTACTGGAGAAACATTGCTTCTGTAGAGGATTACTACAGGACCAATATGGATTTCCTGAAGCCGGAGGTGAGGAATTACTTTTTCCGGCAGCACCCGGATATTTATTCCAAGGTGGACGATCTGCCGCCCGCCAAGTACAACTCTGGTGCAGTAGTCAAAAACAGTCTGATTTCCAGCGGCTGTATTGTCAACGGAGTGGTGGAAGATTCTGTCATTTTCAAAAAGAGCTTTGTGGGGAACAATTGTGTTATCAAAAATTCCATCATATTGAACGACGTGTATATTGGGGATAATACACGGATAGAAAACTGCATCGTGGAGAGTCGTGACACTATCCGCGCAAATTCTAACTATGTGGGGGAACCGGGAAATATCAAAATCGTAGTGGAAAACCATGAAAGGTATACCATGTAATTTAGAGGGATATAAGCTGTTTTGACACGTTGAAGGGAGCTTTAAGGGGGTCATATTAATGCAGATTACGGATGTCCGCGTGCGTAAGATCGCCAGGGAAGGCAGAATGAAGGCTGTAGTTTCCATTACCCTGGATGATGAATTTGTTGTACATGATATCAAGGTGATCGAGGGGGATAAAGGGCTTTTTATTGCGATGCCCAGCAAGAAAACGGCAGATGGGGAATACAGGGATATAGCCCACCCCATCCGTCCCGCCACCAGAGACCAGCTTCAGAAGATTATACTGGAGAGCTATGAAAGGGCGCTGGAGGAGCCGGGGGATCTGCTGCTTTGAACGGCGGAGCCGTGAAAAGTAACGAGAGCAGGCGCATTTTGGCGTCTGCTCTCGTATAAAAGTCTTATAAAATGATTGATAGTGTGATAACATATCCCAAAGCATAATGATTCTGGATTTATTCTGACACTTCTAAGCCGTCATTTTTAACATCGGAAAATCTATGCTTTTCATTCAAAATTTTAAAAACAGCCTTGAAAGCTTTTGGGAAAAGCTCAAATGAGTATTGGGAGAGTACGCGGAAATACAAAGGAGCAGGAAAGTGGCATACAGTGAATTGATCAAAAATTTTGACCGGATTCGGGGATACATGCGCGATTTTTATGTGTATGGTTTCAAGAGCCGGGAGGAGTATGACCGGAAAAGCGCAAGATCCTATGATGATGAGAGAAGACGCATTGAGAGCTGGCTGGGAGAGTACATGGGATTTCGGCAGACACCGGAGGGAAAAAACGTCTTTATTACCATTGACAGCCGTAGTCTGCGGCATAATCCGTTGTATAAGGCATGGAAGGCCAAAAGCTTTACGGATGGGGATATTACGATTCACTTTATCCTGTTTGATATTCTTCATGATCCTTCTGTGAGGCTGACAGCCGGGGAAATTACCCGGATTATGGATGAAGAGTATCTGGCAGGATTTTCTGTTCCCAGGGTGTTTGATGAATCCACTATCCGTAAGAAGCTGAAGGAATATGTGGGGGAGGGGCTCCTGGAATCGGAGAAAACCGGTAAGTGTGTGCGGTATCGCCGCAGCGGAGGTGTTCTTCCCAGCTGTGTAGATGCACTGCATTTTTATTCGGAAGCGGCGCCCTGCGGGGTGATCGGCTCTTTCCTGCTGGATAAAGCAGGACCTCATCAGGAGCATTTTGCCTTTAAGCATCATTATATCACCCAGGCGCTGGACAGCGACATTCTCTGCCGTCTGTTTTTGATCATGAGAGAAAGGCGGGCGGCGGAGATAGAGAATCTCAGCCGGAGGGCGAAGCACCCTGGAACACTTCGCATTCTCCCCCTGCGGGTGTTTATCAGTGTGCAGAACGGACGGCAGTATTTGATGGCCTGGCTGTTTTCCGAAAAGAGGATCATGACCTTACGGCTGGATTACATTCTTTCGGTAAAGCCGTTGGAGGTTCAGGAGGATTTTTCATTCCGAAGGGCAGAACTGGATCGGGTGCAGAAGCATATGTGGGGTGTGGCCGCCCGAAGCAAAGCGTCTTTGGAGCATGTGGAATTTGTGGTCAGGTATCGGGAGGATGAGCAGTATATTTATAACCGCCTTCAGCGGGAGAAACGGTGCGGGACTGTAGAGAAGCTGGACGATTATTCCTGCCGTTTTTCTGCGGAGGTTTATGATATAAACGAGATGCTTCCCTGGATCAGGACTTTTCTTTGCCGGATTACGGACCTTCACTTTTCGGATCAGGTTCTGGAGGAAAAATTCCGCAGGGATTTGAAGGCCATGTATGCCATGTATGGAGTGGGAGGTGGGCCGCAGTGATCTTTCACGAGATTTACAGCGCTTATTATAATGCGGTCGCCGGTATCCTTTCGCGGCTTTTGTCGGGAAACGTCTCACCGGAGGACATCGGCAGAATCATCAGAGAGCAGGCGTTTTCCGAGAGCGCCATGGCCATAGAGGCGGCCATACGGGAAGAACGCTGGCAGTTGTTTCACAAGGATGGAAGCACGGCGCTTCGGTATGCGCCCTCCATGCCTCTGACCACACTTCAGAAAGCATGGCTGAAGGCTGTTTCCCTGGATCCCAGGATCCGGCTTTTTGACTTACCGCTGGAGGGACTGGAGGATGTGGAGCCGCTGTTTACCCCGGAGGATTATTATGTTTTTGATAAATACGGCGATGGGGATCCCTTTGAGGATGAGTCGTATATACGTACCTTCCGGCTGATTTTGGACGCCATAAAAAACAGATATCCTCTGTGCCTGGGGATGGAGAATAAAAAAGGCCTGGTGTCGCAATTTTGTGTCCTGCCGGAGTACCTGGAGTATTCGGAGAAGGACGACAAATTCCGGCTGATTACCAGCGGAAACCGGCGGGTGGAAACCGTGAACCTGGGACGGATCGTTTCCTGCAGGAGATTTCGCGGGGAGTTTCCGATCTGGTGCGGGGAGAGGAAAAAATGTGTTCGTCAGGTGACCCTGGAGATTCAGGACCGGCGAAATGCTTTGGAAAGAGTGATGCTTCATTTCTCCCACTTTGAGAAGGAGGCGGAGAAGGCAGGGGACGATCTCTATCGGGTTACCATTCGGTACGAACAGAGTGATGAGACTGAGATAGTGATCCGGGTGCTGTCTTTTGGCCCCATGGTCCGGGTGCTTCGGCCTGAAAGCTTTGTGAGCCTGGTCAGAGAGCGCCTGGAACAGCAGATGAGCTGCGGACTGTAAGTTCGCAGCTTTTTTTCCGGGATAAAGGGGTACGGAGCTGGTATGATTTGCCTACAGGATGACTCAAGCGGGTGAGTGAATTTTCTCACTGCGGTGCGCCAGGAGATGCCGACGCGTATGCCGGGTCAGGTCTGTGCCAGTGCAGCTTTTACGGCTGCGAAGAGCAGGTTCGAATCCTGCCTTGCGTTGTGGTTTTACGCATTGCCTGAGAAAAGGCAACAGGGTCGATGTGCTGAAAACACATCTCTATGAAAGGAGCATCTGCGCCTGCCAGGCCGGAGGAGGTACGAGAGTCTTCGGACAAAAATATCTGTATCCGGCAATGAAATCCGGGCCTTGTCCGGGGGCGGATACCGGGCTTTCCCCACCAAAGCCAGAAGAGCAATCTTTCCGTTTTGGACGGGAAGTCCTTAAGCCTCAGGCCGCCGGGATTTCACAGGCAGCCGCGGCGCGTTTGCAGCACGATATTTTGGTATCACAAGATCAGGGAGGGAAAGACTGTGAAAAAAATAATTATCAATGAAAATCAAAAGGGATTTCTTTTTCGAAACGGAAGGTTTGTAAAGCTTCTGAGTGCCGGGAAATATCGGATCTGGGGAGATGCAGAGGCGGAGCTTGTATCCCTGGACCAGCCCATAGGGTCGGGAAAATGTGCCCTTGACACACTGCTGAGGGACAAGGAAATCGCGGCGATTACCTCAGTGGTGGAGGTAGGAGATCAGGAGCTGGCATTTCACTTTGTGAACGGAAAATTTGCGGGTGCGCTGCGGCATGGGAAGTATGCTTTCTGGACGCAGATAGACCGTCATGATTATAAAATAGTGGATATTTCCACTCCGGAGGTACCGGAGGATCTGCCGGGGTATCTTTTTGCCAAGCTGCCCTCCGCCATGTACCTGAAGGTGGAGGTGGCGCAGTACCAGAGGGCAAGGCTGTGCTTTGACCAGAAGCTGATAAGGATTCTGGAGCCGGGTACATATTATTTTTGGAAAAATAATATTCGTGTGGATGCTGCTCTGGTGGACACACGGCTGACCAGGATGGATATCACCGGTCAGGAGATTCTGACGCTGGATAAGGTTTCTCTTCGGATCAATTTTGTCTGCAATTATCGGGTGACAGATTATGTGAAGATACTGACACAGATCGACGACTACGCGGAGCAGATGCATGTGACGGCCCAGCTGGCTCTGCGGGATTACGTGGGAAGATACCGGCTGGACGATATTCTCGCAGGCAAGGAGGAGCTGTCCCGGTATGTGCTGGAGCGGCTTCGGGAAAAGGAGAAAGAATTTTTCGTAGAGGTCACGGATGCAGGCGTAAAGGATATCATTCTGCCCGGCGAGATCCGAAATATCATGAATACGGTTCTTGTGGCGGAAAAGAAAGCCCAGGCCAATGTGATCGCTCGCCGGGAGGAGGTGGCCTCCACCCGTTCCCTGCTCAACACCGCAAAGCTTATGGAGGAAAACAGAACGCTTTATCGGCTGAAGGAGCTGGAGTATGTGGAGCGCATCTGCGAAAATGTGGGGAATATCAACCTGAACGGCAACGGGGATCTGCTGGCCCAGCTTACCGCTGTTCTCAGAGGAAAAACCGGGGAAGCGGCAGCTACCAGTTGACCCGCCAGCGGTCCTGATATTCCCCGGTGAGATTTTCCCGGACAGCAGTCTTGGACGGCAGTACTTCCTGTGACTGCCTTTTGTGCAGAAATGTCAAAAACTCCTGCCCGTCCAGAGGCAGCTCCACCCGACTGTTTTTCCAGGAGGAAAGATATGCGGCGCTGCTCAGCATCAGACCGTTGATTCCCTCTGCGCCGGGGGCCAGCAGCGGCTCCCCGCGGAGAATGTGATTTGTAAAATTCTGCAGAATGATTAAATGGCCGGAACCGGTTTCCCCCTGAGAAATCCGGCTTACATGCACCGGCACCCGAGGCATGCCTTCTGTGCTTTCCGCGCATAGCCTGCGTTCATCCTGCTCCAGGAGATATAAATTCAATTCTCCGTCCTCAGCCACAGCTTTCCCCCTGGTTCCGCTGATTTCCAGGCGGTTTGTACCCGGATATTCTCCTGTGGAGGTCACGAACAGCGCGGTGGCGCCGTTTTCATATTCACCGTAAATGACGGCGTCATCCTCTACGGAAATACGATGGTACCGCCCCTCCCGGCAAAAGGCCTGCACGCTTTTAGGCATCCCCAGGATCCACTGCCAGATATCCAGATTGTGGGGACATTGGTTCAACAGCACACCGCCGCCTTCTCCGTTCCAGGTTGCCCGCCAGTCTCCGGAATCGTAATAGGCCTGGGTTCTGTACCAGTTGTTGACGATCCACACAAAGCGTTTGATCTCCCCCAGGGTACCGTCCCGGACCAGGGAGCGCAGCTTTTGAAACAAAGGATTTGTCCGTTGATTATACATGATGCCGAAGGGTCTGCCGCTGGCAGCGGCGGCCCGGTTCATCTTTTCCACATTTACAATGTCAATTCCGGCAGGCTTTTCCGTGAGAACGGCAAGCCCCTTTTCAAAAGCATCGCATGCCATGGGAGGATGCAGCTTGTGGGGAGTGGCAATGAGCACCGCGTCCAGTCTGCCCTCCGTGAGCATCTGCCGGTAATCTCTGTATTGGGCCAAAGCTGTTCCGAAGCGCTGCGCTGCCCAGGCAAGCCTTTCCGGGTTGCAGTCGCAGACCGCGGCAAGGCATGCGCTGTCAACCCTGCCCTCTGCCAGCTGTACGGCATGGGCGCTTCCCATATTTCCGATTCCTACAATTCCGATCCGAAGCATGGCTGTTTTCTCCATATATTCTGCCGCTTGTTCTTGAGGGCTGCGCTCATGCATATTGAAAGGGTCAGCATGTGCCTGCCAGGATAGCTTCCAGGGCCCGGTATGCCTGCTCGAAGGCCCGGGCGCCGTCCCCGGCAGCCTTCTGCTCCGCTTTCTGCTCCAGGCCTGAAAATCCGGCGAAATCAATCAGGTGCGGTTCCAGGCTCAGAAAGCCCTGAAAGCCGTCCGCGGCCAGCCGGCCCAGAAGCTCGGGCACATGTCCGTCTCCTTCACCTGCCACAGTGACGCTTCCGTCTGCCATCCGGGCATCCTTCACATGCACATGGGAAATGCTTTTTGCCAAAAGCCGGTATGCCTCCCGGGTATCCTGGCCGCATTGGACAAAATTGGCAAAATCAAAGGTGCATCCAAAATGAGGGCCTTCAAACTGCTCTGTCAGTTCCCGGCATCTGGCGGCGTTGTCGCCGTAAATGTCTTTTTCATTTTCATGGAGCAAAACCAGATCCCTTTTTTCAGCCAGCTTTACCATTTGCCCCATGCGGGTCAATACCTGTCCCCGCCAGCTTTCGGGCTCCTGACCCTTGGGAATATAGAAGCTGAATATGCGGACATTCCGGCATTCCATAATATCTGCCAGATCCGCTATGTGTGCCAGCGATTCCATATGAGGCTCAAATGCTTGGTTGATCCCGATTTTTCCGATGGGAGACCCGATGGCGGAGACCCGGATGCCCCGGGCATCCAGCATCTTTTTATACTCCTTTGCCTGCGGGATCGTCATATCTGCAATACCGATGCCGTCCGCACATCGCAGCTCCAACCAGGAGATTCCAAGCCGGGTCAGGGTTTCCAGCTGCCGGGAAAAGCTGAAGTGGATTTCGTCTGCAAATCCGCTGATGGGGCAATTTTCTAAAATTTTTCGTTTCATGCTGTCTCCTTGCGTGTTAGAGGTGGTTACATACGCATTCTTTATGTTGCGCCATAGGAGCCGGAGGTGTCAAAGGTTACTTCCGGCAGGGCTTCCTTTTTCCCGGACCGGGACTGGCGTTCCTTAAGCATTTTCAGGAAAAGGTCTTCGTCGAAGGGTATTTCCACGGTTTTGTCCAGCCAGGAGGACAGGTGCATGGCATTTGACAGGATCAGTCCCCGGATTCCCTCTTCTCCCCGTGCCACCAGCGGCTCTCCCCGCAGAATATTTGCCGCGAAGGCCCGCAGCACACCGGCGTGCTGGGAGTTCTCTCCCTGGAGTTCCACCTCCACATAGCGGCCCCCGGGCTTCTGAAAGCCTTCCCGGGTGGTAAAGCAGTATTCCCGCTCATTGACTTCCAGCTCGTAGACGGACAGACGGCCCTGCTCACATACCAGCTTTGCCTGCTCCAGGGTAATCTCAAACCGGTTGGTTCCCGGGGCATCTGCCGTGCTGGTGACGAATACACCAGTGGCGCCGTTTGCAAATTCCAGGTAAGCAGTAACATCATCCTCCACCTCGATATGGTGCCATTTGCCGTTGTGGCAGAAGGCGCGCACCTTCACCGGAAGTCCGCAGATCCATTGCAGAAGATCCAGGTTGTGAGGGCATTGATTCAACAGCACGCCGCCGCCTTCTCCGGCCCAGGTGGCCCGCCAGCCGCCGGAATTATAGTAAGCCTGAGAGCGGTACCAGTCGGTGATAATCCAGTTTACGCGCTTGATCTGTCCGTATTTGCCGCTTTCCACAAGCTCCTTCATCTTGCGGTACAGAGGATTGGTCCGCTGATTGAACATCAGAGCAAATACCTTGTCTGACGCGGCAGCCACCCGGTTCATTTCACGCACCTGGCTGGTGTAGACCCCTGCCGGCTTTTCGCTCATTGCATGGAGCCCGGCCTGCAGGGCCCGGATCACGAGGCGGGGATGGTCATAGTGGGGCACAGCTGCCAGCACTGCGTCACAGCAGCCTGCATCGATCAGGCTGTCGCCATTCTCATAGATCTGTACGCTTCCGGGCAGATTTTCCTGTGCCCAGGCGCGGCGGGATGCACGCAGGTCCGCAACAGCCGCAAGCTCCAGCTCCGGCACATTCCCCGCCAGGATGGTCTGGCAGTGGGCGCTTCCCATATTGCCGATGCCGATAATTCCAATTTTTACTTTGTCCATAGTCGTCTTCCTTTCCTGACTGCAGCCTTGAGCCGTGCAGCTTTCGGCTGTGCTGTTTTCGTTCCTACCGGTATCCGGCCCGGGCCAGGTTGTCATAGCTTCTTTGCAGACAGTCAAAGGGGCTGGTTTGGCATATGTCCTGTTCCACCAGGAGATATTGACAGACGCTGTCCTCCAGTTCCTTTAAAATTCCCGGAAAGTTCAGATTGCCTTCCATGACGGGAGCCATTACGGCGCCGTTCCCTGTCATTTCCATGTCTTTCAGGTGCACGCAGGGAATTCTGTTTTTCAAAAGCCGTACCCACTGGCATACGTCGGCCCCGGCGGCCTGGACCCAGTAAGTGTCCAGTGTAAATCCAAGCTCTTTTTCGTCAAACCATTCTGCCAGATGCTCCATGACCCGTTTTGGAGTCTGATCAGGAGCCTCCTGGGCTGTAAATTTCTGAAATTCAAAATTGTGGTTGTGATACATCAGCAGCATTCCGGCATGGGCGATTTTCCTGGCAGGCTCCATGTAGTCCCTGGCAAAATGATACAGCCATTCAGGGGATCTGTATTTTTCGGGCATGCTTCCAAGGCCGATATATTGACAGCCCAGAGCCTTATGCTCCTCGATCAGAGCTTCCGTATCATACAGGATACGGTTGCTGTCGCTGTGGGTCAGCACGATGGAGAGCCCTGCCTCATCACAGACCGAGCGCAGCCATTCCGGGCGCAGATCCCTTCCGATGGCTGAAAGCTGTACGGTGGTGTAGCCCATCTTCGCGATTCGTTGGATGGTGTCTTTAAAATCCTTTTCGTTTTGCGTGTAATTTCTCACTGTGTAGAGCTGAGCGCCTGTTCGCATATGATTCTCCTTTTTTGTTTGTGCGGCAATAGGGTATGTCATACTGCCATCATAAGCGCAGATGCTTTCTTTTACCATTGCACAAGAGCATTCTTTTATTGCAAATATAGCGATTTTTTCATATACTGTTATCATACCGCAGTCTTTCGAAAATCAGGTTCCGGGAGATTTGGAAAATGTCGGAATGAGGAGGGAATGTGAACATGGACGGCGTGTATTTCAACACGGATCATGTGAGCTTCAGCTATAACATATCAAAAGAACCCAGCGATGGTTATACGCTTCATTGCCATAATTTTTATGAGGTTTACTATTTTTTGGAGGGGAATGTGGATTATCTGGTGGAAGGGCACAGATACAGGCCCGCGCCGGACAGCCTGCTTCTGCTGGCGCCTCATGTGTTTCATGGAGCCCGGATCAATGATTCCGGGCCTTACCGGCGCAGCTCTCTTCATTTCCATGCCGGTATTCTTGCACCGGAGCGGCGGGGATTTCTTCTTTCTGCTTTTTCCGTGCCGGACTGCTTGTCCCACGAAGAAATCTATTTTACCCAGGTGGAGCGTTTTCATCTTTCTGCCTATTTTTCCGCATTGAAGGAATGCGCTTTCCAGGGGGAGGAATATCGGGAATGGGCGCTTCCCATTTGTGTTGAGGCCCTGCTTGCACGGATTGTTTCCATGCGTGCACAGGACAGCGGCTTTACCGCCTGCCCGGAGCCGGTTTTGGGGATTATCCGTTATCTGAACGGGCATCTGGAGGAGGACATCAGCCTGGACAGGCTTTCTCAGCTGTTTTATGTAAGCAAGCACCATATGAACAAGATATTCAGGAAAGCTACGGGAACCACGGTGATTGACTATCTTCTGCGAAAGCGGATTGCCCAGGCCCAGCAGCTTCTGGCAGAGGGTGCAAGCGCACAGGATGCGGCATTGAAATCCGGGTTTCGGGATTATTCCGCTTTTTACCGAGCCTATCTGCGGATTATGGGGCATTCTCCCATTCAGGACAGAGGTGTGCTGCCCTCTTTTGCAGGGGGATTGCAGCCGACAGCCGGGTCCTGTCCTGCGGGAAAGTCAATCACCCCGCCGCAAGCAGCGGGGCATGGAAATTGAAACGCCCCAAGGGGCGGGAACATTTTTATTTTTTTGTCGTTATTATATGTGAGGAATAAGGTTACTTTTCACGGGTAGGGGCTGTGAGGTGAAAAAGGATGGACGGGAATGAGCTCACGATGCGGAAGGAAGGCGTTGGCATGACGGTTTTTTATTCTATCCTGCATTTTTTTGTGGATGGAGTCTGTGCTCTGGCTATGTTCGGCAGATTTCTCCCGGGGGAAAAGGGGCGTTTTTACATATTGATCTATAATTTCTGTGCCTTTGCGCTGCAGATGCCCATGGGAGTGCTGCTGGATGCCTGGAGTGAAAGATGCGGCAGGCGGCGGGAGTGCGCTTTCCTTACTGCGGCGGCAGGTGTGCTGTGTACCCTGGCGGGAGCCGTTCTTCATCCGGCGGTGCTGGGGATTGGCAACGCGCTGTTTCATGTGGGGGGAGGCGTGGGAACCATCCATGAGGACGGCTGCAGAATGTGGAGAGGCCGGGGACTGGGCGTATTTGTAGCGCCGGGAGCGCTGGGGCTGTACTTCGGGACGCTGGCGGGAAAAAGCGGCGTCTGGAGGAGCGGGCTTGGAATTGCCGGTGTCTGTATGGCGCTTTTTGGCGCGGGGGCGGCATATTGTGCGTATCTGCAAAGAAGGATGGTAAGGTCCGGCGGCGCGGGGAATGGCCTGGAGTCCCTGCCGGACAGCGATCCCACAGGGACTTTCAGACTGTGGCCGGTCACCGTCTGCCTGGCGGTGGTGATCCTGCGTTCCTATATGGGCATGGCGGTGGATTTTTCCTGGAAGTCGGGAGTCCCGGCAGGAGCTTTGGCCGTGCTGGCCCTGGCGGCAGGGAAAACAGCCGGGGGTTTTGCGGCGGCCCGGTACGGTCTGCGCAGGTCAGCCGTAATATCCCTGGGAGCCGCCGCCGTCTGCTATCTGTTCCCGGCATCCATGCCCCTGGGACTGGGCGCTTTGTTCCTGTTTAACATGACCATGCCCATGACGTTGTATTTTTTAGTCTGCCATATGTCCCATATGCCTGGATTTGCCTTCGGGATTTTGACCTTTGGGCTGTTTTTGGGCTTTCTGCCGTCATATTTTGGTCTGCTGCCAGGGAGCGGCGGCCTTGCGGGCTGTGGGGGCAGTCTGGTGTCTCTGATTTTATTGGCATGGATATTCCCGGGGAAAAAGAAGGACGGCGCCTCTATCGGGCGGTGAATTTTGTCCGCAGGCAGCGGATACGAGATGGGAGGGATGTGTATGGGAGGTTATCTGGTAAAAATGTTTGCCGGTTCTCTGGCGGTTACCATTTTGCTGGAGCTGGCGGCGGTCTGGCTTTTTCAGAAAATCCGGGGGCGGAGCTTTTGTAACCGCGGGGATATGGCATTTTTGGTGGTTTTGGTCAATGTGCTCACCAATCCGCCGGCAGTGCTGATCTGCTGGCTGGGGAGGATATACCTGCCCTGGGCGCAGATCCTGCTGCAGATTATAGCAGAAGGGGCAGCAGTGGCGGTGGAAGCATATGTTTACCGCAGTTTCGGCAAAAATCCCCGGTGGAATATTGATCATCCCGTGATGCTGTCGGCGGCGGCAAACCTGTGCTCGTATCTAGCGGGTATGGGGCTGACAGCGCTGGCAGGCAGACTTGTGGGGACAAGGCTTTACTGGACGCTCAGACTGTTGCTGGAGACTGTGTAAGACTTGCCGAATAGAGATTGAAACAATAATTTGAAAGGGTATCAGGGGACTCTGAGGCCAGGAGGAGAGGGATTTATGAGAAAACAGATGGGAATTTTAACGGGAATGCTGTGCGGCATATTATGCTGCTGCGGGCTGTGGGCAATGTCGGTGAGGGCGGACGTGATATGGGAGCCGATGGATTCCTTTTATGAAAAGCATTCGTCGGAATGCACTTATGTGAATCGGCAGTTTACGGCCAAGGGCCCCGACGGAAAGGTTATTCTGTACAAAAGTCCCATACTGCCGGAGCAGGTGGCGGTGTGGGAAAACGGTTATCAGGCCTATATCTCCTTTACTTATAAGGACAGCCATGGTATTGTATGGGGGATCTTCGAAGGGGAGAATGGGATGACCGGCTGGATGCCCATGGCGTATATGGAAGCGGTATATGACAGTATTTCCTTTCAGGAAGAGTTTGAGGATGAGATCCAGGATCATATAGGGGAGTTGGATGAGAGCTGTATGGGAGAAGAGGTCTTTTTCTGGAAATATCCGGGCTCCAGGGACAACAATTCTATAATCATTCGGAACAATATTCCCCAGTACAGATGGGTGTACGAGGATGAGGACGGGCATCGTTTCGGCAGGGTGGCATATTATTTCGGCTTACGGGATGTGTGGGTCTGCATCGACGCTCCCGGGGCAGACTATGAACAGCTTTATCCCGACGGAGTATCCCGGGAGAAGGGTGAGGAAGGCGCTTACGGGGGAGAAGAGGAATCATCCATAAAGGATGGAGAAAATGGCTGGGGAACCCGGCGGATCGTGCCGAAGGCAGACAGGGGAATGGTATGGACCGCAGCGGCTTTGGTGGCTTTGGTGACGGCAGGCACTGCCGTACTGCTGGTGGTTCTTCGAAAAAAGGAAAGCCGGTGAGCGTGCCAGGGAGATGAAAAATGTATGATTTGCTGCTGGAGAAAATATGCCGCCGGCTGGAGCTTGGAACACTGACTGCGCCGCCCGGGCCGCTGTCAGGCGGATATCTGCATAAAATGTATTCGTTGTTTACCTCGAAAGGGCGTTATGCCGTAAAATTGCTGAATCCCCATATCATGGGGCGGGAGACGGCTCTGGAGAATTACCGCCGGGCAGAGAGACTGGAACGGATCCTGGAAGAAAATCAAATTCCGATTGTTCCGGCCCTGGACTTTGGAGGCAGAAAAATGCAGGAGACCTGCGGGCAATTCTTTTATCTGTATCAGTGGTATGAGGGAAGAGCGCTGAGACCGGAGGAGATCCGGGTATTTCACTGTGCCCAAATGGGAGGTCTGCTGGCGCGGATCCATGGGCTGGACACAGGGGAAGAAGCAGGTGCTGTGCAGGATAATACGGCAGACGCTGCCCGGGAGGTTTTGACTGACTGGGATCATTATATGGAATTGCTTTCCGGGAAAAACAAAGAGCTTTGTCTGCTTATGAAGGAAAATCTTTCTCTTTTGTATGAAGTCCAGGAAAAGGGGAATCAGGCGGCCAGGAAGCTTTTACCGGTCAGGGCCATTTGCCACAATGATCTGGACAGCAAAAATGTATTGTGGCGGGGAGAAGATTGCTGTATTATAGATTTAGAGTGTCTTGATTATGGCAATCCCTTTTTGGAATTGTATGATACCGCGTTGTACTGGTCGGGAATTGAGCTGTGTCATATAGACTATTGTATGCTCGGGGCCTTTGTCCGGGCCTATGCCGGAGCGGGAGGCAGGCTTCCCGAGGATTGGGAGGTCCTTTACCACAACAGCCGGGGCAGGCTGGAGTGGCTGGAATATAATGTGAGGCGCGCGCTGGGAATGGAATGCTCCGAAGAAGAGGTGGAAATCGGTATTTCCCAGGTCCGACATACCATAGCGCAGATGGTTTATTACAATGATGCGAAAGGGGAGATTCTAAATTGCCTCAGACAGGTGAGGGCGCCGGGACTGCACAGCTGAGGCTGGGAAAGGGAAGAAGGAGGCGGTAAGATGCGTGGCGAGAGAGAGATGTATCAAATGATTTTGGATATTGCAAAGGAGACAGAGCAGGTGTTGGCCGTATATATGAACGGCTCCAGAACCAACGAAAATGTGCCCGGGGACATTTTTCAGGATTATGACATTGTGTTTGTGGTAAAGGAGACGCGGCCCTTTATTGAGGACAAAAACTGGATCCATAAATTTGGCAATATCCTTTATATGCAGTATCCGGATGAAAGCCCCTTCGGGTTTCCGGGGGAATCGGCGGGTAAGGAAGGCCATTACGGCTGGCTGATGCAGTTTGATGACGGGGTGCGGGTGGACTTGACGGTGCAGTCGGCGGAATATGCCAAGGAGCATATCCATGATGACAAGCTGTGCAGAATTTTGCTGGACAAGGAGGGGATTCTGCCGGATATCCCAAAGTCCACGGATATGGATTATCATGTGAAAAAGCCGACAGAGGCGGAATTTGCGGCCTGCTGTAACGAGTTCTGGTGGTGCAGCAATAATCTGGCAAAGGGCCTGTGGCGGGAAGAAATGCCATATGTGCAGGATATGACAAACTTTGTGGTGCGCAAGGAGCTGGAGCGGATGCTCTCCTGGATAGCGGGGATCAGAACGGGCTTTACAGTCAGCGTGGGCAAATCGGCAAAGTATTTATACCGATGGCTGGACCGGCAGGAGTATCAAGGCTATCTGGACACTTATTTTGGGGGAAGCGTTCAGGATGCCTGGAGAGGAATCCGGGTCATGTGTGATCTGTTTGATAAGGCCGCCGGAGAGACAGCAGAAAAGCTTGGTTTTTCATATAACCGGAAGGAGGCGGAGGCCGCCAGGGAATTTTTGTTTCATGCCAGAGAGCTTCCCCGGGATGCCAAGGAGGTATATTGAGGCTTTTTGCAATGGATAAACGGCACAGCCGGCGGGCTGTGCCGTTTATCGTTACTTTTCGCGGCTTCGCCGTTCAAAGCAACATGATGCACACAAAATGAGCATAAAGCGCTCATTTTGGCGCGTGCTGTCTCGGGTTTTTGTGCAAACAGCGCACAAAAACACCTCGCGGCCCCTACCCGTGAAAAGTAACCGTTTATCTGTGCATACATATTTTTGTATATTGCATTTGTGGGGATTAAGGTCTACAATGTGCTTAAATGATTTTGTGATTACAGATAAGCAGGACAGAAAAAACAAAAGTGAGGATAAACAGGTGCCAGGCAGAGTAAACAATGAAGGAAAGCCGGTTACGATCTACGATATTGCCAGGGAAGCGGGGGTTTCCGCTTCCACTGTATCCAGAGCGCTGAACGGCAGTAATAGAGTCAGCGCAGGGACAAAACGCAGGATTATGGATCTGGTGGAAAGATACAATTTCAGACCCAACGCCCTGGCCCAGGGGCTGGCTGAGGCCAGGAGCCGGCTGATCGGCATTGTGGTGGCAGACATTCGAAATCCCTACTATGCGGAACTGTTTTTTTACTGTGAGAAGGCGGCTCAGGAAGCTGGCTACATAGTTGTGGTTTTTAATCAGCCCAAGGGGGGAGGCATGGCGGAACAGATCCGTATGCTTGAAAAGATGCTGACTCTGCAGATGGAGGCCGTAATCCTCATCGACGGGATGGTATCCAGGCTGGTTTCGGATGTGGAATATGTGGACGAGGTAAACCGGATTATGGATTATATGCCGGTAATTATATCCGGCAAGCTTGACGGAACCCGCTGCCGGGTGGTTCGGGTGGATCACATAAAAAGTATAGAGGTTCTGATGGAGCATCTCATATCTCTGGGGCATCGGGATATCGCCCTGCTGGGAGGATATATGGATATCCTGGGAACCTATGAAAAGGCTGTTCATTACAGGCAGATACTTCGGCGTAATGGGATTCTGTACCGGCCAAATCTGATCTCGGAGCAGGGAGATTATGATGGAGACGGCGGATACAAGCTGATGAACCAGATGCTGGACGCAGGAGTGTCCATGACGGCGGTGATAGCGGTAAACGATATGGTGGCAACCGGTGTCGTAAAGTGCCTGAACGAGCGGGGATACAGGATTCCGGAGGATATCTCCGTGGTGGGATGCGATAATACCCTTGCGGGAATGATAACTCCCCGTCTCACCAGCGTGGGATACGACTATGAAGAAATGGGAAGGATTTTGATTGAGACGGCGCTTTCCGCTGTCCGGGGCGAAAAGGGAGAGATGCTGAGGATGATAGAACCGGTGCTGATGCCGGGAGGAAGCACGGGAAGGGCGCCGGAAGTCCGTTGAGCCTTTATGGACAAATGGATTATCTCATGGCCTGCAGCAAATGACGCTGAGAGGACGGTGCAACCGGTTTTGCTAAATAACGAATAAACTCATGCCAAAAAGCGATGGCATACTCTGCTGGAGAGTTGCCCTCGCTTTTGGTTATTGCGCAAATTATACAAATTTATTCCAGATAATATGTAAATAATGGTACAAAAGTAAAAACTAATAAATTATATATTGAAAAATAATTGGAATGGTGCTATTATAAAATCCATACAACCGGTTGCATAATTTACATATCAACAAACCTCATGCTTAAGGCGGGGGTGTTGACTGAAAAGCGACGCAAGAGAGTGAAACGCTCCTCTTTAAGCACGCAGAAAGGGAATCAATATGAAAAAGAAAAGAATAGCGGCGCTGCTTTTGACGGCGGCTCTGGCAGTGGGGAGCCTGGCCGGCTGCGGCGGCGACGGAGGAGAAAAGGGAGGATCTGACAGCCCGGGAGGAAATTCCACACCGGTGTCTGGAAATGCGGAAGCCGGAGACAATACCGGAGATAACGACGGAGACGCACAGGGTGATGCCGCGCAGTTTATAGAACTGGATCACAATATCAGCGGAGATCTTTCCATTTTGTGCTGGTCCGGCGATGGGAATTATTATGAGGATATCGGCCATCAGAACTGGGCACCTGAGGATATCACAGCTATCAATGTGGCATCCATTTATGCAATGGCCAAGAAATTTAATGAAACCTATCCCAATGTGAAGATTAATCTCCTTGCAATGGGAGACTGGGAGGGATCCTGGTCCCAGCAGATGGAAAATTTCAAGGCACAGCACGGGAAATATCCGGATATCTGGGCTACCCAGAGTCTGATCGAGGACGTGGAGAAGGGTCTTGCGGCAGACCTTTCCGTGTTTGCGGATGACCCGGTCTATCAGTCCTTTAATCCTGCCATAATGAGCATGATGAATTATTACGGCATGCAGGCGGGGCTTCCCCAGTATATGGTACCCTGGGGTGTATTCATTAATAAGGATTTGGCTGAGCAGAACAACATCGATGTTCCCGATCCCGACTGGACCATCGACGATTATACCCTGTTTATTTCTCAGGCGGATAACACTACCTTCTGGGGAGCCATGGATATTCCTCTCAAATGGATAAACACAGGCACCAAGGACATCGATTATATGATGTTGAATTATTCCGGAGAGGGAGATCATGTGAATCTGGATTCAGACGCGGTGAAGGATTTGCTGTCCCTGATTCCCAAGTGGGCGGAAAATACAGTGTGGACTCAGAATGATGTGGGCGGCGTTCCCGGGGAGGTTATGGATCAAAACGGCTGGTCAGGTCATTGGTTTTATGCCAACGGTTATGTTCTGACCTGGGACGGCGATCCCTGGAACATCGGTGTCTATGCGAACTCGGAGCCTCAGGAAGGTCAGGCGACTTTTAACATGGATGTGTACCCCAGACCGGCTACCGATTACATGGGGAGTACCGTAGGGATAGTGCTGGATCCTCTTGCAGTGCACAACTATGCCATGGATGACGGTAATCCGGAGCTGAGCGAGAGCGAGGAAGAGAAGCTGAAGCTGGCCTACACCTTTGCCACCTACTGGGTGGGCTCCACGGAAGCGGCCCAGGCCAGAGTGGATCAGATGTTCAACGCCGGAGGAATATTGCGGACTGCTGCCAACGATTCCCTTCCTTTTGTAACGGGTGAGGAATTCAGCAAACAGATGGAGATCTGGTATTCACTTGACACCCATGTAAGGTGCAAGGATATGCCGGGCTGGAAGAAGTGTATGGAGCTTTGGGAGGCCGGTCAGATCTGGGAGGCGCCTGAAAAGACATATCCTTCAACGATTCAGGTGGACGGTGCTGTAAAGCAGTGTCTGGACGAGTGGAATTACTATTATGCGGATGACAAGATGACGGCGAAGCGTGCTTCCGACGGCTGGCTGGATGAGATTAAATCCAAGCTGCCGGAGTGGAACCGGCTGGCAAACGAGCGGTTTGAAGAGGCGGAGCAGCAGCTGAAGGACGCCCTGAGAGATTTCTACGGTTATACCGATGAGGACTTTCAGTAAGCATTAACCATAAGGGAAGCAGATGAGGGACTGTGAAAGACGGAATTCATTTTCTCCATTTTTTCACAGCCCCTTTTTTATCAATCATTTCTGTCAACAGCTTCCCGGAAGCGGTCCGATGCCGTCCTTGGCAGGCGCAGGGCCGCTTCCGGCAGGTATGAAAACGAGGAGAGGGCAAGTGGGCAAAAGGAAACGGGTTATTTATGCCGCGGCCGGGATCGCGGTGCTGGCAGCGGCAGGGGGAATTCTGTGGGGACTGGCCGGCAGCAGTCCTGCCGCCAATGTGGAAGCGGTATCCCGGGAGGAGATCAGGGAGGCCTATCTGCTGCTGCAGGATTCACTCAAATTTCAGACCGTCAGATATCAGGATTATATTGCCGGACAGAATTTAGTGTACGGCCAAAAGAGCGGAGTCTGGGAGCCTGAAGGGGGAGAAAAGGAACCGGGATATGACGGGACAGTGAAAAAGGTGGACTATCTGGACGAGGTGGAGTATGTGGTGGAGACAGACCGGGAGGGACTTTACAGCCTGGGCCTGGATTATCATACCGGCGGCAGCAATCTGTCGGATTACCGCATGGACGTCACCATCAACGGCGAGAGCTATTTTGAAGAAATGTCCATGATCACACTGCCTCTGCTGTGGGAGGACGGGACCAAGGAATTTCCGGTGGATCGTTATGGGGACGAAACAGCGCCGGCACAGCTGCGCTACGAGGGATGGCAGTACCGGGATCTGTACAATACCTCTTACTATCAGTCAGCGCCCCTGTATTTTTGGCTGGAAAAGGGTGAAAACCATATCAGGGTGAAAAATGATTCGGCGGACGGTCTCACCCTGGGGCGCCTGTATGTAAATGCGCCGGACGATACGATCCCATCTTATGAGGAATATCGAAACCAGTATTCGGGGGAAACGGCTTCGGATTCCTTTATAGAAATCAACAGCGTGGACTATGTCCGGAAAAATTCCACGGCAGCGCTGACCACATCTGTCAATGACCCGTCCCTGAAGCCTCATACAAGCGAATACAAGAAATTGAATGTGGTGTCCTGGAAGAAGGCTGGGGTGGAGGTTACTTATAATGTGGAGGTGGAAAAGGCCGGCCTGTACCAGCTGGCGGTGCACTACAGAAATGAGAAGGAAGACTTTCAGGTATTTGAATCTATTTACATAGACGGTGAGATCCCTTTTCAGGAGCTTCGAAATTATGGGTTTGATACCACGGACACCTCCTGGAAAAACGAGGTTCTTTCGGATGAGGAGGGAAATCCGTATCTGGTGTATCTGACGGAAGGGACACATACCCTGACCATCAGATCGGAGATGGAGCCGGTGAGCGAAGAATGGCATTATGCCAGGTTGATCGCGGAGCATGTATCCCAGTTTTCTCTGGAGATCAAGAAGATCACAGGGGCGGAGGTGGATGAATACCGTACCTGGAATATCACCCAGTATATACCGGATACGCTGGCCTGGCTGGAGGCCTATGAGACATTGATCCGCTCTATGCAGAATACCCTGCAGGATTATGCCCCCAACGGGGTTAGATCCGCAAAGCTGTCTGAGCTGGACCGGGCTTTGGGAGTGATCGAGAAGCTGAAGGAATATCCGGACGAGATCGCCCTGCACACGGACAGTCTGGATTCTCTTTTAAAACAGATGGGGGATTTTGCCGCCAATATCAGCGCACAGCCCTTTGCCCTGGATCGGATCTATGTGGGGGGAGCACAGGACCTTCCCCGGGAGCAGGCAGGTTTCCTTGCGTCCATGGGCAATGGAATAATGAATCTTGCGTATACGTTTTTTTCCGACAAATACAAGGTGGAAAACGACGAAGATGCGGTGAACATCTGGGTAAACCGTTCGGTGACCCAGGCGGATCTGCTGCAAAAAATGGCGGATTCCGAGTTTACGCCGGGGACGGGGATCAAAGTAAGGATTTCCGTTATGCCGGATGCCGGCAAGCTGACCATGGCGGTGGCGGCAGGAGAGATGCCGGACATGGCGCTGGGGCTTGCCTCCCACGCGCCTTTCGAGCTGGCCTGCAGGGACGCGGTCTACGACCTGACGCAGTTTGAGGATTTCTGGCAGGTGGCGGACCGGTTTGCGCCGGGCGCTTTTGTGCCCTATGTCTTTAACGAGAAGGTATACGCAATTCCGGAGACGGCGGATTTTAATATGGTCATTTACCGGAAGGATATTTTTCAGAAGCTGGATATTCCTCTGCCGGATACCTGGGAGGATCTGATCGGGATCCTGCCGGTGCTGCAGCATTACGGTATGAATTTCTACCATAATATTGCCACTACGGACGGATATAAATACTTTTATCAGACGACACCCATGGTCTACCAGAACGGGGGAAGCCTGTACACAGAGGACGGAATGCACACCGCCATCGATCAGGCCCGGGCCGCGGCGGGGATCAAGGCACTGGGCGAGCTGTTCAGCATTTATTCCGTTCCAACACAGGTATCCCAGTTTATGGACTCCTTCCGTTACGGGATTCTTCCCATTGGTATTGTGGGGCTGGAGACCTATAACCTGATCGCCAACGGTGCGCCGGAGCTGGAGGGGCAGTGGGGACTTGCGCCCTATCTGGGAACCGAGCAGGAGGACGGAACCATCAATAGAAGCTATATTGCGGCGGGAACCGGAGGGCTTATCTTTGCCAATACCCAAAAGGCAGATGAGGCCTGGGCCTTTTTGAAGTGGTGGCTGAGCCATGAGGTGCAGGCGGAATATGCCCATACCCTGCAGTCCACCTACGGCTCAGAGAATATCTGGCTGCCTGCCAATCTGGAGGCCATAGGAGA
The DNA here is from genome assembly GCA_947177445.1 of uncultured Lachnospiraceae bacterium. Taxonomy (GTDB): domain Bacteria; phylum Bacillota; class Clostridia; order Lachnospirales; family Lachnospiraceae; genus Acetatifactor. The sequence goes on along the minus strand of CAMWUL010000012.1, from coordinate 16,546 downwards.
CTGTGCTCTGCCTACGGAACACAAGCTGGCCATTCTGGAACAGCTTACACATCTGCGGGATGTGCCCAGGACTCCCGGCCAGTATATGCTGGAGAGGGATCTTTCCAATATCTGGAACAGCATAGCGGTGGACGGAAAGGCAGTTCAGCCGGCCATCGACGAAAAGATCCTGGAGATTAACCGGGAGATCACAAAAAAGATGACGGACCTGGGCTATCTGGACAGCAGCGGCAATCTGCTGAGGGAATATAATATCCGGGATATAGACTGGATCCGGGAGAATATTGAGGCCCACAGAGAGGGGGGAGAGCAATGAAGGCATTGACGAAAAAGAGATATCGCAGGGTGAACAGGCGGGAGGATTATCTTACTTCCATGCTGCTGCTTTTGCCGTATCTGCTTTTGTTTTCCCTGTTTATTGCGATTCCGGTGCTGATTGCCATCGGACTTTCCTTCACCTATTTTGACGTGATTAAAACACCGGAGCTGGTGGGAGTCTCCAACTATATAGCGCTTTTGACCCAGGATGAGATTTTCCTGAAATACATTATTCCCAATACCTTTAAGTATGCGCTGATCGTAGGGCCGGGCGGGTGTATCCTTTCCTTTGTGCTGGCCTGGCTGGTGACCCAGATTCAGGCGGTGCCCAGGACGATTTTGACGCTGTGCCTGTATATGCCTTCCATGGTGGGATCGCTGATGATCCAGGTGGTGTGGAAGACTATTTTTTCCGGCGACCAAAGGGGGCTTTTAAATGCCTTTCTGCTGAGCCGCGGCTGGATCGATTCTCCTGTGAGCTGGCTGCTTTCTCCGGAGTATCTGCTGACCATTATGATTCTGGTGGCTCTGTGGCAGGCCATGGGAATCGGCTTCCTGGCCATGATAGCAGGAATCTTGAACGTGAATGAGGAGCTGTATGAGGCGGCCTATGTGGACGGTATGAAAAACCGTTTTCAGGAGGTGGTGTACATTACCATTCCCTCCATGAAGCCTCAGATGATGTTTTCCGCGGTAATGGCCATTGTAAACGCCTTCAATACCGGCTGGATCGGGCCGGCTCTGGCGGGCTCCAATCCTACGCCGGATTATTCGGGCAACCTGATCCTGAACCATATTGAGGACTATGCGTTTTCCCGTTATGAAATGGGATATGCGGCGGCCATCTCGGTGGTGCTGCTGCTTATGATCGCCTTCTTTTCCAAGGTGGCGGGAAAATTGTTTACAGAGAAGGATTAGTTCCGGGCGGAAAGCGCAGAAAGCGCAGATGGGAGTGGATTTTATGGCCAAATCAAAATTTAAAGGAAAGAAAGTGGATCCCAGAAGCTTTTCCCGGGATCAGATCAAGTTTTACTGCATATTGATACCGATCGCCTGTCTGATGGTTCTTCCGGTGGTCTATATGTTTAACGAGGCGTTTAAGCCTCTGGGGGAATTGTATGCCTTTCCCCCTACGCTGATTGCAAAGGAGCCTACGTTCAACAACTTTAAAAAGCTGTTCGAGCTGTCGGGAACCACAGGGGTGCCCATGACCAGATACCTGCTGAACTCCATATTTATCACTTTGATTACGGTGATTTTGAATATCTATATCACGGTGGCCTGCGCCTTTGTGTTGTCCAAGAAGGGGCAGTACCGGGTGACCAAATGGTTTTTCAGCATCAACCAGATGGCGCTGATGTTCGTGCAGGTGGCCGTGGCTGTGCCCAGGTACATTATGATTGTGCGGCTTGGACTGATCGATACCTGGGCGGCACACATTTTTCCGCTGATCGCAATGCCCATCGGCATCTTTCTGATGAAGCAGTTCATCGATGACGTGCCGGACGCCTTGCTGGAGGCGGCTTATGTGGACGGAGCAGGCAACTTTACCGTAATCCGCCGGATCATACTTCCCATGACCAGGCCGGCGGTGGCCACGGTGGCTATTTTGACCTTCCAGTCCGCCTGGCAGGCCACGGAGGCTTCCAATAATTTTATCACCAGTGATGTTATGAAAACGATCTATTATTATCTGAATGCGTTGCAGACCAACAATGCGGTGGCGTCCCGGGGAATCGTGGCGGCAGGTACGATCATTCTGTTTATACCGAATCTGATCATTTTTATCTGCATGCAGTCCAGGGTCATGAGCACCATGAGTCATTCCGGCATCAAGTAAGGAGAGCGCCCGTTTTGGCGGGCGAAGGGACGGGAGTTTAGGTGAAGATGAGAAAAATAAAACGAATATTGGCCGTCATGCTGGGACTGCTTTGTCTGACGGAGCCGATCCTGACGCAGGCATCCCAGGCCACCAGTTATACCTATACCCATGATGACAAGATGAATTCCGTCCGTACCCAGGACGCCTATCTGCCCCAGCAGACCATTACGAACCTTGGGCTGAACGCGGCGGAGGATATGTTCATCGACAAAAATAACATGATGTACATTGCCGATACCGGCAGCCTGAGGATCGTGAAATACGACATTTCCAGAGGAGCCCTTCTGGAGGAGTTTTCCCATCCGGAATTTCAGGCTCCTAAGGGAATCTATGTGACAGCGGACGGAACGATCTATGTGGCCGACAGCAAGGCCAAGGCCGTCTTTGTGTTCGACCAGGACTGGAAGCTTTTGAGGAAGCTGGAAAGACCCCAGGTCCCGGCTTTTGGGGATACTCCCTTCGATCCGGCCAAGGTGGCGGCAGACGGACGGGGAAATGTTTATATCGTGGGCGAGGGCGTTTACAGCGGCGTGATCCAGATGTCCGAGGAGGGAGAATTCCAGGGATTCTTTGCGGTGAACAAGACAGATCTTACCACGTTTCAGAAGCTTCAGACAGTTTTCTTTACCAGAGAACAGCTGAGCCGGCTTTTGAACCGCAATCCGGTCACATTTGCCAACGTGACGCTGGATGACCGGGGAATCGTATATACGGTGACCCTGGGAAAACGCAGGGATCCTATTAAAAAGCACAAGACCAACGGAAGCAATATGTTTGCGGATACCGTATATGGCTTTGAGGATATCAACGATATATGGGTGGATGAAAATCTGTTGATTTATACGGCCTCCAAGCGGGGATATGTGGACGTGTACACGGCGGAAGGGGAGCTTTTGTTTGAATTCGGGTCCTATGTGTCCAACCTGGACGTGGCGGGACTCTACAACGCGCTTTCCACCCTGGCGGTGGACCAGAACGGTTATATCTGGACCATAGACGGTATCAAGGGGTACCTGCAGTCCTATGCCCCCACGGCCTACGCCCAGAAGGTATACGAAGCCCTGGGCTTTTACAACAGCGGTCACTATGAGGAGGCCCTGCGCACCTGGGATGAAGTGCTTGCCATGAACCAGATGTCCGTGGCGGCCCACGACGGGATTGGCAAGGCATATTTGTCCAAATATGATTTTGAGAGCGCCATGGAGCATTTTCAGGTGGCGGGCAACCACGGATTATACTCAGAGGCCTTCTGGGAGATCCGGAATGTGTGGCTGCAGAAATACCTGGTATATTTTCTGGCGGCGGCTGTTTTGCTGTATCTTGCCATTGTAATCACGGAAAGGGTTGACAAGGAGCGGAGGCTTCGCCGTCTGAAGGCTGCATGGAAGGAACGGATCATGAACACAAAGGGCCTGGGGGATGTGCTCTACGGCTTTACCACGGCCAGGCATCCTTTGAATGGCTATTACGAGATCCGGGTGGGGAGAAAGGGGAGCCTGCCGGGCGCCGGCATCCTGTACCTGCTTACCTTTGCGGCATTTATGCTCTTTATGCTGGGAAAGGGCTTTATCTATCAATATTACGATATCCAGGAGCTGGACATCGGCTCCATTGTTATCGGCTTTTTTGCCTTCACCAGCCTGTTTGTGATCTGCAATTATCTGGCGGCCTCCATTAATGACGGAGAGGGAACCTTAAAGGGAGTGGCTCTGGCTGTGGCCTATGGGGCCGTGCCGCTGATGGTGTCTTTGTTTGCCATCACTGCGCTGTCCTACTGCGTCACTGCCAACGAGGCCTTCTTCCTGGACGTACTTCTGTGGGGAGGCGGCGCATGGACGGTGGTGCTGATCTTTCTGGGGCTGCAGACCATACATAACTATTCGGGAAAAGAGATGGTCAAAAGCCTTTTGATCACCGCGCTGTTCATCTTTGTGGTTATTGTGGTGATCCTGGTGGTAACCATTATGTGCGAGCAGGTTATGAAATTCCTGACTACTATAGGAAAGGAGCTGGTGCGGAATGTATCGTCTTAAGGGTGAAAAAAGATTGGCGGCAGGGCTTTTGACCCTGTGCATGCTGGCAGGATTGTGGTTTCCCGGGGAAAGGGTTCATGCCGAATATATCCATACCAACCGCGACACGCTCCCTCCGGGACCGGCCATGGAGATCAAAGAGGAAAGCGCAGAGGAGTATGAAAAGCTGTACGAGACGGACAAAGCGGTCTATTATTACCGGGAGGATCGGGATATCATTGCCCTGCTGGATAAGGAGAGCGGATATCTGTGGAAGACAGGCCTGGATGCGCCGGTGGCGAAAAAGCTGAGAGCCAAAGCCATGAGCGCTTCCACGGAGGAGGAATTTGAAGAGCTGGAGAATACGCCGGTGGAGGACAATATGAATGAGATCTTCACGGACATGGCCAATTCTCTGATTACGGTGGAATATCGTCCGCCGGAGTCCCTGGACAGTCCCAAGAAGATATCCTCCGCCTCTTCCGGGTCGGAGTCCACCCTTCGGAAGCTGGAGGAAAACCGCTTCTGCCTGGACATTGATTTCAAAGACATCGACCTGCAGATGAAGGTATATATCACCTTCGGGGAAAAGAAAATCCAGTACTATATTCCCCATGAAGAGATTACCGGGCAGGGGATGCAGAGTATGACTACTTTGTATCTGACGCCTTTTCTGGGAGCAAACGGCGGGCAGCTTCTGCGGTTTAACCGGGACAGCGGGGATTACGATATCGTGGAAAGAAAGGATGCCCCTCCGGGCTACGCCTTTGTGCCGGACGGAAGCGGCGCGTTGATCCGGTTCCAGGACAATAATTCCATATTCCGGCAGTATACGGGGGATGTATATGGAAGCGATGCCTCCCAGTGGGAATATTACAATACCACACTGACAGACGCCATGCCTCTGAAGGATCCGGTGATGCCGGTATTCGGCGTGGCGCTGGGAAATGACCAGGCGGCCTTTGTGGCGTATGCCGACGAAGGCGCGGAGTATATGAGCATCATCTGTACGCCGGAGGAAAATACCACCTACTACACATGGACCTGTCCTCAGTTTACCTATAATCTGAGATACCACCAGGTTTTTAACAAGGCAGGAGACGGATATTTCCAGATGATGGAGGAGCCTAATGTGTTTGACATAGCCATGACCTATGAATTTTTAAGCGGGGATGGCAGCGGCAGCACCGAAGCCGCGGATTATGTGGGCATGGCGCTGACCTACCGAAGGCATCTGATCGAAGAGGGGATTTTGACGGAAATGACAGGGAGTGGAGAGGAGACTTCCGGGGATATTCCCATCCGGCTGGATTTTTTGATGTCCGACGCGGAGAGCGGCGTGGTGGGACTGGACAATGTGGTGATGACCACCACAGAGGATGTGAGAAGTATTCTGACGGATGTAATGGACAATGGAATTCAGAATATTAATTCCGGCCTTCAGGGATGGCAGAAAAAGGGAGTTACCTTTTCCAGGCCCGGCACCCGGAAATATTCCTCCGCTATAGGATCCCGGTCAGACTTTGAAAATCTCATGACGGATTTTTCCCGGATGGGAGTGGATATCTCATACCAGCAGGATTATGTGACCATCAATAAGACCATGATGAGCTATTTTGACAATGCGGTAAAGCACGTCAATTCCTGGTACTCTTATGTGGACAAAACCAACCTTCTGCCGCCTGCGGCGCCGGTGACCCAGTTCGGGTATGCCAGACCGGAAAAAAGCGTCAAGTGGCTGAAAGAGCAATATGAACATTCCAAAGGAACTGCGGACTCCATGACCATCGACGGGATCGGCTCCATACTTACGGGAGATTATGCGGACTCCGGGCATATCACTGTCAGCGATGCCATGGCGCTGTATCAGGAGCAGCTGGAGACTATGGAAGAGGTAAAGAGAAATATCAAAAACCCGGGGATGTATTTGTGGAAGTATACAGACAGATATCTGCAGGCGCCGGTGGGGCATTCTCAGTATATTTTTGAGACGGACGCGGTACCCTTTCTGCAGCTGGTGCTGAACGGAACCATGGAGGTCTATGCGCCCTATGCAAACTTCTCCTTTTACACGCAGACGGATATTCTGAAGATGATCGATTATAATTTGAGTCCTTCCTTCATCCTGACCAGTGAGCCCTCCTGGAAGCTGGCGGATACCGTCAGCGCCGACCTGTATTCTACGGAATACAGCCTGTACAAGAACTTGATTCAGGAGGTGTATTCCCAGGTGAATGCCGCGCTGGGCCAGGTAAAGGGATACCGCTGGGTTGATCGTCTGGTGGTGCAGGACGGCGTCATTGTGAATGTATATGAGAAGGATGGTACCGTTAAAAAAGTAATTATCAACTATACCGACGACCCTGTGACCGTGGACGGCGCGCAGACACCGCCAAAAAGCGCCCTGGTTGCGGATGCGGTTCGGACGCCATAGGAGGGGACGGGTATGTCAGAGAAAAAGAAGCTACACAAAACGAAATCCTTTCAAAGAAGACAGGATAAATACGGCTATCTGTTTATGATGCCCTGGATCCTGGGCTTTCTGGTGTTTACCCTGATTCCCTTTGTGATGACCATTTACTTAAGCTTTACAGAGGTGAAACAGGATATCAGGGGATTTAATATTTCGTTTACGGGAATTTATAATTATCGACAGCTGTTTTTGGCGAACACTGAATTTACGCCGGCCCTGATTTCCTTTCTGGGAATGATCATTCCTTACACGCTTGTGGTGGTGATCATGTCCTTTATTCTGGCGATGCTGTTGAACACCATTGTCAGAGGCAAGGCCGTTTATCGGACCGTTTATTTTCTGCCGGTGGTGGTGCTTTCGGGACCGGTGATGTATCAGCTGATGAATCTGACACCTCAGGTGGAGGGCCAGGTAAACGAGCTGTATTATTCCTTTTTGATCCGGATGATACACAGCTATTCGCCCCAGGCGGCGGCAGGCATGGTGGCTCTGTTTGACAACCTGTCCATTATCCTGTGGTTTACGGGGATTCCCATTGTGCTGTTCATCAACGGACTGCAGAAAATCAATCCCAGCCTGTATGAGGCGGCCAGGATCGATTCCGCCACCAGCTGGCAGCTTTTGTGGAAGATCACCATGCCCATTATCCGCCCTACGGCGCTGATCGTCACGGTCTTTACCATTGTTCAGCTGGGCGGTATGGATACCATCAACCCGGTGCTGGTGATGATCAAGGAGAGAACGGCAAATACCAGCGGAGGCTTCGGCTATGCGGCAACCATTTCCTGGATTTACAGCCTGCTTGTCCTGATCATCATCGGAGCGGCGTTTGTGCTGTTTCGTGAGCGCAAAATAAAGGAAACCCACAAATATTGGTAAAGGAGGAGCCATTATGGCAAAGCGTATCGGAAAGGCAGCGACCTATTTCCTGCTGACATGTATCGGATATATTTATCTGGAGCCGATTTTTCAGATGATTTCCAAGGCGCTGATGTCGCCTGCGGACGTCATCAACCCGTCCATAGAGTGGCTGGCCAGGAATCCTACTCTGAATAATTTCAAGGTGGCCGCAGGTGTGTTGAAGATTCCCGGAAGCCTGATCAACTCCATAGGCTTTTCCGCACTTCTGGCTCTGCTGCAGACCCTTGTGGCGGCCATGACAGGCTATGGGCTTTCCCGGTTCCGATTTCGGGGAAGGAATTTCTGGTTTGTGATGATTCTGCTGGCCTTTATTCTTCCCACGGCGCTGCTGATGATTCCCAGGCTGATTATTTTCATTCTGGCACAGCAGGGAACCGGCTTACAGTTTCTGGGCACGCCCATTCCCCAGGTGCTGATGGCCGTGTTGGGACAGGGTGTTAACAGTACTATATTGATTTTGATATGCTGGAATTTTTTTAATCTGGTGCCTTATTCCCTGGACGAGGCGGCTATGATCGATGGGGCAGGCCCTTTGCAGACCTTTTACCACATCGCGGTGAAGCTGTCCGTGAGCACGGTGCTGATCGTATTTTTGTTTGCTTTTGTGTGGAACTGGAACGAGACCTACCAGACGTCTACGTTTTTAGGGGGAACCATGGATCTGCTGCCGGCGAAGCTGTCCGTCTTTGACAGTCAGTTTGAAGGAATCGCCAACGCCGGTGTGGGATCTACCAGCAGTTTCAAAATCAATGAAGCCTATAAAATGGCGGCTACTTTGATTTCCATTGCCCCCCTGCTGGTGTTGTACGGATTCGTGCAGAAACAGTTTATTCAGGGAATCGAAAATACAGGAATCACAGGCGAATAGGAGGCTTATGAAGATAACAAAATATGTGGCATATGCGGCATGCATTGCTGCGGCGCTGCTGATGAGCGGCTGCAGCGGAAAGGAAGCTCCGGAAGGGTCCGGAGAAATACAGGATTCTTCCGGGAATCTGCAGGACTCTATGGAGGAGACCGGAGAGAAGCGTCTGCAGACCCGGGTAGGGTCAAAGGTGCCGGAGGCTTTTTTGGAGGAGGAAGAAATGGAAGGGTTTGAAAAACGGGAATATAAAATAGCTGAAAACCCCATGCTTCGTGCGGACGGGAAGGTTCTGCGGGACAATGCGGGACAGGGAGATGTGGTACAGCTGAGGGGTACCAACGCCGGCGGCTATCTGCTGCAGGAATTTTGGATGACTACCACGAAACAAACCGAAAACGTCTATGCAGAAGAAGATATTTATGCTATATTGGAGGAACGCTTCGGAAAGGAGGTCAGAGAGGAGCTGGTGGCTCTTTACCAGGATCATTACTGGACGGAGGCAGATTTTGATTATTGTCAGCAGATCGGTATGAACTGTATCCGCCTGCCCTTTTGGTATCGCAGCCTGGTGGATGAGAAGGGTGAGTTTTATGAAAACTGGAGTCAGAGGCTGGACTGGTTTGTGGAAGAGGCCGGGAAACGGGGAATCTATGTGATTCTGGATCTGCACGGAGCCCCCGGGTCTCAGAATGGTGCGGATCATTCCGGAAGCGATGGAAGAGGGGAGAATGAAAAGGCCTCCCGGTTTTTCTTCGGTGATGATGCGGCGGCAAATCAGGAGCTTTATTACAGGATTTGGGAAGGGATTGCAGAGCATTTTAAGGATAATCCCTGGGTGGCTGCCTATGATCTGCTCAATGAGCCATTTGGACCTTACCGCTATGAGGCAAGCCTGTCCGCGGCTGAGCTGCATCAGCTGTTATGGGGGATTTATGATGAGGCATATCAGAGAATCCGCCGGATCGACCAGAATCATGTGATTATTATGGGGGCGACCTGGGATCCTGTGGATCTGCCCAATCCTCAGGAGTATGGCTGGGAGAATGTGATGTACGAGTACCATAATTATCATTGGGGGGATTATGACAATCTGGAAGGAAAACAGGTGGAGGGTATTCGTGGACGGCTGCAGCAGATTCGGCAGGCGGGCTATAATGTACCCAGCTACCTGGGAGAGTTTACCTTTTTTAACAATCTGAAGGCCTGGGAAAAGGCGCTGGCGCTTATGGACGATTTCGGCATGTGCTGGACCACCTGGACCTATAAGGTCACAGAAGGAAACAGCTACTGGGGGATCCGTTCCCAGAAAAATGCCAATCTGAATCTGGAGACGGCATCCATAGAGGAAATAAGAGAGGCCTGGTCCGCGGTGGATCAGTCAAAAGAGCACGTTGGACTTCGGCTGGTGCTGGAGAAATTTTACAAAAGGGTTTACATTCCTGCTCAGTAGCGCAGGGCAGGATCACAGAGCGTAGTCAGCTCAGAAAGAGAGGAACATTTTAAATGAAAATCAAAAAGGCGGCGGCAATTCCGTTGATACTGCAGGATCCGTTTTTTTCCATATGGTCCGACGCAGATCATCTTTATGACAAGGATCCGGTGCACTGGTGCGGGGAGCGTCAGAGGCTGCAGGGTTACATAAAGGTTGATGACGCAGTATACTGCTTTTTGGGGGAGAGGGGGATTCACGAGGCGATCCCTCAGCAGTGGGTGGATGTGACAGCCACGGCCACGGAATATATGTTTGAAAACGAAAAGGTAAAGCTTTCGGTGCGCTTTACATCGCCGCTTTTGCCGGATTCCATAGAGCTCCTGTCCCGTCCCTGCGCCTATGTGGATTTTCAGGTGGAAAAGAAAACGGAGTGCAGGGCGGAGGTCTGCTTTACGGTAGCCTCCGATCTGGTATCCCGCAGGCGGGAGAGAATGGCGGGAGGAAGCTACTGCCGTCCCGGGAAAAAGGAAGTCCCCCCATACAAATACGCGGTGATGGGGAGGGCCGTACAGCAGCCCCTGAGCGGCAGCGGTGATCGGGTAACTGCCGATTGGGGGTATGTGTATCTGGCCTCCGCCCAGGAGGATGCCCGGCTTGCCTTTTCCCTGGAAGCGGGAGAGCTGTCCTGCTGTCTTCCCGTGCCGGAGGCGGGCGGTCATACGGGGCTGGTATTGGCCTGGGATGACCTGGTATCCATTAACTATTTCGGGGAGTGGAAAAAGGGCGCCTGGACCCGCAGCTATGGCACGATCCTGGATGCGGTGGGAGCCGCCCTTTCGGACCGGGAGGAGGTGTTTAAGCGCGCGCAGACGCTGGATCGGGAGATCTTTGACAAGGCCTTTTCTCTGGGAGGGGAGGCATATGCGTATATTTGCTGCTTCAGCTATCGGCATGCGGTGGCCGCTCATAAGCTGATCCTGGACGAGGAAGGAAATGTGATTTTCCTTTCCAAGGAAAACGACTCCAACGGCTGTATCGGAACGGTAGATGTCAGCTATCCTTCCGTGCCGCTGTTTCTGCTGTATAATCCGGAGCTGGTGAAGGGGATGCTTCGTCCCATCTTCCGGTTTGCTTCCTGTGATGTGTGGGAATATGATTTTGCCCCCCACGACGTGGGGCGTTACCCTTACGCCTGGGGTCAGGTCTATGCCCTGATCGAAGGAAAGAAGGGCATGGGCTACGAGCCCTGGAAGGATGACGTGTGCCCGCCCTTATACAGTTATCCCGCAGGCTGCGGTATTTATGATCCGGTCTATCAGATGCCCGTGGAGGAATGCGGCAACATGCTGATCATGACGGAAGCGGTGTGTATGGCCGAGGGAAGCGGCGAATTTGCCGGTCCCTGGATGGGGATACTGGAAAAGTGGGTCAAGTATCTGATTCAATTTGGCTCTGATCCCGGAGAACAGCTTTGCACCGATGATTTTGCCGGCCATCTGGCCCACAATACAAACCTGTCCCTGAAAGCCATCATGGGGATCGAGGCCTACGCCCGCCTGCTGGGCCGTCTGGGCCGGGAAGCAGAGGCGGAAGGATACCATGAAAGGGCAAGGGACATGGCGGCTGACTGGTGCAAACGCTCGGACGCGGGAGACCATTATATGCTGGCCTTTGGTTCTCCGGAGACCTGGAGCCTGAAATACAATATGGTGTGGGATAAAATCTTCGGCAGCGGCCTTTTCGGGGAAGAGGTGTACGAGAAGGAGCTGGCCTGGTATGAAAAGAAAACCGGAACCTATGGAGTATCCCTTGACAGCCGCGCCTCCTATACCAAGAGCGACTGGATCCTCTGGTGTGCGGCCATGACACAGGATAGAGAGCAGCAGCGGCGTCTGATTCAGCCGGTGGCCGATTACCTGGAAAACAGCCCCACCCGGGTGCCTTTCTCCGACTGGTACGATTCCGAAACAGGAAAGTATTGTCATTTTATAGCGCGAAGCGTACAGGGAGGTATTTTTATGCCTCTGCTGGTACAGGCTCTCAGCCGCTGAATATAAAGAATAAAAACAGAGTCGACGGGCAGCGGGGCATCAGCCCTGGTCCGGCGGCTCTGTTTTTGACTTTTTTTAACTTTTCTTTTTGATGTTACTTTCTGCGGTTATAGCCGATCATGCTTATGATCATCGAAAGGATAAAGAGGGTGACTGCCGCGATCCCCGTTACGGCAATATAAGAGGGAATAACATTTGTCATGGCAGAAAATCCTGCGCCGTCTTCAAAATATTTGATAAAGTAGAACATGGGGATTACGGCGAACAGCCCCATTGTCTGAGCGATATGGAAACCAAACCAATAGGTCAGGGGCAGACAGATGCCGGTCCATAATAAAGGGATGAGTATGGAGGCGGCGGCAGAAATGCCCCAGACAAGGGCGTCAAACCTGCGAAAAGCAACGCTGGATAAGAGATTGAATAACAGGCTTCCCATAAGGCTGACTGCCAGAGTACAGACAACGGCCAGGTATTTGCTGATTACTACGGAGGCGGCGTTTACCGGCATGGCCAGCTGATATTTTTTCCAGCCGGCCCTTTCGTCGCTTGCAAAACTCATAACGTTTTGCATACCGATTGTCATTGCAAGCATCATGGAAGTAAACAGCCCTGCATAAACGCCGGTATTAAACATCAGCAGTATGATCGTGCCGGCAGCGATCAAGATTACTTTTTTATCGATACTTTTAAAGAAAAGGGAAATGTCTTTATAAATCAGTCCTTTCATGCCGCGCCTCCTTTGATGTAGAAAAGCATTATATCCTCCAGTGTTGCGTTATCCATCACCATATTTTTGTATTTGTGTTTTGCAGCCTCCTTATTGCGGACGAGGCACTCCACGCTCATATTTGTTTTTCTGTGAATAATATAATCGTCGGGAGAAATGGAAGTAAATTGCTCTTTTCCGCATTTCAGAATCCCGAAATTGTATATCAGATCATCTTTTGGCTCCTCAAAAATAATTTTGCCCTGATGAATCAAAATCACATAATCCGCAATTTTTTGTATGTCTGATGTAATATGAGAGGAAAACAGGATAGAACACTCCTCGTCCTGCATAAAATCCAAAAATAAATCCAATATTTCGTCCCGCACAACCGGATCAAGTCCTGAGGTTGCCTCATCTAAAATCAAAAGCTTTGGCTTATGGGCCATGGCACAGATGATGGACAATTTCATTTTCATTCCCTTGGAAAAGGAGCCGATCTGTTTCTTTTCCGGTATATTAAATTTATTCAGGTATTGCCTGTAAAGGCCGGTGTCCCAGGACTGATATACGCCGGACAATATTTTTTCAATATCCCGGGCGTTGAATACGTCATGGAAATTGCACTCGTCAAAGACTACTCCGATCTTTTCCTTTGTGGAGACAACCGTGTTTTCCGCACCGAAAAGCCTGATTTGTCCGTTATCCTTTTTGAGCTCGTCGAGTATCAGGTTGATGGTGGTACTCTTTCCGGCTCCATTTTCCCCGATGAAGCCCACGATCCTGCCTTTGGGAACCTGGAAGGAAACGTGGTCCAGTAAAAAGCCGTCAAATTGTTTGCATAAATCCTGCACTGAAATATTATTTTGATTCATATCAATACCTTTCTGCTATTCCTCGTAAAACAGCCTTAAAATATTTGCCATCTGTTCATAGCAAATTCCGTGCGCCCTGCCGATTTCCGCAACTTTCTGTAATAATTCTTCCGCTATACGAAGCTGTTCTTCCTGAATGAACTCTTTGTTCTGGGCGGCAACAAAGCTTCCCTTTCCGGATACTGTTTCGATAAAGCCGTCGCGGGTCAAATCTTCATAAGCTCTCTGGACAGTGATAACACTGATATGCAGGTCCTTTGCCAAGGCTCTCATGGATGGAAGCGCTTCGCCGGAAGACAAGGTTCCATTCATAATCAAATTTTTGATCTGCATACAAATTTGTTCATAAATAGGCTTATCACTGCTGTTGCTTATGATTATTTCCATCAATCCACCTCCTTTTGCGTGTACATTTCGTTATTAGTGTACTTATTCAATGAGTACAGTATATACGATGTGTGTACGGTTGTCAACTGTTTTTTTATGCTTGGCTTCGCCTCGCCTGACTGTGGCTGTAAAGCGGCGAAAAAGCGCCGTAGGTGTGTTTTGCGAATGGCGCGATGTGAACAGCAACTTTGAAAATTTTGTGAAAATTCCAGACAGCAAATTGAAAAGTTCATAAATTCATAGTATACTTTTTATGCTATTGAATCTGCTGCGGATGGTAGTTCGCATTATAAAACACTCCAAAAAAATAGAATGGAGGAATAAAAATGAAGAAAAAAATCCCAGCAGTTGTAATGGCGGCATTGATGATTGGTCAGTTGTCAGCTTGTGGAGCGCCGGCAACCGACAACGCTAATACGGAAGGAACTTTGGAGGACGAAACGGATAGCCCCGGAAGTACTGTTACAAATTTGGAGAAAATAGATATGTCAAAGTGGATGTATCATGCGGACGATAATGTCTATTATCAGATCGGCATATCGTATTGCGAGACTCCTGCAGATGCGTCCTATGAAAAGCTGGCTGTTTTTGTGCCGGGTGATTATTTTTCCGGAACTGACAATGGTGACGGAACGTACACCTGCGAAGTAAATTCAAATGCAAAAGTGAATGGGTTTACGGCCCAAACCGCTCCGATTGTCATGCCAATTGACACACCGGGCTATTCGGCTCAGGCGGCGTTAACGGGCTATACGAGTCTGCCGGAGTATATGGAGGCCGGTTTTGTATATGTTCATGCCGGGTGCCGTGGAAGAGATGCGGGCGCACCGGCCGGCGTCACGGATATTAAGGCCGCAATCCGCTATCTGCGATATATAGATGATATTACGCCGGGAGATGCGGAAAAAATATTTGTATTTGGTATGAGCGGCGGCGGTGCACAGTCTGCTGTTGTGGGCGCAGCCGGTGACAGCGGCCTTTATACTCCTTATCTTGAACAAATCGGTGCGGTACAGGGCGTCAGTGATGCCGTTTATGGTTCCATGGATTGGTGCCCGATTACCAATCTGGACAGCGCGGATGAAGCCTATGAATGGATGATGGGCGTAACAAGAAGCGGGCTTTCTGATGATGAACAGGCGATTTCTGATGCACTGGCCGCGGCTTTTGCTGACTATATCAATCAGGTGGGAATAAAAGATGAAAACGGAAATGTCCTGATCCTTGAAGAATCAACAGAGGGAATATATCAGGCAGGCAGCTATTATGATTATATTTTGGGCGTGATTGAAGAGTCTTTGAATAACTTCCTTTCAGATACGGAATTCCCCTATGATTCATCTGCCGGCGGAGGAAAAGATATGGGGCCCGGCGGTATGGGCGGGTTTGGAGGCCGTGGAGGAGACGGTGATTTCGGCGGCTTTGGTATGCCGGAGGGAGAAGGCGATTTCGGCGGCTTTGGTATGCCGGGAGGCAAAGAAGATGGTGGCCGCGGAACACGGGAAATGGATGGAAAAGGCGGTTTTGACGGTCAGGCCGAGAACGGCGGCTTCGGTGGCCGGGACAATGCAGAAGGCTCCTTTGAAGAACTGGATGATATAACCCGTATTGAGACTTTAAATGGTATTACAATCTCCGGAATCTATGAAACTGCCGGCGACTATATTGATGCGCTCAATGCAAACGGTATCTGGGTCACCTATGATGCAGAAACAAATACGGCTTCAATTACAAGCGTCAGTGATTTTGTAAAAGCCTTTAAGGGCGTATCGAAAAATCTTGGAGCATTTGACCAGCTTAATGCCGGACAGGGAGAAAATGTGCTGTTTGGATATGGGGA
This sequence comes from uncultured Lachnospiraceae bacterium, assembly GCA_947177445.1. GTDB lineage: Bacteria > Bacillota > Clostridia > Lachnospirales > Lachnospiraceae > Acetatifactor. The sequence continues at coordinate 784 of CAMWUL010000012.1, read as the reverse complement.
TGGAAATGGGGCCCATTTCGATGCTATGCTTGCAGATATATTGAAAGAGCTCGAAAGCAGCTATGCTTCTGATTTTGAAGAGGATCTTCAAAAAAAGGATGCTGTTGGCTATACGGCAGCTCAGAGACTGAACATGTATACGCCTCTTTATTATCTGCTGGAATCTGAGGATGGATATGGAACCAGCACGCCTGCAAAGTATTGGAGAATTCGCAGCGGCATTGCGCAGAGTGATACTTCGCTTACAACGGAGGTAAACCTTGCTCTTGCACTTCAGAATTATGACGGAGTGGAATCTGTCGACTTTGCAGCCGTATGGGGGCAGCAGCATGTCAAGGCAGAGCGCACAGGAGACAGCACTGCTAATTTCATTACGTGGGTAAATGAATGTATGAAGTAGTCTTTATTCCCGCGGGCAATGAGTCAAACTTCCGGATGTCTGCATCCATGGGATCTTGACGAATGCCGTGAGGGCAAATCCCCCGCTGCAGGCAGCGGGGGATTGACTATGTGCCAGCGGTTCTGAAATACCCCTTTTTGCTGCCCGTTTTTAAAGGCGGATGATGTGAAAGCTGCGATTGTACCAATGCTTTCAATTTCCCTGCTCACTTAAATTTTAAATCATGCAGCCTATTATCGCTGACAAATGTCTTTTTTCTTGGGTCTCCCTCTGCACGGTAAATGGCTAAACTCTCCAAATCAAATATGGAACTCCAAACGGTTTCAAAGTCTGGCTCATTGTCATATTGGCACATAAAGCCATAATTGCCTTTCAAAAGCTGTT
>CAMWUL010000011.1 GCA_947177445.1 uncultured Lachnospiraceae bacterium | reverse complement strand
AAACCCTTATTTTTCAATGCCTGTATTACTATTTAAGACTTTGCGATTGCCCTACAAAATTTGCATTTTGTCCGGATTTGACAAAAAGAAATGCGGCTGTTCCAGGGAATCGGATGGATATCCGCATTTCCTCTTTCTGCCTCCAAACTTATAGTTGCCGGAATGCAAAAAACATGATAAATTGTAACAAAATGCCGCCGCAGACGGCAGACGACTTTTTTACAGAAAGGATCCTTGTCATGTGGATTGCAGATCGTTGGAAGGATTACGAAGTATTGGACACCTCAGGCGGTGAAAAGCTGGAAAGATGGGGCGATTATATTCTGGTAAGGCCGGATCCCCAGGTCATCTGGAACACTCCCCGCAGCCATAAGGGCTGGAAACACAGAAACGGACATTATCACAGAAGCACCAGGGGCGGCGGAGAATGGGAGTTTTTTGACCTGCCGGACGAATGGAGCATCTCCTACCGCCTGAGCGCCTGCCCCAAAGAGAACCCTTCCGGCCCTTCTTCGGAGAAAGGAACCGGAGAGGAACTGACCTTTCGCCTGAAGCCCTTCAGCTTTAAGCACACCGGCCTTTTTCCGGAGCAGGCCGTCAACTGGGATTGGTTCTCTCTGCTCCTGCGCCGGGAGGCCCAAAGCACCGGCGTATCCCCCAAAGTGCTGAACCTTTTCGCCTACACCGGCGGCGCTACCCTGGCCGCAGCCAGCGCCGGCGCATGCGTCACCCACGTGGACGCCTCCAAGGGCATGGTGGGATGGGCCAGGGAAAACGCCCAGGCCTCGGGTCTGGGGAATGCCCCCATCCGATGGCTGGTAGACGACTGCGTAAAATTTGTGGAACGGGAGATTCGCAGAGGAAATCGATATGATGCCATTATCATGGATCCTCCCTCCTACGGCAGAGGCCCCAAGGGGGAGATCTGGAAAATAGAGGACAGCATATGGCCCTTTCTGGAGCTCACAGCTTCCGTTCTGTCAGAAAAGCCATTGTTCTTTCTGCTCAATTCCTACACCACAGGCCTCCAGCCTGCAGTCCTGTCCTACATGCTCCAGACTGTTCTGGCAAAAAGGTTCGGGGGCCGGGTAGAGGCGGCAGAAATCGGCCTGCCCGTAAGAGCAAGCGGTCTGGTGCTTCCCTGCGGGGCATCCGGACGGTGGAGCCGGTAAAACCGCCTGTCACTCTATTCATCCGGTTTTTCTTCAACCGGGCGGACGGCATTGCCGTCCGCCCGAACCATTTCCGTCTGTCAATTTCTGACTGTCACTACAACACATATCGATCCAGAACAGGTATCTTTTTCATCACCCAGGCCCCCAGTACCGCCGGCAGCAAAATTCCCAGGAAAAACAGCGGCAGGGAAAGCCCCGCCCCAACGGACAAAGGCGTCACATGGAGAAATTTATACAACAGATTCAGGAATACGGGGTGAATCAGATAGATACCAAAACAAAGCCCTGAGATCCTCTGCCAAAAGCCTCTCCCGCCCTCTTCGGAAACGAATACCCTTTTCCCAAAGTCCTCCGCTGCCCAGCCGAACAAAAGCAGAGCGGCAGCCGCGGTAAAAGGATAATTATAGGCCAGCTGCAGCGTATAATTCCCCACAAACCTGCTGGCCGTCATACCCGCAAGCAGCAGGAAGAGAAGCAGCATACAGATTTTTCCGGTCTTTTGGCTGCTTTCGTGCCGCTCCCGGTCCTTCACAGCAAACAGATATCCGCAGATATAGTAAAAAAGATAAATCCCCCAGTCAGGAATCACCGTTGGCAGCTCCAGACTCAAAAGCTTCATCAGATACGGCTGTACGCTGCTTCCCAGAAAGAGAACTGCCAAAATCCCCCAAATCACAGGCTTTGGCAGCCGGCTCAAAAGCCATCGAAAAACCGGTGTCAGTAGATACAAAAACAATATCAGATACAGATACCACATATGGGACCAGGTCTCCCCACGAAGCACCATGAGGAAACCCTCCCCTATCATCCCTGGCCGAAATGTTCTCTCCCGCATAATCAGCTCCAGCCAGGCATAAGGCACGCCGAACAAAAGCAGCGCCAGCGCAATTCTTCTGCAATATTTGGTCAGCATAAGACGGAATGTAAGCTCCCGCTTTGGATCCAGAAAAAAATACCCCGAAATCATTACAAAAACCGGCACACACCAGCAGGTCAGATCCAGCAGCGCCTGAAAGACCCTGCTCTGCACAGGATATTGCACCATATCTGTGTGATCCATGACGCCGGTCACCGTGTGAAGCAGCACCACCGCGCAGGTGGCCGCTGTCCTCAATATATCAGGAAATACTTCTCTTTGCTTCATATTGATTGCCTTTACACATTCTTCAAATCCTGCCAGGCCTCACATAAATGCGAAAATCTCTGCGCATCCGCCGGAAGCCGGCGCGTCAGCCAGCTTTTAGTTTGCCAGCCCCAACACATCGTCCACCGGCAGCGCCAGAACCACCCCGTGAGCCTTGGAGCCAAGCCCGCATGCACCGGAAATGGCTGTCATGATCTCGTTTTTCTTTTCCCTGGGAACCACGATCATTACAAAGTCCTGCTCCTCCTGCATGGAAATGCCAAAGTGTCTGCTCACCTTCTCGGAATTCCGGCGGCGTCCCTTCATCACCGTGCCGCCCTTGGCTCCGGCATTCCTGGCCGCATCCACCACATCGTCGCTGTAACCGCTGGCCACAGAAACCAGAATCACCGTATACTCTGCCTTCTCCTTCATCTCTTCCTCGTCTCCTTTCAATACCTCCTCCGCCTGAGCCCGCTCCTCGTCCCCCAGCCTTTCCAGTATATAGCTCTGAAGCCCACTGATGGGAACAGTGATGGCGATGCCTCCTCCCTTATGGCGGAAAGAAAGCTTATTATGCAGAATCTCAAACAAAGGCTTCACCCGAAGCCTGGGTAAAAAAGCTACTGTCAGCAGTCTGGTGGTTCCGCTGAGACCGAAAATATCCATCATCTCGGAGGGAGCCGTCCCTTTCCCCCGGACCTGAAGACAGATGGGAATCTCCATGGATTCCAGCACCTCCTCCACCCTCCTCTGATCCTCTTCCTTCGTAACCGTGATCAGCATCCGCGGACAAATCTGTCGATTCATATCTGTCATGCTCATTCCTCCTCCAAATCCACAACCATATCGTCCAGGTCCACGATGACATCCTCCAGGATCACCTCTGCCGGCTGCTGAACGGCTCTTGTCTTTCTCACATAGACAAGGCCCATGATCTGTATGGCGATCAGCGGCGCCAGAGCCACCAGGGCCACGATACCAAACGCATCCGTCACCACGTTGCCTCCCACCGCCGTACAGGCTCCCATGGCCAGAGGCAGCAGAAATGTAGACGTCATGGGACCGCTGGCCACTCCGCCGGAGTCAAAGGCGATACCCACGAAAACCGGAGGAACAAACCTGCTTAAAAGCAGGGCCAGCAGATATCCGGGAATCACGATCCAGTAAATGCTGACGCCGGTCAGCACCCGGGCCATGGCCAGAGCCACCGCACAGGCCACACCGGCAGACAGCGCCAGGTTCATCATTTTATAGGAAACCATGCCTCCGGTGATCTCCTCCACCTGCTCGTTGAGCACTCTCACCGCAGGCTCCGCTTTGACGATATAATAGCCTATGATGCTCCCGATGGGAATCAGCGCCCATTTAAAGCTTCCTCCCGCCAGGCCGCCTCCCAGCAGACTTCCCACAGGCGCAAAACCGATATTCACGCCTGTGAGGAACAAAATCAGTCCAAACACCGTATATACAAAACCTACCGTCATCCTCTGCACCTGCCTCTTACGGTAGTTGCGGGTGAACAGTTCAAAAATAACGAAGACACCTGCCACAGGAAGAATACTCAGCAATACCTCCCGGGCATAATGAGGGGCCGAGGAAGCAAATTCCCTGACCACATCCGACGTAGTCACCAGATTGGGAATCACCACCTCCGTAAAAGCCGCTTCCGTAGGATGAAAGAAAATCCCCAGCAGCAATACCATCAGAATCGGACCGATGCTGCACAGTGCGATCAGACCGAAGCTGTCGTTTCCGCTGTCTCTGTCGCTTCTGGCGGCGGAAAGACCCACACCCATGGCCATGATAAAGGGCACGGTCATAGGCCCCGTGGTAACACCGCCTGCGTCAAAGGCCACCGCCACAAACTCTGACGGCGTAAAAAAGGACAGCACCAGCATCAATATGTAAAAAATCATCAGCAATTTGGAAAGGCTGATCTGAAACAGAATACGCAAAAGCGCCGCCACGGTAAAAATACCCACTCCCAGCGCCACGGTCCAGATCAGCACCTGGTTGGGAATGGTCGGCACCTGATTGGCCAGCACCTGAAGATCCGGCTCCGAAATGGTGATGATAGCCCCCATCAGGAAACAGACAGCCACCATTATCAGAACGCTCCTGCTCTTCACCAGCCTTCCGCCCACACCCTGGCCCAGAGGCGTCATGGCCGTCTCCGCCCCCAGCTGAAAAAAACCCATGCCTATAATCAGCAGAACCGCCCCTGTAAGAAACAACGCAAGGGTGCTGATCTGCATCGGCACCAGCGTAACGCTCAAAAGCAAAACGATCATCGTGATGGGCAGTACGCTCGACAGGGATTCCCTGATTTTTTCCTTTAACTTCTCATTCATGCAGTCTGGCGCCCTCCTTTTTTAATATGGCCCGCTGCCGCTGTCCGCAGCACTTGCCCTGCTATTATCATACAACACCTGCCGGAAAATAGGAATTAAAAAAGTATTAAAATGGAAATTCCGTCAATAATTGCTGATTTTTAACACTTTCTTTACGTCGCTTCCTTGCCTCTCCCCCGAAAACTATTGTATAATGTGACATATCCACACACCTTCAATACAGGGGATCCCTCCCCTGCTGCACCTACAAAAGAGGAATATCTGATGCGCAAAAGGATCCAGGTTCTGCCCAAGTTCCAGCAACACCTCTACAGCCTGGTGTTGTCCGTTTTATGCATGGCTGCCGCCGCGGGCATTTCTTCGGCATATATATGCGCCTCTCCCGGCAATTCGGCAAATGTGCCCCTGATATTTGCCTTTTTCCTGGCGCTGATATCCTGCTGCACTACAGGATATGTTTACGGTGTCCTCTGCTCCCTGTTCTCGGTGCTCTGGCTTTATATCATAGACACACGTCACAGCTGCCATCTGGACCTTTCCCCTGCCGGCTATCCCGTCACTATTTTGTGCATGACAGCCATCACCTTACTGCTGGGCTCCCTCACCTCCAGCCTGGCGAAGCAGTCCGCCTCGCTTGCCGAACGGGAACGGCTTTTGGCCGAAGCCGAAAAAGAAAAAATCCGCGCCAATCTGCTTCGGGCCATTTCCCATGACCTGCGCACACCTCTCACCGGCATTATCGGCAACAGCCAGGCTTATATGGACCACCACGCCGACCTTACCGAGGAGGAAAAGCTGGCCCTCATGACTAATATATTTGAAGACTCCAGCTGGCTGGTCAATATGGTGGAAAATCTGTTATCAATCACTCGGATCAGAAACGACGATATGGCTATCAGCACCAGCGAGGAATCGGTGGAGGAGGTGATCGGCGAGTCCCTCCAGAGAATGCAGAAGCGCCATCCCTCGTGTCGGATCCGGGCCCGGATCCCCGAGGAACTTATCATGCTTCCCATGGATGCAATCCTCATCGAGCAGGTGACCATCAATTTATTGGAGAATGCATTGTCCCACTCCGGCACGGACGAGCCTGTGGAGCTGATCGTGGAAAACCATCCCGAATGGGTCTCCTTTACCGTCCGGGACTACGGAAGCGGACTTCCTGACAGTCTTCTGGATCATCTTTTCGACGGCACGGATTATTCCGCTTCCCACACGGCGGACGGCCAAAAGGGCATCGGCATCGGACTGGTGATCTGCAAAACCATCATCGACGCCCACCAGGGCACTCTGGCAGGACGCAACCACGGACATGGAGCGGAATTCACCTTCACTCTGCCAAAAAAGAAAGGAACCTATGAAAACAAAAATACATGTTCTGTTAGTGGAAGACGATAAAAGCATTTGTTCCTTTATCACCACCTCCCTGTCCGAAAACGGCTACCGGATCACCTGTGCTCTTACGGGAAAGGAAGGATTGAGCCTTGCTGCCTCCCTCTGCCCTGATGTGATCCTGTTGGACCTGGGGCTGCCCGATATGGACGGATGCCAGGTGCTTATGCAGGTGCGCACCTGGAGCCGCATGCCTGTAATTGTAATCTCTGCCAGAACAAAGGAACAGGAAAAGGTACATGCTCTGGATCTGGGCGCCGATGATTACGTTACGAAGCCCTTCGGCACCTCGGAGCTGATGGCCCGCATCCGCACCTCCCTCCGGCACAGCCACATAAATTCTCCCGAAAGAATCTACAAAGCGCTGGACCTGGAAATCAATTTCGAAAAACGTCTGATATTTCTGCGGGGAGAGGAAATTCATCTGACCCAGATCGAATACCAGCTGTTGACCTTGCTGGCGGAATACTCCGGCAAAGTACTCACCTACCGCTTTATTATGAATGCTATCTGGGGACCATACATGGACAGCAACAACCAGATCCTGCGGGTCAACATGGCAAATATCCGGCGGAAGATCGAGGAAAACCCCGCCCAGCCCCAGTATGTATTCACCGAGATCGGCATCGGATACCGAATGCTGGAAAATGAAAATATCTGAGGGGCCGGTCATTCCAGCCCCTCAAACATATTCCATATCTCTTCCGCCGTTCCCCGGCCGGAAAACTCCACCAGCACGCCGTCGGAATACAGCACCGCAAAATTTCCCCTGGGCGTATCCGTATCCCCCGAATCTCCGGCGCCTGAAACCATACGGCTTTCTATCACCTCCAGGCTCAGATCCTCCGCCGCAAAAACTGGATTGCTGACACTCTCCCAATATTCCCGGGGCACCGACTCCCCCAACGGAATCTCGTACAGCCTCTGGTCATAGGTTTCGGGAGCGTTCACGTCCACCACCGATATTTCCTGCGTTTCGTCCCGGGTAATATGCAGCGTGATAGAGTCCATCCCCCTGCACCAGATCAGGCGCAAATCAGACGGCGTCTGAGAATCCTCCTCCCCAATCTTCCGGCTGGCTTCCTCAAAGACGTAACCGGCCGGCAGCACCTTCGGCACATATCCCCCCAGCTCCGACTCCCGGGCCTGCGCCTCGGTAAGCTTCTGCCTCTCAGGGGCAGCCGGACACCCCGCAGTCTCCAGCTCTCCTATGGCATCCTCCGCTGCCTCCGGGCCGCGGCTGACCTCCTGCTGATCGTTTTCCAGCTTGCCGGTACCACTCTGACTGTTCCCTGACTGACCTGCTCCATTCTGAATGTTCCCTGACTGGCTGCCTTCATCCTGATCGTTCCCCCTTTGACCCTCAGCATCCTGACCGTCTCCCTGATATCCGTCTTCCTCACGCTTTTTTTCCTGGTCGAATCCTTCGAAGCCGCAGGGCGCCTCCTGGGGCGCCGCCCCATTTTCCCCGGCGTCAGCGCCAGCCTCCCCCTCGGAAAGTTCCGGCCCCTTCTCCGGCGTCTGGGACTGCTGCCCCGCGTCATATGCATTCCCGCTGTTATTATCAGAGCCCCCCATACGCATGGTCATAAGCCTCAGGCCTCCCCAGGAGACGGCTCCCACCACAAGGAAACAAAGAACTGCCGCCCATGCCCTGCCATACTGCCATAAAGGCTTTCCGGCTCTCATCCTTCCGGTTTTTTCAGCTTCTCCCCGGGCACGCTCCAGCAGCTCCTCATCCGCGCCGGATAAGGCCTCCATAAGCCGCAACGCCGCTCTCTCTTTTTGTTCCTGATCTTCCCTGGATTGATCCTGATCCTCCCTGGACTCTTTCATAGCGTGATGCCCTCCTTCTCCAGATATCCCTTCAGCTTTGCACGGGTTCGGAACAGACTGGTCTTCACGGTATTCAGATTCATCCCAAAACGGTCTGCGATCTCGCCGTACTCCTCCACGTACCAATACCTCCGCAGAAAAATATCACAGTCCCGCCGGGACAGGGTATGCAGAAAAACATTCAACAGCCGCTCCAGCTCCGCCGCCTCCACAGCGTCCTCCGTATTTACCGAAGCCGGAACGCATTCTGCCAGCTCGTCCAGCGCTATGGTCATTTCCCCGCCGCCCCGTTTCACCGTATGCCTCTTTTTCCATCTGTCCAGTGCCAGATTCCGGGTAATTGTCCCCAAAAACAGAGAAAGCTTTCCAGGCCTTTTGGGCGGAATAGCATTCCATGCCCTCAGCCAGGTATCATTCACACATTCATCAGAATCCTCTCTGTCAAAGAGGATGTGCCAGGCAACGCTGTAGCAATAGGCCCCGTATGCCTGCTGGGTCTCTGTGATCGCCTGTTCCTTTCTCGCCCAGTACAGCTCCAGTATCTGTGTATCCTTCAAAACGCTTCCTCCTGCTTCCCGGGGTCAGGTCCGGCCGACTTACGAAAAGTCCTGCCGCCTTCTCTCATATAAACGGCATCTGATGTAAAAGGTTTTATCTGTGAGAAAAAATTTTATTGAAAATTTTACCAAAGCTGCCTCTGATCAGCCTCAGAGCAGCGGCGCTATCAGCCTCATGACCCGGGCCAGCACTCTGTCCCGCAGCTTCAGCTTTCCGTAATCCGACACAGACATTTTCAGACACTTCTGCAGCGTATCCTGCACATCCTGCTCGATCACCGCCACCTGAGAGCTCTTATACAGGATCACGCCGCACTCAAAATGATGGTACAGACTGCGGAAATCCAGATTCACGGTTCCCACCACAGCCTTGACATCATCCGACACAAACACCTTGGCATGGACAAAGCCCGGCTCGTATTCGCAGATGCGCACCCCCGCCTCCAGCAGCTGTTCATAATAGGTCTTGGCAAGCATAAACGCATACTTTTTATCCGGAATATGAGGCATGATAATCACCACCTCCACCCCTCTTTTCGCCGCGTACACCAGGGCCATCAGCATTTGATAATCCAGAATCAGATAGGGCGTCATAATATGCACATAGGTATGCGCCGTATTGATAATGTCCAGGTACACCCGCTCCCCCACCCGTTCCTCTCCCAGGGGACAGACGCTGTAGGGAATCACATAGCCGTCAGAGGGCATGGACACGTCTTTGGGGCGCATAAATCTTTCATAGGTATCCCTGTGCCGCTCGGACTCGTTCCACATTTCCAGGAACATAAAGGTGAAGCGCTCCACCGCATCCCCCTTCACCATGATGCCGGTATCCTTCCAGTGCCCGAAACGTTTTTTTTCGTTGATGTACTCGTCAGCCAGATTGATTCCCCCGGTAAACGCCACCTTTCCGTCGATGACCAGAATCTTCCGATGATCCCGATTATTATAGTGCGGGGAAAAAATAGGCTTGATTGGCGCGAACATCTTGCAGCGAATGCCGTCCTCCTCCAGAATTTCGGAATAATAAGCAGGCAGATTAAACAGCACACAGGTTCCGTCGTACATGAACCGGACCTCCACCCCCTGAGCTGCCTTTTCCCGCAAAATGTCCAAAACCGAATCCCAGACACGGCCCTCGCTGACAATAAAGAACTCCATGAAAATATATTTTTCCGCTTTTCGCAGCTCCTCCAGCATGACCGGAAACTGCTCATCCCCCAGAGAAAAATACTTCACCTGGGTGTTTTCATAGGCCGGGCTGTTATCGTAGCAATACAAATACCTGGCCAGCTGCCCCATATGAGGGCTTTCCTGGCGGAGCCTGTCCCAGACTCCGGGATCGGACACCACATACCTTGCCGTACAGCCGGCCAGCTCCTTAAGCTTGCGATACATGACCTTGGTGCCTGGCTGGGTCACTATGGTCATATAAAAGATTGCTCCAAATACAGGAAACAGCGCCATGGGAAGCATCCAGGAAAGCTTCATGTCAGGGTTGTCCCCCACATTAAAGATGCGTACCACCGCCACGGCGCTGACGACCAGAAACACCGCATAAAATCCGATGCTGTAGCTTCTCAGCAAAAGATAACCTACCGCCAGGGCGGTCAGCTGTGCCAAAAAGCCCACAAGAATCATGGCCGTTCTGCCGTAGATCACTGTTTTGATATTCCCAAGCTTTTTATTCTTTTTCTGTGTGGTACTCATATATTTCCTCTGTTTTTTCGTATAAAATGACTGAATTTTTCGATTCGGAAGGTTCTCGCCAGAAAAGCCTGCCGGTCATACTCCCTTGTGTCCCTCTTTTCCCGGTATTGTTCTCCCACCGCCAGCGCCATAATGCGGATCCTGCCCCCGGTGCCATCCTCTGCGGCAGAATCCGTGCAGGCCGGCCTGGCCTGATCCATCTCCGATATGGGAATATCCGTCAGCAAAAGGTCAAAATTTTCCGACACACGGCTTACAAAAGCTCCCAGCGTCTCCTCTCCTTCGGAGCGGCCCACCACCGTATAACCGTCCATGGCCAGAATATCCGCCGCGTTTTTCAGCGGCAGTTCCCTGTTATCCATCAAAAGAATTCTGAAATATCCTGATTTTCTTGTATGGTACAAGTCCCGGATCTCCTTTGGCACATATTCCAGAAGAACCTCCAGCTGAAAACTGCTTCCCTGACCGGGAACGCTTTCTGCCAAAATGACGCCTTCCATTGCCTCCGCCATTGCCCGCGCCATTGCCAGTCCCAATCCCGTGCCGCCCTCGCCGGGCTGCTCTCTGGTAAACAGATCGAAGGCCCTGGGCAGAAATTCCCCGTGAATCCCTCTTCCTTTATCACTGACACAGAACAGAACCCGGTCTGCCCTCCCGCAGCTTTCTCCCAGCTTTGCCTCCAGACGGACACTGCTGTTCTCCTGGCTGAACCGAAAGGCGTTGGACAGCAGATTGTAAAGGATCCCCGTCAGACGATTCACATCCCCGATATATCCGGGACGAAGCCTGCTGTCTGCAGCAAACTCAAAGGAAATATTTTTTTCGCGCCCCTGGATCTCGCCATACTCTCTGCAGCCGTTCAACAGCCCCTCCAGCCAAAAGGGTTCCTTCTCGCACACCTGCCGCGGCTCCTTCCAGACGCTGAATTCCGCTATATCCTCCATGACGGTGGACACATAGCTTCCCATCCGCCCGACAAATTTCAGATAATACTCCGCTTTTTGCGTTTCTCCCTTCTCCATCAGGCCACAGGCCAGCTCGCTCAGATCCGATACCGCATTCAGAGGAGCCTGTGTACTCTGCACCATATACTTCAGAAATTCCGATTTTGCCGAATCGGACTCTCTGGCCTTGAGCATGCCCTCCCACAGCTGCACCTTATACATCTCCTCCGCCTTCACGGAGTCGTCCACGTCTCGGGTGTACAGAACGGCATAGTCCTGATTTTCCTCTCCCGGCGCAGGAACGATGATCGCCTGTATCCACTGATACTCCCCATTGCCGCGGCGGCGGTAAATACAGGTGTCGCTGTCCAGCCCCTGCCTTCTGACTCTTCGCATATTTTCCGTGGAGGTAAAGGTCCTGCACTTTTCCGTATCCTCCGGATGCACGATATTCAAAAGCGCCGTCCTCACCTCATCCCAGCTGCAGACCTCAAAAAGCCGGCATGCCGGATTCTCATCATCCTTAATGAAAACACACTGACCGGTGCGGTAATTGATTCTGGCGATCTGCGGGTATGCCTTTCCCAGGGTATACAGCGCCGTCCCCATCAGAACGCTCCTGGCGCCAAAGCCACGGTAAAAAAGCCAGACTGCGCACAAAAGCAGGGTCAGCACGCAGATAAGCAATCCTCCCAGGATAAAAATCTGCGCACTTCCCCCGCTTTGGCATAAAATCAGCCCCGCAATACAGCTGACTCCCGCTATAGTGACCACTGAAAGTGTAAGGATAATCCCGGCAAGCACTGCCTTTGCCGGGAATCTCTTTTTGTTCCACCTCATCTGTCCTCCGCTTCCGGCCTCAGAAAGCTGTTGAGATTTGTAAGACATCGGTACAAAACCTCCATCTCGTCCTCTCTCAAATCCTTCACGATCGCCTTAATCATTTTCTTGTGAAAGTCACGATGGTGGTAAAAGGCCTTCCTTCCTTTTTCGGTCAGGGTTACATACACCACACGTTTGTCGTTAAGGCTTCGCTCCTTCCGGATATACCCCTTTTTTTCCAATCCGTTCATGTTGGTGGTCAGGGTGCTAACCGTGACGGAAAGCCTGTGGGCAATCACCGACATATTTCTTGGCTCGTCCACTCCGATTGCTTCAATGATATGCATATCATTGTTGGTGATGTCACGGTATTCTTCCGTGATAACTGCCTTTGCCTCCATATCCATCACATTATCAAAGAGATTTACCAGCAGTTCATTCAACGAGCTTTTTGTCGCCTGTGCCATTTCCTTTCCGAAATCCTTCCTTTTACCTATTATAAACTATAATGCACCTATTCCACAGAAAAAGTCAATAGCGGGTTTACCACCTGATCACGCATGCTCCGCAGGTCAGGCCGGCTCCGAAGCCGGACAGAACCACCGTCATCCCCCGCCGGAGAATCCCCTGCCTGTTCAACTCGTCCAAAAGCACCGGAATTGCCGCGGAAGACATATTTCCCACCCTGTCCAGATTTACCGGAAATCTGGAAATATCCACCGCCAGCCGCTTTGCGATTCCCTCGATGATACGCCGATTGGCCTGATGAAGCACATACAGATCCACCTCGTCAGGTGAAAGACCTGCCTTTTCCAGCGCCTCCAAAATACCGGCGGGAACCTGTCTCAGAGCAAAAGAAAAAACCTCTCTGCCGTCCATCCTGATCCAGGGAGCCTCCATGGGCCGGCTGACAAAGGGGCTCTTCAGCTCTCTGCTGTCACAGCAAAGCACACCGCCCCCGGCTCCGTCGGAATGCTGTACCAGTCCCAGAATTCCTCCTTCACTGCATCGTTCCACATACACCGCCCCGGCTCCGTCTCCGAAAAGGATGCAGGTGCTTCTGTCCGTCCAGTCCACCAGATTGGACAGCACCTCGCTTCCCACGATCAGCGCATTATCATATATGCCGGCTTCCACATAGGCCCAGGCCGTGTGCAGTGCAAACAAAAAGCCTGCGCATGCCGCATTCAGATCAAAGGCCGCCGCCTGCTTCGCCCCCAGATGACTCTGGACCTGGCAGGCCGCACAGGGAATCCCTCTTTCCGCAGTGCAGGTAGCCGCCAGTATCAGTTCCACCGAAGCCGCATCCCTTCCCGCATTCTCCAACGCCCTCTCACAGGCCTCCACCGCCAGAGAGACCACAGTCTCCCCGGTGGACACATGCCTGCTGCCGATGCCGGTTCTCTCCCTGATCCATTCATCAGAAGTATCCACCATTCCGGCCAGTTCTCCGTTATCCACCTGCCTGGCGGGCAGTGCGCTCCCGGTTCCCATTATTCTGATAGACATTTTTGTGTTACCATCCTTCCTGCTCTGTAATCTTACAGCCCTTTCAGTCCTTCCCATGACAGACCTTCTGCCCGAGAGAACCTGCCTTCCCCAGACGGCTAAAAATTGCGAAACCGCTCATATCTGTGGGCGGCGATCTGCTCCCCCGTCATTCCCTGAAATCTCTCCAGGAAATCCCGGATCTGCTCCTTCAGGCAGCCGCCGATGGCCTCCGCCGTGGTTTTGTCTGCTCCCCCGAACTCCGGGATGATTTTTTCAACGACTCCAAGCTTTTTCAGATCCTGGGCGGTGATATGCATGATCTCGCTGGCCTCCCTGGCTCTGGAGGAATCCTTCCATAAAATAGAAGCGAAGCCCTCCGGAGACAAAATGGAATATGTGGCGTTCTCCAGCATCCAGACCTCATTTCCCAGCGCGGTGGCCAGGGCGCCTCCGCTTCCCCCTTCTCCGATCACAATGCTCAGCACCGGCACCTTCAATGACGACATCTCCAGAAGGCATCTGGCAATGGCCTCCCCCTGCCCTCTCTCCTCCGCCTCAATACCGCAGAAAGCGCCTGAGGTATTCACAAAGCTGATGATGGGTCTGTTGAATTTCTCCGCCTGCTTCATGAGCCGCAGAGCCTTTCGATATCCCTCCGGCATGGGCATTCCGAAATTGCACCTCTGACATTCCTTGATATCCCTGCCTTTATGCTCCGCGATCACCGTCACCGGCTGTCCCGCCAGAAAACCGATTCCGCCTATAATCGCAGGATCATCCCGGAAGGCTCTGTCTCCATGGGCCTCCACAAACTGGTCAAATATATATTCCATATAATCGCAGGCTTGGGGTCGCTCCATTTTCCGGACCGCCTTCACCTTGTCCCAGGCATCCTTGGGACTGCCCTTGGCCGCCTGCTCCCGCAAAATTTCGCTGGGCACAAAATGAAAATCCGTACCGGGCAGAAACTCCGCATACTGCCCCTCCCGGCACTGGTGAGCCTTCACCAGAAAATAAATGGTCTTTTTCAGATCCTCCCGTTTCACCACGCCGTCGATGATCCCATGCTCCACCAGAAACTCCGCCGTCTGAAATCCTTCAGGAAGCTCCTGGCCTATGGTCTGGCGGATCACTCTGGGTCCCGCAAATCCGATCAGGGCTCCCGGCTCCGCCATAATCACATCGCCCAGCATGGCAAAGCTGGCGGTGACGCCGCCCGTGGTGGGATCCGTCAGTACCGTGGCGTACAGCAGGCCCGCCTGGCCGTGCCTCTGGATGGCTGCGGAGGTCTTCGCCATCTGCATCAGAGAAATAATCCCCTCCTGCATCCTGGCTCCGCCGGAACAGCAAAATAAAAATACCGGAAGCCGTTCCTCTGTGGCCCTTTCTATGGCGGAGGTGATTTTCTCTCCCACCGCCTGACCCATGCTGGCCATGAGAAACCTGGAATCACAGATCCCAAGCATAATATTCTCGCCAAAAACCTTGCACCTTCCCACTGTCACCGCCTCGTCCAGCCCCGTCTTTTCCCGGGCCTGGGCCAGCTTTTCCTCATATCCCTCAAAATCCAGGGGATTACGCACAGGCATATCCGAAAACCAGGGCTCGAAGGTATGAGGATCCGCTACCATGCGGATGCGGTTATGAATCTTCACGCGAAAATATCCGCCGCATTCATAGCAGATATATTTTCTCCGGACCACTCTCTCCCGGTCCACAGTCCTGCCGCACCTGGGACAGCGGATCAGGTATCTCTCCCCCTCCTGTCCCGGATCCTGGCGGGATGTATTTCCGCTCTCTCCGCTTCCCGTACTCCAAAGCCGGTTTGAAGTACGGGACAGATTCAGACGGCTGAATTTTTTTGCAAAATACTCCGCCCGTTTCTCTTTGATACGATCTATCCCCTTCACTTGCTCACCCTCCGTCATCCCAGGGCAAAGGTCAGCTCTGCCTCTGCTGCCACCTTACCGTTTACCGAAGCCACACCGTGTCCCACACCCATGGGCCCCTTCACCTTCACAATAGAAGTCTCCAGCACAAGCACGTCTCCCGGCAGCACCTTCTGCCGAAACCTTGCCTTGCTGATCCCGGCAAAATATGCCGTACCGCCCTTTCTTTCAGGCACGGACAGCATGGCCACGGCCCCTGTCTGGGCCAGGGCTTCCAGGATCAGCACGCCAGGCATAACCGGATTCCCCGGAAAATGCCCCTGAAAAAAGGGCTCATTTACACTGACGCATTTTTTTCCCAAAGCCCGCACACCCGGCTCCAGCTCCTCGATGGTATCGATTAGCAGAAAGGGATACCGGTGGGGTATGATTTCCATGATTTCCTTTGCTGTATACAATGACATTTCCGTTCTCCTTCCTGCTTCCCGCCTTAGAGAAACCTCATTTCCATTACGCTTTTCCGATCAGCAGGCTGGCGTTGTGCCCGCCAAAGCCCAGAGAATTGCTGAGGGCGTAGGGAACCTCCTCCCGGCTGCCCTCCCGGCAGTAATCCAGATCCAGCTCCTCCTCCGATTCCTGCAGACCTGCTGTTTTATGAATATAACCCTCCTGCAGCTGCTTCACGCAGGCGATGAACTCCACGGCTCCCGCAGCCCCCAGCAAATGGCCGATCATGGACTTTGTGGAATTAATCTTCAGATTTTTGGCATGCTCTCCAAATGCCAGCTTGATGGCCCGGGTTTCAAACAGATCATTTAACCGGGTTCCCGTGCCGTGAGCATTGATATAGGTCAGCTGCTGCGGACGGATCCCGCCGTCCTCCAGGGCATTTACCATGGCCCTGGCCGCCCCTGCCCCGTCCTCGGCAGGAGAGGTAATATGGTAGGCATCCGAAGAGCAGCCGTAGCCCAGCACCTCCGCCAGAATACGTGCTCCACGCCTTTTTGCATGCTCCAGCTCCTCCAAAATCACCACACCGGCGCCCTCTCCCATAACAAAACCGCTCCTGTCCTTGTCAAAGGGAAGAGAACATCTTTCGGGATCCTCGCTGGAGGAAAGTGCCGTCAGGGCACAGAATCCGGCGATCCCCAGAGGAGTGACACAGCCCTCGGCGCCCCCCGCCGCCATCACATCCGCATCGCCGTATTGGATGGCACGAAAGGCCTCTCCGATAGAGTTGGTACCGGTGGCACAGGCAGTGACCACATTCAGGTTTTTCCCCTTCAGCCCGTAAAAAATACTCACGTTCCCCGCCGCCATATTGGAGATCATCAAGGGCACAAACAGAGGGCTCACCCTGGAGGGTCCCTTCTGGGTCAGCCTGTCATATTCCCGCTCCATGGCCTGAAGGCTGCCGATGCCGCTGCCGATGCTGCATCCCACCCGCCAGGGATCCTCCTGCTCCAGCTTAAGCCCTGCATCCGCAATGGCCTCCCCGGCAGCCGCCACTGCAAACTGGCAGAACTGCTCCATCCGTCTGGCCGTCTTTTTGTCCATGTATTTCTCCGGATCAAAGTCCCTGACCTCCGCCGCCAGCATGCATTTATATTCCGAGGCGTCGAACCTGGTGATGGGGCCAAACCCTGTCCGGCCCTGCATCAGCCCCTCCCAGAAGGCCTCCACACCGATTCCGATGGGCGTCACCGCCCCCATTCCCGTCACTACCACTCGTCTCATACTGTCTCCTTTCGCCCTTACATGCACATGCCGCCGTCCACGCAGATCACCTGGCCGGTGATGTAGTCGGACCCGCTTCCCGCCAAAAAGGCCACCAGATCCGCCACGTTCTCCGCCTTTCCGATCCTGTTCATGGGAATCATCTGCTTCAGGGCATCCTTCGCCTTGTCTGTCAGAGCCTGCGTCATCTCCGTCTCCACATAGCCGGGAGCCACTGCATTGGCACAGATCCCTTTGCCGGCCAGTTCCCTGGCCACGCTCTTGGTCAGACCGATAAGACCTGCCTTGGAAGCGGAATAATTCGCCTGGCCGGGATTTCCCATAATGCCCGACACAGAAGATACATTGATGATCTTGCCTGCCCTCTGTTTCAGGAAAAACCGGGAAAGGTGACGGATGGTATTGAATGCCCCTTTCAAATTCACATCCAATACCCGGTCATACTCCTCCTCCGACATTCTCAGGATCAAATTATCCTTGGTAATACCCGCATTGTTGACCAGGATATCCACATGTCCGTATCTTGCGATCACGTCCTCCACCAGCCTCCCGCAGGCCTCGAAATCGGAAACGTCACACCCCAGGGCCTCCCCTTGCCCTCCGGCGCTTCGTATCTCCTCCACCACCTCCCGGGCCCGTTCCCGGGAGCCGTTATAATTAACCAAAACCAGAGCCCCGTCACCGGAAAGCCTTCTGGCAATAGCCCTGCCGATTCCCCTGCCGGCTCCGGTGACCAGAGCCACCTTCCCCGCCAGCGGCGCCGCCGGACTCATCTGTTCGCTGCTTCTATCTTCCATCTATACACCCCCGTGCGCGCTTCAGCGCGCATACCAATCAATATTTGAAAGTTTACTTTCGAACTTATCTCCCCTTCCGGCCTCCGCCGTCACTGAGTCAGTTCGCTGAAAAGCCGGTTCATATCCTCCACAGTCTCCACGTTCCAGACCTTTACCGTCTTATCGATCTTTTTCAAAAACCCGGTCAAGGTCTTTCCCGGCCCGATCTCTACAAAGCTGTCTACACCGTCTGCCAGCATGCGCTCCATGGTTTGACGCCATCTTACCGTCCCGGAAACCTGCTTTGCCAAAAGCTCCCGGACCCGGCTCTTCTCTGTCACCGGAGCTGCCTCCACATTACAAAGATATGGAATCACCGGATCCTTCACCTCCACGCTCTCCAGCTCTCCAGCCAGCTGCTCTCCTGCCCTGGCCAGCAGCACAGAGTGAAAAGGACCGCTGACCTTCAAGGGAACACAGCGCCTGGCTCCGGCGGCAGTCAACGCCCCGGCGGCGGCTTCCACCGCCTTCTCCTCACCGCTGATCACCACCTGCCCGGGACAGTTGTCATTGGCCACCGAGACAATCCCCTCCTGGGCTGCACATATTTCTCTTACTATATCCGCATCCAGGCCCAGCACGGCTGTCATGGCGCCTCCTACAGGGTACGCCTCCTGCATATAAATCCCCCGGCGGCGGATCAGATAAAACAAGTCGGGAAGCTCCATGACGCGGGCCGCCGCCAGCGCACCGTACTCTCCCAGGCTTAAGCCCGCGCAGCAGTCCGCCGTCAGTCCCTTTTCCTCCAGCACCTTTAGAATCGCCGTCTCCACGGTGAGCATGGCAATCTGGGTATATTCCGTAATGTTCAGCCGCTCATCCCCGGAAAAGACAAGCTGGGCCACATCCAGTCCCGAGGCCTCCCGGGCTATGTCGAACACCTCTCTGGCCGTCTGAAAGCCTTCATAAAAATCCTTTCCCATGCCGGCATACTGCGCTCCCTGGCCGGGAAAAATAAACGCTCTCCTGCCCAATCCGATACCTCCTTCCATTCCGGGACTTCCTCAGGCGTCCCGCTTTCCCAAAAGCCTTTCTCCCTGCTCCATAATTTCCAGAATGATTTCACGGCAGGAGCGCTGATCCTTCACCAGACCTGCAATCTGCCCTGCCATCAGGGTTCCGTTCACCACATCGCCATCTTCAACCGCCCTGCGCAGTGCTCCCAGCGTCAGCTGCTCCAGCTCCTCAAAGGAAGCGCCCTCCTTCTCCAGGCGCAGGTACTCCCTTGTCATGCGATTCCGGATCTGGCGCACCGGATGTCCGTGACTCATTCCCGTTACCTCAGAATCGATATCCTTTGCACCAATGATCTTATTTTTATAGTTTTCATGCGCAATGGATTCTTTGGCCGTCACAAAGCGGGTCCCTATCTGCACCGCCTCTGCCCCCAGCATAAAGGCCGCAGCCAGGCCCCTGCCGTCTGCGATACCGCCTGCCGCCACCACCGGTATGGACACGGCATCCGCCACCTGGGGCACCAGCGCCATAGTGGTAAGGCTGCCGATATGGCCTCCCGACTCCATGCCCTCCGCCACTACGGCATCGGCCCCGGCCCGCTCCATCATTTTCGCCATGGCCACACTGGCCACCACAGGAATGACCTTGATTCCTGCTTCCTTCCACATGGCCATATATTTTCCCGGATTCCCTGCGCCGGTGGTCACCACTCTGACCCCTTCCCGGGCAGCTGCCCGGGCAATGGCGTCGGCCTGGGGATTCATCAGCATAATATTAACGCCGAAGGGCTTGTCTGTGGCTTCCCGAACCCTGCGGATCTGTTCCTCCACAAACTCCGCCGGGGCTCCGCCCGCACCGATCAGTCCCAGGCCACCGGCCTCAGACACGGCGGCGGCCAGTGTGTGCTCGGCTACCCAGGCCATGCCCCCCTGAATGATGGGATATTCGATCCCCAAAAGCTCCGTTATCCTTGTCTTCATATCCACCCTTCCTTCTGTCCCATGCCAGTTTCTATATCCACGTCCTGTCATCCTGATTCAGAATTCAGACAGCCTTGCACTTCTCCTCCAGGTATTCCAGCACATCCCCCACAGTGGACAGCTTTTCCAGATCCTCGGAGGGAATCTCCACCTGAAACTCATCCTCCAGCGCCATGACCATCTCAAACAGATCCAGGGAATCCGCATTCAGATCCTCTTTAAAATCTGTGCTCTCTGTAATAGTCTCTCCGTCCGCATTCAATTTCTCTTCGATAATCGCCTTGACTCTCTCAAACATGATAGCTCTCCTCTTCTTTTATGGTTTTTGATACTATGTCTGATAGTTTGATAGTCTATTTGTTTGAGTATCAAATATTTTGATTATCAAACTATTCGAGCAGTATAATACTATGCTTCTTATTCCTTGTCAACCACTTTTTTATGAAAAAAACTTTGCTGAAAAAAAATTGCTTTCCTATAATGTAAAACAGCCGGGAGAACTCTTATGCTCTCCCGGCTGTATCATCTGCCATTTGATTCCCGCTGTAATCAAGGTTCCTTAAATCTTGAATTTTCTTACAATCTCTTCCAGCTGTTTTGCAAACTCCGCATTGTCCTCGGCCTTGGCGCCCGTATCTCCGGCATATCCCACCATATCCGTAGCCTTGGTGGCAATGTCGTTGATGCTGATAGCCGCCTCGTTTACGGTGCTGTTGATACCCTGCACGGAATTGGCAATATCCGTAATGCTCTCTTCCAGCTGGGAAATAGAGTCGCTGATGGTCTGCAGGCTGTCCGAAAAGCCTCTGGTGTCGGCGCTGTATTCCTCGCTGACATTGATAAAGGTCTCATAATCCACGATGACCGTCTCTTCCATAAAGGTAATCATCTGGCGCAGGCAGTCCTCCATGCTCTCGGCGGCATCCTTTACGCTGGCCACAATGGAAGAAATATTGCTGGCAGTCTCAGTGGACTGTGATGCCAGACTTCCGATCTCACCCGCCACAACGGCAAAGCCTCTTCCCGCCTCGCCGGCCCTGGCGGCCTCGATGGAGGCGTTCAGGGAAAGCAGCTCCGTCTGGCTGGCAATCGCGGCAATCGCCTCTGTCAGCGCATTAATCCGCTCGATCTGCTTTGCCTTCTCAATGGCTATGTCGGATTCTCTCTTCACCTTGGCATAGATCTCCTTGGTCTTGCTGTTGGCTTCTTCCGTGTTCTTCTTCAGGCCCTCCGCCTTACTGATGATGGTTCTTGCGTTTCTCTCGCCCTCTCCGGTGAGCTCGCTGATCCTCTTGGCGTTTTCGTTGATATCAGCCATCCTCTCGTCGATGATCTGCGTGGTGGCAGAGGTCTCCTCCATACTGGCGGCCAGCTCCTCGCTGGTGGCAGAGTTGTCACAGGAATTGCTGTTCAGCTCCTCCACAATGCCCTGCAGGCCGTCCGCATTATTTTTCAGCCGGTCAGCCGTATCTGCCAGCTGAGCCACCATATTCACCAGATTTTCCCGCATGGCATCCAGGGCGCTGCTCATAACAGCCGTCTCATCTTTTCCTCTGGAAAGGGTTTTGCTTGCCATATTTTCCGTAAAATCAAAGGAGGCATTCTGATCGATGACCTGGGTCAGCTGTTTGATGGGCCGTGCGATGGATCTGGCAATAAAGGCTCCCACCAGCGCCAGCACCACCAGCGCTGCAACAGCGGCAATAACGCATTGGAGAATAAACTCATCGATAGCCTTCAGAGCATCGTCTCTGTCCGCCGACAGAGCCACAATCCCCTGTCCGCTGGACAGCACATAGTAGCTGGCAATTTTTTCAACTCCGTCAAATTCGTAGGTCTCCACACCGGGGGACGCGATCACACCCTGGTGCAGCTGAGACACCAGCTTGCTTATTACGACGTTGTCTGTCACAGACTGGCCCACCATTGCTGCGTTGGGATGCATGAGCATAACGCCGTTCTCATCCACCACATAGCAGTAGCTGCTATCCACGCCTTCGATGGTCACGCTTCCCAGAAGCTGTGTCAGGTCGTCCGTTCCCGGCATTTGCTGCCCGTTCATATACAGTGTGTTGCGCAGATTTTCCCCGTAGGCCTTGGCCACGGAAAGCATATTGTTTTCCACCATATCAGTCAGGGCCGAACTGAATGCCATGATTCCCACGATCACGGCTGCCGTCACCGAAATGATGACCGTCGCAATCACCAGGTAAATAATCTTCGCCTGTATCCCGAAGAGCAGATTTACCTGCTTCTTTCCGGAGCTGCCGTGCACCAGATCACTATTTCTTCCTTCGCTCATTTTTCTCCTCCTGTCATGATCCTGTTATGTTTTTATCGTTAACTTCTATTATACAGAATGTTTTTACTTTTTCCACTGTTTTTTTCTGTTTTTATTTGACAATTTATAACTTTTCTTTCTCCGTACCCTGAAAAATGCCCCTACAGCATCATTTTCCCCTCCAGCGTCTCAAACTCCACGCGCCTTGCGCTTCCGTCCTTCAGCCTCAGGATCACAGGGCCGAAGCCTCCGCAGCCTTCCGGATCCGTATATTCCACCCTCTCCAGCGGAAACAGCTCCTCCTCCGAGAAATCCTCATGACTTTCCTTCGTAATCACCTGAGAAATCAGAATGTACGGCTCATAACCATACTGCTTTTTCCGCTCCGTCTCCCCGTAAACTATGATGGACCTGGGGGAATCCGGATTTGTTCCTGTGCTGTGGATGAGCTTTAACTCCTTCCAGCCGTCATAAATGGTCATTGCCAGCTGTTTTTCACCTCCCGCCGCGTCCCGGCCCTTCAGAATCACCGCCTTTGCCCCTCCCAGGGTTTTCTCCGTGATCCGGGTCCCGTTGTCCGGAAAGCCGTAGGCCCCCAGGGTCAGACCCACGGGACAACGATGAAGCTTAAGCTTATCTGCTCTCAGAATGCCCAGCGGCACCGCAATGTCCGCCAGATTAACGGCCTGAAGCCAATGGCACTCGGTCTCCAGATTATAGTTAAAAAACTGCCGGCGATACAGCACCCCGTCCCTTTGTCCGTTCCAGAAGGTCACATTGGCCCGGGACAGCTCTCCCGTGGTGATATCCCGAAGCACATACTGCTGGGCCTCCACCTCCGGCGCCGGCGTGGACTCCCAGGGATATTTTGTATTGTAGCACAGCTTGGAATAGTTCCACATGCCGTGGAGATCTCCGGGATGCTTTACCACCTTTCCGGTGCGCAGGATCGTCTCCCCGTTTTTCTCATGATTGGAAAAGCACAGCGCCGGACCGTCCAGAGCCGTGACCTTTACCTCCCCCTCCCCAAGCCTTTCCCATGTACCGTTGTTTTCCCGGGCCGTCCAGAAGGGATGCTCCGCCGGCAGATGCAGACACAAGAAGGCCTTACCCAGCCAAAAGGGTGATTCCGCACAGGAATAGCCCTGCACAAGAGGAGAAAACTGTCCGTAAAAGCCCAGCTCGGGAACTCCCTGATACAGAAAATCCTCTCTGCCCAGAAACTGCATCAGCGAACCCGAGGCGATCCTCCTCGCCCTGCCCGGGTCGGCGGCAGAACGCCTCAGCAGCAGATTTCCCTCAAAAGCACTGACTGCGGCATTTCGGTAGATATTGCTGCGGCCCCACATGTTGGTCCAGCCGTCCCGGTCAAAAAAATCGCCGTAGGTCTCCATAAGCACATTGGACTGCTCCTCAAACCGCTGTGCCAGCCAGGGTTCGTTTTTATAGCCGTACCAGAGGTTCCACACAGGAGCATATGTATTAAAGGCCCAGCAGGAATAATAGTCAAAGGAATGACCGTCCCGATACCAGCCATCCCCGGCATAATAATTTAATATGGCCTGGGCATGGTCCCGCATCACATCCTTCTGAATGGGATATCCCTCCATGTGCAGAAAAGCCATATCCAGCATGTTGAACAGACGCCAGTTCTGAGGCACCGTACCGGCATGGGCGTAGGATTCCAGGAAGGCCGCAATGGTATCCTTCTCCTGCCGGGTATAGGTATCCCAAATCTGCTCTCTGCAGACCCACAGACAGATTACCAGGGCACTGGTCTCCACCGTCTGCTGGAATGCCCGGAAGGGATCCCTGCCTCCTGCCGCAGCCTGCTGATCCTCGTAGGTCCCCACATAGAGCTCATCCCCCCTGGTACACACCCGAAGCACATGACTCTTATAATACTGTGCCATGGAATATCCGCAGATCTCCAGCTCCGGAAGGTTGTAAATCATTGGTGCGGCAATAAAAAAGGAACGTGCCAGCCCCTCAAACACCTCCGCCGAGCGCTGGATCTTTTGCGCCTGCGGCGGATCCTGCAGATGGGGATAGGTGATTCTGGTCTCCTTTCTGGGCATCACCACCGGCTGTTCAAAAGCTTTTATATTCCGAAATATACCCTCCAGCATATAAACCCCGGCCTCCAGCCAGCTCTCCCTGGTAAGACCGGTGTACGGGCTTTTCTCAAAATCCAGTGTCTTGGGAACAAATTTCATAGTTTCCTCCCGGCAGTCAAAGTATATGTTCTATTATATCTCCCTCCCCGGATTTTCACAACGGAAACTTTCCGCGGCTTGAAATATCCGCCGTTTCTCTGTATAATAAAAGATGTGTTTCTGATAAAAACGGCGTCTGAAACAGCTCCCCGGCAACGGGCAGAAACTCGAAAGCATTGCAGACGCCATGAACATAAAGAAAGGGATGGGAAAAATATGGCCACAGAAAAAATGAAGTGCCCCATGTGCGGCACAAAGCTGAAAAATGTAGACGGCAGGATGACCTGCAAGGAATGCGGATACTATATGCGGGAGCAGAGCAGCTCCCAGACCTGGCAGAGCCAGCAGACGACCTCCTCGCAGGCTTCCGGCACTTCTGCCGGACAATCCCGCACCGCCGCATCCTCCGGCGGATATCAGCCCTCCGGCCAGCAAAAAAAATCCGGAGGCGCGGGCATGAAGGCTGCCGTAGCGTGTATCAGCATCTGCGCGGTAATCGCGCTGGGCATCCTGGCCAGCTTTGTTCTGTCAGACCTGGGAGATCTGTTTGACGGGCTCACCTCCTCCGAGACTTCCGGCCAGTCTCACCGGTCAGACGGACAGCTTGCCTCCTCCGAGGATTACACTCCGGAAGACTCCCAGGAGAGCCAATCCGAAGCCCGGACAAAGCCTGCCGCCGGAACCAGGCTTCCCCGCTCCTCCTTCTTTCAGGAGCTGGCGTCGGTCATCTTCGGCAAAAACTACGATACCGTCACCCCGGAGGAATATGACAGCGTAATAGCCATCGAAATCAGCAAGGAGGATCACTATATCTATTACCTTCTGAGAGACCAGGAGGAATACCAGTATCTTACCTTTTCCAACGCCATCGGAATGGAGCTGTCCGATCTGGCCTGCTTTACCGGTCTGGAGGGAATCTGGCTGGACGATGATCTAAACCGGGGCGATCTGGACGGGCTGGAGCATCTGCAATGGATTCATGCGGAAAATAATCTGTCAGATCTGCTGGATATCATTCCCAGCCCGGAGAACATATTAAGTCTCAGCATCATGGATTCTATTTTTGAGCATTCCCTGGACGGCATCGAAGCTTTCTCCAACCTTCAGTACCTGACGGTGGAATACGACTCCCTGGAAGACATTTCCGCCCTGGAAAACCTTCCCTTTCTGGAAGGTCTGAGCCTTCTGGGCTGCAATGATTTAACGGATTACAGTCCCCTGCTGTCGCTGGGCTGGCTCCGTTCTCTGTCCCTGCAGTCCACCCAGCTCAAAACCATAGACTTTATCAGCTCCATGCCGGATCTGACCAGCCTGTATGTGGAGGACAGCCAGATTCCCAATGTGAATGCACTGGCGGACTGCCCTAACCTCACAGCCTTAAGCCTCATCGACAATACCCGCCTGGAGGATTATTCTCCTGTGGGAGAGCTGACCCAGCTGACCACCCTGGCCCTGCATATGAATTCCAACAGCACTCTGCCCTCCTTCCAAAAGCTGACCTCCCTGAAGGAGCTTTCCGTAAAGCATGCCGGCGACCTTTCCCCTCTGAAGGATGCCGTGAACGTAACCACCCTTCAGCTGGAGGAATGTTCCGGATGGGAGCTGGAAGCGCTGGCCTCCATGCAGGAGCTTACCGCATTGTATATCAATGATTTTTCCTCCTATGTGGATTCCCTGGAGCCTCTGACCCGGCTTTCCAAGCTGGATACCCTGGATCTGGGCGGCACCTCCATATTCGGCAATGTGGAGGAAATCTTTGGCATACCCACCCTGCGCCGCCTCAGCCTGGACAACTGTCAGGTGGGCATGGATTTTGACCAAATTCCCACCAACACCACGCTGGAGGAGCTGTCCATGAATGATATTTCGATCTTGAGAGACCCCTCGCACAACAACGGGGACAAGATATATCTCTCCGAGCACTATGAACTGTTTGGCTGCTTCCCCTCTCTGATCGTACTGCAGCTGCGGTCTGACCGGATAGACAGCCTGGACTTCGTGGAAAACCTTCCTCTTCTCCAGTACCTGGAGATCACGGACAACAGCGTTACCAGCTTAAAGCCTCTGGAGGCCCTGCCGGATTTTCAGATGGTCTGGTGTGGAAAAAACACGATCCTGGAAGGCGTCTCGGAAGACAGCGGGATCCAGGTGAGCACCGAAGAATAAATGCCGACGGCCCCGGGCATCATGCCGGGGCCGTTTTTCTAAGGAAGCATTAATTAAATCATCGTTTTCCTAATCAAACATCCTCTTTCCGTATTTCACTTTACGGTAAAATTTGTAGATGATCACGGCAAACAGTGAAACAACAATATAAAAAGTGGACAAAAGCCCTGCCGCTCCGCCCAGAATCATGACAAACAGCATACCTATATTCATAATGAGCCCTCCGAATTCTCTTTTCTCTGATCTGCCGTCCCGAAGTCCCTTCCGTTTCCGCCGGCAGCGGATCCACGGTATTCCCTCCACAGTGTAAAGGGTACACAAAAAAGCCATGCGTCAAAGAGCCTGCCGCCGGAAGACTTTTTCGCACAGATCCGTTATTTTGTTTTCGTTTAGCTGTAAATTAAAATAAGAGAATTAAGAAGATGTTTATGCTTTTTTTCCGTCCTTTTGATGAATATACTCCAGAATAACTATATTGCTGTGGATCGTCCCCACAGTGTCATTGTCGATTAATCCAAAAATCCTTCCCCAAAAGGGCAGATCCACCCGGGATGCCAGGAAAGAACTGCCCCTGCCCTCCCTGAGAGCTCTGTGAAGCGTCTTTCCCCTGGTTTGGCGGATTGCTGTCTCCGCCTCACGGCTTCCGCCGGTCTCTTTCAGGTATGCCTGCTGTGACAGACTGGTATTCCCTGCCGCACGGATAAAGGAAGATTCAGGAATCTCTTCCTGCTGTTCGAAAGCACGCAAAAAAGAAGAATATGCCTCCACCCCCTGGAAGCACATTCCCAGAAGCAGCATCCATGTGATCAACAGGGCACATACCCCTCTGTTCAGCTTCTGTTTCTTCATTCTTATACCGCCTTCGTCCAACTGTTATCCATTGTAGCAAATTTCTCCGCAATATACAATGGAAAGATACTGCTTAAAAGATCCTCCTCACCGCGCTGATCTCTCCAAAATCCACCCCGGAAATGCATACGCCTTCGGAAAGCGTGGCGTGGACAATCCTGCCCTCTCCCAGGTAAATCGCCACATGTCCGGGATCATCGTAGCAGATCAGATCTCCCGGCTGTGCGTTCTCCAGCCCGTCCACCTCATAGCCTGCCTCCCTGTCCTCCTCCGCCGAATGGGGCAGGCTCACCTGAAAGTGCCGATACACACTCATCACAAAGCCCGAACAGTCCACCCCTTCCGTAAGGCTGTCGCCGCCCCACACATACGGGGTTCCCAAAAAACGGAGGGCATACCGGGCCGCCGCCTCTCCCAGGGTGCCGCTTTCGGACTCCGGGCCCGCTTCCGGAATAGCTGCTGCTTCGCTGCCTTGCCCCGCTTCCGGAACGCCTGCCGCCCCGCTGCCTTGCTCCGCTTCCGATTCGCTCTCCCGCCGGCTCTGCCGGGCATAGTCTATCCAGGAAACCTGCACCGCAATCATCGCCAGACAGCATACCGCCGCTCCCAGCAGTACCGCCGCCGAAAGCCTTCCTCCCGGATCGGGGCCCCACACTTTTACTGCTCCCTTCATAGACGCTCCGAAAAAACTTCTCCCTACATTGTAGCAGTTTTTCTCCTGTTCATGACAAAACCGCGGCAATTGAACCGGTGCGGACCGCAATAACAGTCTTAATGCTCTCCCCTGCCCGTGCCCTCCTGCAGCATTCCGTCATACTCCTCCCAGGAAATGTACCGGCCTCCCATGCTCTCCAGATGCTCCGTGTGGAACTGGCAGTCGATAAACAGATATCCTCTCTGCTCCAGCAGCCGGGCCAGGGCGATCAAAGCCAGCTTGGAGCCGTTCTCCAACTCCGAAAACATACTCTCTCCGAAGAAGCACCGCCCCAGGGCCACCCCGTAAAGTCCCCCGGCCAGCTGTCCGTCCTGGTAAGCCTCCAGGCTGACCGCATATCCCGCCTCATGAAGCCGGCCGTAGGCTTCTTCCATCTCATCGGAGATCCAGGTGCCCTCCGCAAATTCTCTCTTTACCCGGCAGCGGTGCATGGTATCCCCAAAATCCCGGTTCAGCTGAAATCGGAGGTCATGCTTTTTCATATACTTGTTCATGGACCGGGACACGTGAATTTCCCGGGGAAAGATCACGAACCGCTCCTTCGGACACCACCACAAAATTTCATCCCCCGGCTCATACCAGGGAAAAATCCCATGGGCGTAAGCCAGCAGAAGCCGCTCCCGGCTCAAATCTCCTCCCACCGCCAGAAGCCCGTCCTCTCTTGCCAGCACGGGATCCGGAAACATCACATTTTCATCCAGACGATAAACCGGCATCCTGCTCCTCCTCAAGCCCTCTTCCGCCTTTACGGTCCGGGCGCTCATACTTAAAGAATTTGAATCCTGAACCGATCCTCCTGGGCGGTAAGCAGACAGCTCCCGCCCTCACGCAGCGCTCCAAACAATATCTCGTCCACCAAAAGAGGCTTGACCTCGCCCTGTATCACCCGTTCGATCTGCCTTGCGCCGAACTCTGCGCTGATTCCCTTTTTCTTTACCAGCCTCCGGGCAGCTCCATCGGCGGACAGCTCCACTCCCTTTTTCAGGAGAAGCTTCGAAAGCTCGCCCAGCTTTTTTTCCACCACCTGCTCTGCCATGGACGAATCCATGCCGCAAAACACCACGATCCGGTTCAGGCGGTTGCGGAATTCGGGCTGGAATATCCTTTTTACCTCCTCCAGCACCACATCCGACTTCCGGTCCTGCTCCAGAAATCCGATCCCGGGCTTTCCGATCCGGCTGGCTCCTGCGTTGGAGGTCATAATGATGATCACATTCCGAAAATCCGCCTTCCTGCCCTGATTGTCCGTCAGAGTGGCGTAGTCCATGACCTGCAGCAGGATATTGTATATATCCGGATGGGCCTTCTCGATCTCGTCCAGCAGTAATACAGCATGGGGATTCTTGCGGATCTCCTCCGTGAGAAGTCCGCCCTCCTCATAGCCCACATATCCCGCCGGAGCACCGATGAGCTTCGCAATTGCATGCTTTTCCTCGTACTCGCTCATATCGAAGCGTATCAGCTTTATGCCCAGCTCCTGTGCCAGACTCCTTGCGATCTCTGTCTTCCCCACGCCTGTGGGCCCTACGAACAGCAGACTGGCCAGAGGCTTTCCCTCCTCCAAAAGCCCTGCCCTGGAAAATTTCACGGCGTTGACCACCTGAGCGATGGCCTCGTCCTGACCATACACACGGCTCTTAAGCCGATCCTCCAGAGAACCCAGGGCCGCCGTCTCGTCCTGCTCCATCGTCTGCTTCGGAATGCGGCAGATTTTGGACAAAATCTGGTCTATCAGTTCACGGTCCACCGTCTGTGCCGCACCGTCCAGAGGATGCAGGCGCCGATAGGATCCCGCCTCATCCATCAAATCGATGGCTTTGTCCGGCAGACAGCGTTCGTTGATATACCTTGCGCTCATCTCCACGGCATATTCCAGCACGCCTTCCTCATAAACCACGCCGTGGAATTCCTGGTACCTTTCCCTGAGCCCTTCCAGGATCCTGATACTGTCCGGAATCCCCGGCTCCGGGATTTCCACATTTCGAAACCGCCTGACCAGGCTCTTGCTTTTCTCAAAGTGCTTTTTATACTCCTCATGAGTGGTGGCGCCGATAAACCGGATGCTCCCCTGGGCCAGATAAGGACGAAGCATGTTGGAAATGTCAAAGGTGCCGCCGTTCACCGCCCCGGCCCCCACGATATTGTGGATCTCATCAATATACACCACCGGCTTTTCCTCCTGGCCGATGCTGTCCATGACCTTTTTAAAGCGCTTTTCGAAATCCCCCCGATACTGGGTGCCTGCCAGCAGGCTGCCCAGATCCAGGGAAAATATCCGGGCGCCCTGCAGGGGCCCCGGAACCTGGCCTTCGTTCATCAGCCTTGCCAGTCCGTAGGTGACAGCCGTCTTTCCCACGCCCGGCTCCCCTATATGCAGCGGATTGTTTTTGTCCCGGCGGCAGAGGATCTCCATGGTTCTCTCCAGCTCCTCCTCCCGGCCGATCAACGGGTTGGCCTCCTGTGCCGTCTCGTTCAGACAGACCGCATACTGCCTCCAGAATTCCTTCCGGCTCCGGGAATCCGCCTCCTCCGGAGCTTCTCCGCCGTCTTCGGCATCCTCCTCCCAGTCCTGGGCCTCCTCCCGGCTTTCTCCCGCCTGGACGATCCTGCTTTTCCCCGGCTTGCGGCGATCCTGTCCGGCCCCCGGGCCTGCCCCTGCCTGCCGGCCTGCTCTGCGCCGCTCATTGCTCTGCGGATCTGTCTCTTCTCCGAAATCCTCCTCCGAAAGCTCCTGCAGCTCCACTAAAAGCTCCGCCCGTTCCACGCCCTGAACCTGCATATAGTAGACCGCATAGCTCTCCTCCAGGGTAAACATGGCATGAATAATGTGAATCAATTCCACTACGTTTCTTTCGCCGTTTCCCGCCGCCTCCCAGGCGTCGTTCAGCACCTTCTCCATATCCTGGGAAAACTCCGGATCATTTCCGGCTTCTTCCTCTGCCGATTCCACCCTGGATTCCATATACCGCTCCAGATAGGTCCGAAGACTGTAATCCAGCTCCCGTACATTTCCGCCGCAATTTTCAAAGGCCTGGGCAAACGCCGGATTCCGGCAGGCCACATACAGCACCAGCTCCGGCGTCACATATTCAAATTCCGCATTCCTGGCCAGGGAAATCGCTGTGTTGATCAGCCCTGCCGCTTCCGCCGATATCTCCATTGTCACACCTCCTCCACCGTCATCCGGAAAGGATACCCCTCTTCCCTGGCTCTGGCCGTTGCCGTTCTGACCTTCGTAGCGGCAATATCATAAGGATACTCTCCCACCGAGGCCCTTCCGCTCTCGTGCACGGTCAGCATCAAATGCACCGCCTCCGGCTCCTCCTTATGAAAAACCGTCCTCAAAAGCTCCACCACAAAATCCATGGGCGTAAAATCGTCATTATGCATGATTACCTGATAATGTCCGGGTTCCTTTATTTTTATTCTGGTTTTTTCTCTTGTCTCTCCCTGTACAGACATAGCTTATACCCCTCTGTTTGTTTTATGCCCCAGCCGGCTTCCATAGCCTCCCCGGGCCGCTTTCCTGCAAAATAAAGCTTACCACATCCCGGGAGCATGCGCAAGATACCGGATGGGCGGCGCCATGCCAGAACGCAAAAAGCACCAAAACCTCTGCGTGAAACGCCGCATGGCTCCGGTGCTCTCATAATATATACCCTCAATAGTCTGTATGTCCGCCTTCGTTGAAAAAAGACGTTACCACCATAATGGGTGCTGCGACCCACTCCAGCTGCAAGGATGAAGGAACAACCTTATAAATGTTGTCCTTGTAGCTTCCCCCCGTCTTCTTAATCAGCTTTTCCTGGAGCGATTCAAAAAAACGATCATTCTCAAACATTTCTCCATAAAATACAATCTTCTGCACATTTAACAGACGAATGGAAAAGGTAACCGCATTGGCAAAGGCTTCCTGGGCATTTTGCAGAACCTCCCAGGCCCCCGGGTCCCCGGCGTAGGCCGCCTCCACAAACAGAGAAAATGTAGTACGGGAAAAATCTCCTTCCGTCTGACGGAAAAGCAGAGGCGTTCTTTCCTCTCCGAAGCACTCACGAAGGCTCTCCATCATTCCGTCCAGAGAGGCTATGGTACTCAGGCAGCCCCGTTTTCCGCAGGCACACAGCCGGCCTCCCGGAACGACAGTGCAGTGTGCGATCCCGTCATACATCTCACGATTTCCCCCGTAAAACTGACCGTCCAGCAAAATGGTGACCCCCATGGTGGCTTCGTTGCGGATAAAAAGCATATTCTGCATTTTGGGATCATACTGCAAAAAAGTATACGCATTGGTAAAGCCGCGCACACTGTTGGCGGCAATCACCGGAAAAGAAAATTCCTTTCTCAGCATCTGTACGATGGGAACATTTTTTTCTTCCCAGATGCCGCCGCTGTCCAGAATAATTCCGTTGGCGCAGTCCACCACCCCGCAAATGGTGATCCCCAGCCCGATAATATAATCCTCCGGATATCCCTGCTCCCGGATCAGCTCCCGGATCCGAACCGCCGTCTTCTCCACAAAGGCCTGGGGTGTCAGCTGATCCGGAAACCCAAGCTCCTCCGCATGGATCCGTTCGCCGTGCAGGTTTACGACGGCGATAAGCACCGAGCTGCTGCCGAAGGCGATCCCCAGCGCCACATGCTTTGAACGGCTGATCTCCACCATCACTTCTCTTCTTCCTGCCGCGCCGGCATTGGGGACGCTGATTCCCTCCACCAGGATGCCTTCGTTCATCAGCTCATTGATAATGACGGTGATGGTCGCAGGCGTCAGCTTCAGACGGGCCGCAATCTGCTTGCGCGACATGGCGCCCTCCTCATGCAGCAGGCGCAGGATAGCGCTCCTGTTGGATATCTTGATGTCAGACATATTGGTTCCACAAAGCATATCTCCATCCCCTTCGCATTCGTAATCACTGCACCCATCAAAAAAATGCTCAATGGAATGTAGTGCAATCGTTTTAAGTATATAGGACTCTTCCAAAAAATGTCAATATATATCCCTTATTCTTTGATTCCCTGGGAAGCGATGCCGGCCACAAAGTGCTTCTGCAGGATAAAAAAGAATATAATCACCGGCACGGAGCAGAGCACGCCTCCTGCCATCTGATGGGGAAAGCGATTGGCGAAATAATCCGCCAGAGTGGACAGTCCGGATACCACTGGCATCTTGTCCCGGTCACGGATCACGATCAGCGGCCACATCATATCCTTCCAGGTGGTCAGTCCGGACAAAATGGCAAGAGAGATCACCGGAGCCTTCAGCACAGGGAGAATGATTGTGGCATAGATCCGAAAGTGCCCCGCTCCGTCCACCATAGCCGCCTCATCCAGCTCATTGGGTACCGAAAGAATAAACTGCCTCATAAGGAATACGGCGAACACCGAAAAAAGCCTTACGATCCACAGCGCGGTCCGGGTATTGGTCAGCCCCATGGCCGACAAAGTGTTGTATCTGGGAATGATAAATATCTGTTCCGGTATCATCATGATAGAGAGACACAGCAGAAACAGTGCCTCCTTCCCCGGAAACTTAATCCTTGCAAAGGCATAGGCCGCAAGAGATCCCAGAAATACCTGACCCACAATTGAAATCACCACCGAGAGCAGGGAGTTCATAAACCACTGCGCCACGGGAAACACCGCCAGAATCTCCTGATAGTTTGTCAGAACCCATTTCTCCGGCAGGATCTGCAGCGGAATCCTTGTAGAATCCTCGAAGGTCTTGAAGGAGGTCAGCAGCATCCATATAAACGGTACCACCATCACGGCAACGGCAATGGACAGCGCCAGATAAATCATCCAATTTTTTCTTTTCATGTAACCTTCCCCCTTCCCTATGCGTAAAATACCCACTTTTTCTGAAGCCTGTTCTGAATCAGTGTCACCACCAGAATAATCAAAAACAGACATACGGAAATGGCGGAGCCATAGCCCTCGTTAAATTCTCCCCGGAAGGTCAGGTCGTAAAAATAGCGCACTACCGTTCTGGAGGAATCGATGGCCGGCGACGAGGTATTATACTGAGTGGACGGAATCAGCATATATACGATCTCAAATTCCTTGAACATAGAAATCACGGACAAAGTCAGAACAAAATACAGGGTGGGTGTCAAAAGCGGCAGCGTAATAAAGAAGAACTGCTTGATCCCGCTTGCCCCGTCGATCCTGGCCGCCTCGTAATAGGAGGTGGAAATATTCTGAAGTCCCGCCAGGATTACTATTACCTGATAGCCGATGGCGGCCCAGATGATAACCACCGCACAGGAATACAGGGTATACCGCTTGTCAATGAGCCATGCAACCTCCTCCCCTCCGAAGGCCCGGAAAATATTGTTGATCATGCCGTAGCGGGTGTTCAGCAGCCATCTCCAGGTCAGGGCAATGGCCGAGGGCGCCGTTACCAGCGGGAAAAATATCAGAGTGCGGAAAATCCCCTTCCCCTTGATCCGGCTGTTCAGAAGCACCGCAAGAACCGTGGAAATCACCAGAATGCAGGGCACGCAGATCAATACATATTGAATGGTGTTTCCCAGAGACTGGCGGAAATTGCCGTCCTGCAATACCTTCACATAATTTTTCAGTCCGATAAACGTTCCCTCCTGAAGCGCCCTGCGGTCTGTAAGGCTGATCCAGATATTGTTGAAAAACGCGTAGAAATGAAACACCCCCAACCCTATGAATAATGGCAGAATGAACAGATATCCGGTCAGGATCTCCTTCCTTCTCCTTTTTCCCAGTTTTCGTTTCTCCATAAAAATACCCCCTTGCGCGCTTCTGGCTTACGCAGACACAAATCCGGTTTCAAAAGCGGAGGAAGCCGCCGCAGAAAAGCGCGGGCGGCTTCCACCCTGGTTTCCATATACAGTTTCACATGGACTGCCGCTGTCGGCAGCTCCTTATTTGCTGCGCTCCTCTGTGATCAAATCATTGATGGCCTTCTCCAGATTGGCCAGCCCCTCCTCGGCGCTGATCTCCCCGTTGAATACAGGAATCAGACTGGGGCTGATCTGGCCCAGGCAGGAATAATTGCACAGGGGTACATCCCATACGGTCACTACCCTCTCGGCCTCTTCCACATAAACCCCTGCATAATCGTGGGAAGCCTTCCAGGAATCCAGCGCGTTGACATTGGTGGGCAGATGCCATTCGATCTGGGCAAAAAGATCCACCGCCGCCTGGTCCATGGTATACCAGGTAACGAAATCCCATGCGGCGTCAAACTTTTCCGTTCCGCTGTTGATTACCAGATTGTTCATGGTAACAGTAGATATATAGTTCGTTCCGGAGGTCGGTCCGTTGGGGAATGCAATATACTCCAGGGTATCCTTCACGGCAGTTCCCTCAAAAAGCCCGTTGGCACCCGGGTCAGGGCAGACCACGATCATAGCTGCCAGGCCGGAGATGAAGAGAGAGTTGGGGCTGGTTTCTACCAGAGTATCGTAATCGGCCTGTGCGCCGCTGGCGATCATTCTGCGCATCATTTCCAGCATTTCCACGGATTCCGGCACATTCAGGGCGCAGGCGCTGACATCCTCATTATAAAGCTTCGCTCCGTTTCCGGTGAGCA
The DNA here is from genome assembly GCA_947177445.1 of uncultured Lachnospiraceae bacterium. Taxonomy (GTDB): domain Bacteria; phylum Bacillota; class Clostridia; order Lachnospirales; family Lachnospiraceae; genus Acetatifactor. The sequence continues at coordinate 33,610 of CAMWUL010000011.1, read as the reverse complement.
AAAGCAGGGTTCCATGGGCCGGCTCATTGATGGAAAACGCAGATGCAAACTCACTGCCTCCCTGTTCCTTGATTTTGGCGTTCAGCTCCTCTGCAATGGCCTCATAATCGGTCCAGCTCCATCCCTTCTGGGGATATGCCACACCGTATTTGTCAAAGATGGCCTTGTTATAGCAGATGGCATAGGAGTCCGTGTAGCAGGGAATTCCGTACAGCTCGTCCCCCACGTAGTTCTGCTTCAGGGGATACTCCAGGAATACGCCAAAATCCAGGTTGTCCTGTGCCGCCCGCTCCTGCAGCTCCGCCAGCTTCCCGGCATTTCCCCAGAGTCTGGTCTGCAGTCCTGCCCACAGCACGTCCGGGCCCTCAGAGGTTCCCAGAACGGCATTCATCAGGGTTCCGTATTCGGACAGCGGCGTCACCTGCAGGGTCACATGGACCTTGCTCTGAGATGAATTGTAAAGGTCCACCATCTTTGTCATTTCATTTTCCATGGCCCAGGTGGCAAAGGTGATCTCCACCGGCTTCTCATCCGACGTGTCACCGCCTCCCGAGGGCTGCTCCGACTTTTCAGCGCCGCTGGACGGAGTGCTCGACGAAGACTTTCCGTCGTCATTTCCGCAGGCCGTCATGCAAAGCACCATTACCATTGCCAAAAACACACCTAAAAACCGTTTCATATTACATCTCCCTTCTTCCCGCTTTGGCGGGCATCTTGTAAATTTATTCTCACGGCCTTTCTTCCTGCCGCAAAAACCGTGCCTGTATTTTGATTCCGGAAAAGGCGTAAAAATCCTTCTCGTCTATGATCTGATCGATTTCAAAGGCCCCGGCAAACAGCGATGCTTCCTGATCTGCCCTCCCCAGCGGCGCCGACAGGCCCCGGGGCCGCCCCCGGTGCACCCGGTTCAGATGCTCCCTTCCGATAGAGTGCGCCACCACCAGGCGCCCTCCCGGCTTCAGCACATCCGCCAGGCATGTGACCAGCCTTTCCTTATCCTCAAAATGGGGATAGGCATTGTGCAGGATGACAGCATCAAAGCTTTCCCCCGCAAAATCGTAAAAATCACCCTGAAGGAACCGGGCCGTAGTCCCGGCATATTTCTCCCGGGCCCGGGCCACCATGTTCTCCGCCAGATCCAGGCCCGTCACAAAAGGCGTGACTTCCAGAAGATACCCGGTCAGGACGCCGGTGCCGCAGGCCAGATCCAAAACCCTGCTGTCCCTTTCAATACCGGAAAGCTCCACGATCTGCCGAAGCTTCTCCTCGCTGCAATGATTTTTACTGTCCCAGGTTTGGGCCGCATCGTTAAAATATGCCTGTACTTCATCCGTTGTCATTCTCAGACCAGGCCTCCTTTCCATAAGCCGAGGGGTTCCAAGGCCTTAATAAAAGGCGATATCCGGCTCTTTTTCTTCCTTCTTGTGAAGGGTCTCCGGATCGACAGCCTTTCCGTCCACCACATTCCATCCCAGCAGCGCCTCCGGCGGATCCACCAGCTTCATGGTAATCGCTCCTGTAGGACAGGTCTCCACACAGCAGCCGCAGCCCATGCAGGTGAACTCGTTTACGAACAAAGCCTCATCCTGATAATCCCGGTCAAATTTCCGGTGAATGGCGTCAAACATACAGCGCTTTTTGTAGCACAGCCCACAGTCAATGCATTTGGCGGGATCCAGCACCGCCCGGAACCTGGATTTATTGTATATCTCACGATAATGATATTTTCCGCCGGTGGCCGTAATATGGCGCAGACCGGAGCAGGTATTTACATTACAGCTGCACAGAATCGTACCGATATCCTCCAGATTCATGGTATGGGCCACCACATGGACGTGGGGGATCCTTTTTCCTGATTTCTGAATATAATCAAACATTTCCTCAAAGGAAATTTCCTTCCCCAGATTGTGGGCAATCATAAAATCGGCGGTCTCGTCTGCGGAAATGCACACATGATCATCCTGGGCAAGCTCCGGGTAGCGGGTGCGGCAGGCGCACTGATTCTGGGTCAGCTTCTTTTTACTTTTAAGGATCTCCTTATAGTTTTCCACCGGGAGCAGGTCCGGACAGTCCTTCACCGAATCATACCGTGGACAGATCTGATTCAGACCATGGATCCCCTTTTCCATCAGTTCATGCATGGTTTCCTCAATGCATGCCGCAAAATCATACTCATGGAACATGGCAACGCCCTTATAGTAGGCCGGGCCGTTCTTTTTCATCCAGTCCGGATTGTTCTGCAGATCTGCCCAAAGGGCGCCGCCGGGCGTCACAATGGGTTCACCCGTGGATTTGTCGTAAAAAATATCTCCGCTGAAATACCGGTCCTCCAGCTGACTGCGGACAAATTCCTTATCCATACCCAGCTTTTCGATGAATTTGTCGGAAACCATGTGGTCTCCCAGCTCCGGCGTCCAGTCCGCATCCGGCAGGGCCATCAGGATCCTGGCGCATTCCGGACTCATCTTATGGGCCAGAAGCCAGGGCATATAGCGAGGATTTTCGATGCGGGGCTCAATTCTGCGGGCAAGCTCTATGTAAATCGGATCAATCTCTTTATGAAAAATTTTATTAATCTCTTCCAGCATTTCCGGATCTGTGTTGGTATAATCTGTCCTCATATTATTCCTCCTTCCCGGATCCGGCGGCAGGCTGAGGGTGATAGCCCAACAGACTTTCAGGCGGATCCACCAGCTTCATGGTAAGCGCTCCCGTAGGACAGGTCTCCACACAGCAGCCGCAGCCCATACACTGTGTCTCGTTGACGCATCTTCCGTGAACTCCCTTGTCTACATAATACTTGGTCTGGATCGCACCAAACATGCAGCGGGATTTTTCGCACAGACCACAGTCAATACATTTGTCCAGATCGATCTGCGCCCGGAAACGGGATTTGGCGTAATAATCCCAGGGCTTCTGGGTACTTCCGTAATTGTGCATATTGGAAAGCACTCCGCAGGCCGTCACATTACAGTTGCACAAAACATTGGAATAAGATGTGATTCTGGTATTGGTCTCGTCCATCATGTCGTTATTCCGGGCAGTATGTACAAAAGGTTCCTTTTTCCCGGCCTTCTGGACAATGTCAAAAACCTCCTTCCAGGAATACTGACGGGAAAATCCCATATCGATCAAAAGCTTGGCCGCATCGTTGGCCTCCACGCACACAAAGGGATTCTTTTCCGTTTCCGGATGACGGAACCGGCAGGGACACTCCATAATCGTCAGCAATTCACAGGACTGCAATACGGTTTTGTAGTTTTCTATAGGAAGCAGCTCCGGAAAATCCTTCACCGAATCATACCGGGGCAGAATTCTTCCGCCGGAGGGATTGACCCAATCCGGGTTTCCCACCCTGGACGCCTCCGTGGAAGCCTCCATCCGGGGAGAAAGCTCATTTTCCAAAAACATCTGCAATACCACATAGTAGGCCCGCCCGTTGCGATCCCTCCACACCGGACTGTGCTGCAGGTCCATCCACTGTACCGGATCTGTCCGGACCTTGGGCCCCACTTCCGGATCGGACATCACATCGGCGCTGAAAAACCGATCCATAAGCTGGGCGTCCACCTCATACTTGTCCATTCCCAGCTTCTCCGCAAAAGCCTTTGAGATCTTCAGCTCTCCCAGCTCCGGTGTCCAGTCCGGATCCGGCAGCGCATCGATCACACGGGCCTCCTCCGGCGACATCTTGTGTGCCAGCATCCAGGGAACGTAGCGCGACTGTGGATGATCGTTCAAAATCTTTTTCCCGATGGAAAAATACACTTCATCCAGATCCTTTTGCAGTATTTGATTCACCTGGTCTCTGAGTTCCTGTTCCATACACCATACTCCTTTCTTTTGTTTCCCTCGGGCAATGAGCCAAACGGCCCTTTTGCTCTTCCTTTGTTGAATTAATTTGTTTTATTAATTTATTCAGCAAAAATAAAAAACCTACAACCTGTACAGATTTTTGAATTAATTTGATAAATTAATTTATTACATCTTAACACATTGCTGAATCAAAGTCAACATAAAATATCATATTTCGACACTTTACACATACCAGTTCACACGTCAAACTGACGGACTCAAATTTATGCTTGCATAAAAATTTGAGTCGACAGTTTGACGAAGGGAGCGCCATCTTATGAGCAAAGGCAGCTGCGAAGCAGCGAAAAGCACCGCAGGTGCGACTTTGCGAATAGGCGCGGTGTGAACTGGTACTAAGACCTGCGCCCTGCCCTACAGTCGATAGCTTCCCGCCGTCAGAGTCTCCTTCCGTCCGTCAGGCAGAATCACCTGCGCCTCCCCATTTGCCGGAATTTCGATTTCATATATCACATGGTCTCCTTCATATCTCCAGCCACTGACTATCCGGCCTGCCGGCGACTGATACACTGCCCTGGCATACTGCAGGGATTTATGGGGACAGGGACAGATGGTGATCTCTCCCCGGTCAAGTACAATTCCGCAAATTCCCGCAAACAGCCATCCGCAGACGGCACCATAGGAATAATGATTCAGCGAGGCCTTTACCTCCCCTTTTTCATTGATACCGTCCCAGTTTTCCCAAATAGTGGTAGCGCCTTTTTTCACCGCATAAAGCCACCCGGGCATGGTATCCTGCAGCAGCAGCCTGTATGCCGTCTCCACATAACCGTGCCGGGCCAGCACAGGGCACAGCTGGGGTGTGGACAGAAAACCGGTGTTTAAATGATATCCGTTTTTTACCACCAAATCATTCAGATCCGATGCCGCCTGTTTTTCCTCTTCCTCATCCAGCAGACCAAAGGATATGGCCCGCACATATTCCGCCTGCCGGTCTGACCGGATCCTGCCGCCCTCCAGCGCCATATGCCGGAAGGCCTCTCTGGCCCCCGCCGCCGTCCGGGCAAATTCTGCCGCATCCTCCGGACAGCCCAGAATTTCCGCAATCTCTGAAAGCAGCTGACCCGATCTGGCAAAATATGCGGTGGCTACCTTTCCCTGAGGAGTGCGCATGGCCATGGTGCTTTCCACATCCGGCTCGCACCATTCCCCATAATCCACTCCCGTCTCGATGGCATAGGCGGCCCAGGAATTTTCCTCCAAAGCCGCGTCCCCCTCCTTCTGTCCGGCCCTGCTTTCCAGGAAGCCATACCATTTTTTCATCATCTCATAATTTTCTTCCAGGATCCGCCGATCCCCGTACCGCCGGTACAAATCATAGGGCACCGTAATACAGGCGTCCCCCCAGCCCACGGACCCGGCCAGCAGGTCGGAAAAAAATCCCGGCACATTATTTCTGGGGGCTATATTAGCTACTTTTCCATTCTCATGCTGATTCAGCCGGCACTCCCCCAGCCATTTGCGGATCACCGGATAGCAGTCCTCCAGATAGATCCCCGTCTGGGCAAATACCCCCATATCTCCCGTCCAGGCCGCCCGCTCTCTGGTAGGGCAGTCCGTGGGAACATCACAGAAATTGGACTTCTGGCTCCAGATGCTGTTCTCCACCAGCCGGTTAACGTCCTCATTAGAGCACTCAAATCTGCCCAGCTGCTCCATTTGGGAATACACGGCTATGGCTGTAAATTTCCCGGAGGACAGATCCGCCTCCGTCTCCACCTTTCCGTAGCGGAAGCCCCATATGGTAAACCTTGACTTGTAGTGGTTAACTCCCTCCTTGCAGATATAAGTCACTCTCTGACAGGTTCCGCCCTCCTTGTGGCGCTTTCTGTCCTGAAAGTTTTCCGCCGTAAAATTGCCGTTTTCGTCCAGAGACTCCCCATGGGTTATTACAATCCGCTGCCCCGCGCGGGCCGTCACCGTAAATTCCACATATCCGGCCAGATTCTGACCATAATCGATCACGATGCTTCCGTCCGGCGTCTGCAGAAGCTTTCCCTCAAAACGCTCGTTTTCCGTCACTGGCACACAGTTGGAGCAGCACAGATTGGCTGTCCCGAAGTCCTCTGCCTTAACGCCATGCCAGCCCTCGAACTCCTCCAGTCTGGCATCCACTGTCTCGCCCTGCTGCATATCATTCTCACGGATCGGGCCGTCCTGAGAGGCCTCCCAGCTTTCGTCGGAAATACAGACCGCCTTTCCGTCTATCTCCAGCTGAAAATACAGGGCCACGTCCTCCCCGTAAAGGTTTCTGTCCCCGTCCACCCCGGAACAGCTGCGGTACCAGCCGTCGCCCAGAATCACCTGTACCCGGTTTTCTCCCTCCCTTATCAGCTCCGTCACATCATAGGTCTGATATGCCAGCCGCCGGTCATAAGTAAATGAACCCGGAGCCAGAACAAAATCTCCCGCTCTCCTGCCATTGATCCACGCCTCATACAGGCCATGGCAGGTTATGTACAGCCTGGCCGTCCCTTTCCTGTCCACCCAAAAAGTCTTCCGCAGATAGCTGGCAGGCTTGTGAATCTGGGGATCACAGGTCAGCTCCGGGTTGATCCACTTTGCAGTAAAATCTTCCTTCTCCAGGAGTCCCATTTCAAAAAAAGCTTCTTCGCTCCATTCCCCGGGCACATCCTCCTGATCCCACAGGCGCACCTGCCAGGAAACCCGCTGTCTGCCTGCCGCCTCCACCCCCAGAAGCTCATTCATCCTGGAGGAAGGTACCTTCCCGCTGTTCCAGATCACCTGTCCCCCGGTGAAAGCCCGGATCTCATAGGCTGTCTGCTTTATCCCTCCCCTGCACTGCCAGGATAAATAAGGCTTCCGAATATCGATTCCCAGGGGATTTGTCATATATTCCGTTTTTAAATTCACTGCCTGCATCTTAAATTTCCTCCTCTCATATCCCACAGCTTCCCTGCGGCTTTCCCGGAACATCCTGCAATATCTCACGCCATCGAGTCAAGCCCCTGTCAGGGCTCCATGTCCTCTACATGCAGAGTCTGTCCGTCATAGGCAGACCAGCCCCGGCTTTCCGGAAGACCGTCTTCTCCCAGGGCAAAAGAAAGCATGGACGGAGCATCGCTTCTGTCCCGCCGGAACACAGCACGCAGTTTCATTTCTCCCACATGTGCTCCCGTCACCGCCACATCTGCTTCAAATACCGTTTCCCCCGGCGCAAATATGTTGGCCGGTGTCTTCACCGTCATGCTTCCGCTGTAAAAGGTTTTTCCGTCGTCGCTGAACTGATGATAAGCCGTGCGATACAGCGGCGGGTTCCCCGGTTCACATTCATTTACCACAAATCCGCTGTGTTTCCCTTTTATCCTTACGGAAAAAGCTCCCTCGGACCTCTTCGACGGCGCCTTTGCAGGCGAGGCATAGGGTACCTCCCATCCCTCCGGCGTCTTCTCCGCCTGCACTGGCCGGCAGGCCTCCCTGTCCAGCAAATGACACATTCTCAGACGGCTCCTTCTCTCTCCCTCCGCCGGCCTGGTGCCCTCGTTCCACATGGCCCGTGTACCGTCCGGATGCCAGCTGATGGGGGAATAGTACACCCACCTTCCTTCCGGATCACTGAGGTCCGCACCCTTGTATGCCCGGCCCTCCCTGAGAGACCTGTCAATGTGGATCAGCACCGGTCCGATATTGCCCTTACGGAACGCACGCACACCGCTGACACAGTACATATAAAGACAGTTAATCAGCTTCCCCTGCACCGCATAAGCATGGGGCTGGGGTACAAGCCCAAATACACCGCAGTTTGTTTTTAAAGAAAACCGGGGGGACATAACCACCCCCAGCCTTTCATCCGGCGAAAAAATCGTGGTTTCCTCATAGCCCGGCGTGTTTGTAAGCTGAATCAGCTCCTGGCTGTTCAGCGGCAGAATCATGCTCTCGCTGACGCTGTTGCCGCCTCCTGCCATAGAAAGCGCCTTCCCGCCCCAAATTACCTGCTTCAGCTCCCCGCCCCGGGCAGGAACCGGCAGCACATATCCCTCATGCTCCGGATCGGGCACATAGGCTTCTTCATGACTGATGGCATACACATCCTCCAGCCGATAGCAGGCCTCCTCCCTCTTCAGCCTTCCCAGATAATTAACCGATCCCGAATAGGTCAGCATGGTCCAGCACATATGTATATTATCCGGGGCAATCACGATCTCCGACCACCTGAAGAACATACTTTCTCCGTTATCCAGATCCTCCGGATAATAGACCCGAAGCAGTCTTGACCTTTCGCAGCGGTCCACATCCGGCTCACACTCCAGTATATAATCCCCCAAAAGAATCCGCTTATTGTCTGCAAAACACATCCAGCGAATCCCGTTTGCTCCTTTCCGCCTGGGAATCACACCTTCAAAAACCTTGTGCATATCCGTTCCGTCATCCCGGATGGTCAGCACCTGATACCGATCCTGTTCCCCTTCCTCTCCGGATATGAGGCCGGAAACCAGCACCCTTCCGGAGCTGGTATAGGTTCCGGAAATATCCTTCATGTCATCCAAAAGCGGAATTGTCTCTCTGGACAGAGGAATATCGCGAATTTCAATCCGCCCGAATTCTTTGTTGTGTATCAGCATGGCACACCTCCCCTTTTTCTGCAAACACCAAGCCACTGTATGCTTATTATTATACAGGAAACCATTCATCACAATAATTAAAAATTTGATATTCAGTTCGCTATTTCGTGAATACAACTGAAAAAGCACCTGGATTTTATTTTCCAAGTGCTTTTTCAGCGCCCATCTGCTCCGCCCAATACCTACTGTATCCTTATAAAAAAGTCTTTAAAAATTCCAACGGGTATGTTCGTCTCAAAACCATAATGTTCCACCCAGTCCCGTTCAAACGAATACACGGTTGTCATTTGTTTCCCGGGATCAACAATCCAATATTCCCGAACTCCTGCTGTACGATACTTCAGCAATTTTGTCATGTAATCCCTTGGTTTGCTGCTTTGAGAAACAATTTCAATGATCCAGTCCGGCGCACCGTGGCAGCCTTTTTCATCCAGCTTTGTCAGATCGCATATGACTGAGATATCCGGTTCTACATAGTTTAAATCATCTTCATTCAAAAATACCGCAAACGGAGCCGCTAATGCTTCACATTTTCCACCGTTGCTGTCAATATAATTCGCTATTGCCTGATGAAGCTTACGGCTTATTCTTTGATGTCCCCAGCCTGGAGGCGCCATATAATAAATTTTTCCGTCAATCAGCTCCGCCCGTTCTCCCTCCGGCAATGCATAAATATCTTCTATCGTATACCGTTTCTCTTCAGTTAATGCGTCCATTATTCAGTCACCTCCGCTCCCTGACTCCATTATAACCAATAATAATTGGATTTACAAATTTTTTCTTGACATTGACACGGTGTCATCCTTTATTCTGATAGGGAAAGGAGCTTTGTCAATGGAAAACCTTACGATCAGCCAGATCTCAAAAATGTTCGATGTCACCCCCAGAATGCTCCGGCATTATGAAAAGCTGGGGCTTCTCACGTCCCTGCGCAGAGAAGACAATTCTTACCGGATCTATGACGAAGGAGCTGTGCGGCGCCTGCAGCAGATCGTCATTCTCCGGAAGCTGCGTCTTCCGCTGAAGCAGATTGCCATGATTCTGCAGGATACAAACCAGCTTCATGCCCTGGAAATCCTGCAGGAAAACCTGGCGGAGCTGGAGGAGGAAGCAGCCTCTTTAAACCTGATCAAAAAACTGCTGAAGGAGCTTGTGCTGCGATTTGACAGGAGTATACGGGAAAATATTCCTTTTGATATGCTGGAGGATTCGGAATTTGCAAAAGCCATAGGCAGACTGGCCCTTTCCAAAACCACCATAAAGGAGAATACGAATATGTCCGATCTGAACAAAGCCAATGAAATCCTGAATAAATCTCTGAATGTAAGAATTCTGCTTCTGCCTCCCTGCACGGTTGCAGCCTATCAGTTTGTGGGAGAAAATCCCGAGGAGCAGGCCGGCGACGTGATTGGCAAATTTGTACAGGAGAGCGGGCTCTACGAAAAAAAGCCTGACGCCAGAATGTTCGGTTTCAATCACCCCAATCCCGGAATACTGGAAAACGGTGTCCACGGCTACGAGGTATGGGTCACTGTACCCGAGGAAATGGAGCTTCCTGACCACCTGACAAAAAAGAAATTTGAGGGCGGCCTGTATGCGGTGCTTACAATTACCTTCCCTGAATTTCAGTATTGGGGCAGCCTCGCCCAATGGGTCGAAAACAGCGAAATCTATGAGCCCAATTACAGCGAGCTGGGGGAAGAAATCATGGGCGGCTGCCTTGAGGAACATCTGAACTGGGTCTACGCCTCCCACTTAGGCTGGCCCGACGACTGCATTACCGGTCAGCTGGATCTGATGCTGCCTGTGAGAAAACGGACAGAGGCCTGAAGCTTTTTACAGCAGTCCGGCCTCTGTCGAAAATCACTTTATTCCATTACTTTTTCCGAATAGGGAAATATACTTCCGTCTCCCAGTCCTCCGATGAAGGCGTGTCAAACTGGTTCTTGATGTAGAGATCAAAAGGCGCGCCTGCAATTTCGTATCCGTTCTCCGCGATCCAGGATACCACCGCGCCATAGGCTTCCGAAAGCGTGGAGTATCCGCCGCGGTGAATGGTCATGGCGCACTCACAGGGCTCTATCACCGTGTCGGCCTTTTCCTTCTCCTTGATCCCGATAAACACCTCTATGTCCGACGATTCATGATTAAATTCCTCATCGTAGTATCTGGCGCCGTTCAAACCTGTGGGCGTAACCCTCTCCTTTGGCACCCGTTCAAAAAGCGTGCCGTAGTACTTTCCGAATTCGTCCACTCCCATCATGGCACGATTGCCCAGCACATTCATCGCCGGAGAATTTTTCACTTCAATAACATAACCCTTTTGATAAGTCATAATATCACCTGTCCTTTCATATACAGAAATATGCGCCTGAAGCTCATTTACAACGGCAGTTATTTCCTGCTGTTCCCGCCTCAGTTTTTCCTTCTGCTGCCGCAGCACATTCAAGAGCTCTTTATCATCCGAAAGGGTAAGCATCCGCTGAATTTCGTCCAGAGAAAAGCCATAACGCTTAAGGCGCTGGATATAATTCATCTCGTCTATCTGCGAGATCTGATAATATCTATAGCCTGTAAACCGATCAACCTCCGCCGGCGCAAGCAGACCGATTTTATCATAATGATGAAGTGTTTTCACACTGACCTGACATATTCTCGAAAATTCTCCTATCTGTAGCATACTGTCTCCCTTCTCATATGATGATCGATTCGAATCTGTATGCAGTATAACATCTGACCTTACAGGAGAGTCAATCTATTTTCTAAAAATACTATTTCCCATTTCCAGCCCCGGCAAGCGGCAATATTAATTGAACGGAGAAACCGCCATATGCGCTGTGCCCGATATGAACCGTCCCGCCATGTACCACCATAATCTGCTTCACAATCAGCAGTCCCAGACCATGGCGCTGCTCAGAGATATTTTCATCGCAAACCATATAATGCGGAGCGTTGTCCAGCCGCTTGATCAGTTCCTCATCAGCTCCCACACCGTCATCTTCAACCGCTGTGATACAGTTACTGTTTTCAACCCGCACGCTCACATGGATGCGGCATCCCTGTTTATTATGATTGATGCAATTTGAGATAAGATTGCTTACTGCCCGCTTTATCAGCTCCCCGTCAACCTCGGCAAAACAGGCGGTCAGATTTTCATCCGTTTCCCATTCAACAGGGTACTTTTCATCGATATCCATATTGATGAAATCCACTGCTGCCTGACGGACAACGGCAATCAGATTCTGCCTTGCAGGATTGACCGGCTGCATATTATACTCCAATTTGGAGGCAAGATTCAGATCATTGATTAAATTTCGCATCCGCTTGCTCTGCTGTACAATGACCGCCGCCTTTTTACGGTCCTCCTCCGATAACCGCATATCGCTTTCCAGCTGGCCTGCATAACCCATAATCATGGACAGCGGTGTGCGTATGTCGTGGGATACTCCCGCAATCCAGTTTGCTCTCGCAGTCTCCTTTTTCCGAAGCTGCCTGCTTTGAGACTGCAAAATTTCCGAGGTCTTATTAATATTTACCGCAAGCTCGGACAAAAGACCTTTTTCTCTTATATGAATGGCTTCTTTTGCAGGCAGCGCCTGTATTCCTCTCACAATAGGCTTTACCGCCTTCAGCAGTCCTGAATTGGCAAGCATATAGATCACAAAGATCAACGCAATATTTACCGCCAGGACAGAAAACATGGTCTTCGGCAGATCTGCGATCAGATCATAGTCCCAGCTGGGCCACATATGCTTCCAAAAGCTGTCCTTCGGATAGCCCAACACCACCAGTCCATTCTCTGCTCCGGCTGTAAATGTGGGATACCCGTCAATATAGCCCCGGGTGAGGCGTGCAATATCTGCTGCAGAGTATACTTCAGGAACCGTTTCCGGCAGATTGTCGGACTGCCACACTACCTGCATAGCAGTATTGTCAATCAAAATGCCCCATACATCCGCTTCCTCCAATTCCCGGGCTATTTCCTCCGGCAGGAAATAGCTGCCGTCATCCTGGACCAGGTAACCGGCAACCTCCTCCGCGGTCTTCCAGGGATAGGCATTGGGCATCCAGCTCAACGTATATACGGCCAGCAATATAAAATTCAGACCAACCAGCAAAACAGCAGCCAGGAGCATGATGCCCACAAAACGCCGTATCAGCTTCGGCACGCTTTTCATTTCATTTTCCCTCTCATTTTCCCTTTCACTTTCCTTCCACCATAAGCTTATATCCCAGTCCCTTAATCGTAATGAGAGAAACAGGATGGGATGGACTCGCTTCAATCTTTTCTCTGATGCGGCGAATATGTGCCATCAACGAGTTCTCATAGCCAAAGGGATTATCTCCCCAGGCGGCTTCGCACAGAGCATCAATTGTAACAATTCTTCCCGCATTCCGATACAGAGCGGCAAGAATGTCATGTTCCTTTGCCGTAAGCGAAATATGCTCCCCGTCCCTAATGACCTCCGCACGGTCAAAGTCAATTTCACTGGTTGCCAGCTTCACAAGCGGATTCTCCGCCTTATAGCTCCTGCGGAGAATGGCGTTGACCCTAAATAAAAGCTCCTTCGGCAAAAAGGGCTTTACCATATAATCATCTGCTCCAAGACCAAAGCCGCAGAATTTATCCTCATCCTCACCACGGGCCGTCAAAAACAATACCGGATAGTCCGCAATGCTTTTCAGCCGCTTCATAAGGTCAAAGCCGCTGCCGTCAGGAAGCATTACATCGAGAATTGCAAGCTCCGGGCAGTATTTTTCTGAAAGAGCAATCGCTTCATTCACGGTTTTTGCGGTCTGAACATTTGTAAAGCCCTCCTCCTTTAAAATTGATGCCACCAGGTCTAAAAGCTCCTGCTCGTCATCCACAAGCATTATGCGTTTTTGTTTTAAATAGTCAAAGCTCATTGGGATACCTCCTGATTGGGCCCTTTCCGAATAAGCACATTCTACCATAAAAACACCCCTCTGCATAAGTGTATCCGGAATTGTAAGGTAAATGTAAGGATACGAGAAGGTTAATGCAAGGAGCGGAAGATACAATAGGGCTGCGATGATGAAAAGGAGGTAACAAATGTATATCATTGAAACCAGACATTTAACCAAGTCCTATGCTGATTTTACCGCCGTTTCGGATGTGTCGCTGCACATTCCGAAGGGCACAGTTTACGGATTTCTGGGTCCGAACGGCGCAGGGAAATCCACCACAATGAAGATGTTTCTGGGGCTTACCAGGCCCACAAGCGGCTCGTTTACGATTGACGAAAAAAAGTACCCGGAAAACAGAGTGGCAATTCTGAAAGAAATCGGTTCTTTTATTGAAGCGCCTGCCTTTTACGGAAATTTAACCGGTGAGGAAAATCTGGAAATTGTCCGCAGAATATTGGGCCTTCCGAAATCCTCTGTATCGGAAGCGCTGGAGCTTGTAGGGCTGACACAGTTTAAGAAACGGGTTGCTAAAAAGTATTCTCTCGGGATGAAGCAGCGCCTGGGGCTGGCAAGCGCCCTGATCGGAAAGCCGCCGATTCTGATTCTGGATGAGCCCACAAACGGCCTTGACCCTGTGGGTATTCACGAGATCAGAACGCTGGTCCGCTCTCTGCCGGAAAAATTCGGCTGTACCGTTCTGGTCTCCTCCCACCTGCTGGCCGAGGTTGAACTGATGGCTGATAATATCGGTATTCTGAATCATGGGCATCTACTGTTTGAGGGAACTCTTGACGAGCTGAAAGCCAGCGCTCATTCCAGGGGATATCCTACCTATAATCTGGAAGAGACCTTTCTTGCTCTGATCGATGCCGACAATCAGAAAAGAGGTGGAGAACAATGAGTGTTTTTTTAGAATTTAAGAAGGCAAAACGAACCGGTCTTTTAGCCGCATATATAGCGGGCGGCATGCTGGCTGCCGCCGTCCCTGTCGTGAATATGGCTGTGCGGTCAGAAATGTACCTTACCCGGCAGGGCAATCCTGTTTCAATTCTGTTCCATGCAAATTGGCAGATGATGGCAATGCTGAATATACTGCTTGTCACGTCGGGAACCTGTCTCTTATACCATATTGAATATGCCGACAATGCGATACAAAAAGTAAAATCTCTTCCCATTTGGGAAAGCTCGGTCTTTTTCGGCAAAGCGCTGTTGACAATTATGATGAGTGCTGCGGCGCTGGCAATCGAAGCGGGGGCAATTGCATTTTGCTCCTGCTATTGGATGGAAATCGGAAAAGATTTCTGGATGGAATTATGCAAAAGCTTCGGGTATGCATTTGGGCTGTTGCTGCCCTGCATGATCCTGTCGCTCCTTATTGCACAGATCTGCAGGAATATGTGGGTATCACTGGGCATCGGTGTTGTCTGCACATTTACCGCAACAATGCTGCCCACGGATCGCTTTATGCCTTCCCTCTTCCCTTTTGCAATGCCCTTTCAAATATTTGCCGATGCAGACCGGTCACAGATAATCGCTTTTATTACTGCAGCCGCCGCAGAGCTTGCAATTCTCGTTTTGGCAGAGCTGCTTTTGCTCCGGATAAGGAGGTGGTTTGAATGAGCTTTATATCCCTTGTAAGCGTTGAATTTATGAAAATCAAACGCTCCAGGATCCTTTTTATTCTACTCGCAGCCACAATCATCCTGTGGCTCCCGTCTATCCTGAATGTACATCTGAATTTTGGCATGCAGGCGGAAGGGATTTCTCCGGAAAATAATTTTTTTATTCAAGGCTTTATGGCAATGTCCTGGTTCATGTTTCCGGCAAGCATGGTGGTCGGCACAGTGCTTTTAAATCAGACAGAGCGGATGAATAAGGGAATTATAAAAATGCTGGCTTTACCCATTCATTCTATGAAGCTTTGTCTGGCAAAGTTTATGGTACTGCTTGCATTGGCGGCTGCACAGATCCTGATGATGGCCGGAATGTATTATGGAAGCGCCGCTGTCTGCTCCGCTGCCCAGGATTACAATTTTATTTTACCGCCTGTTTTTGTGGCAAAGGAAATGGGGCTTTTGTTTCTGTCCGCCATACCGATGACTGCATTTTTCTATATGCTGTCCGTATCTATCCAAACGCCCATTTTTTCCGTGGGTATCGGCCTGGCCTCCATTGTGCCCTCTGTGTTGATAATCAATACAAAGCTGTGGTTTGCCTATCCCATGTCGTATCCTTTTTTTGTAATCACATCGGAATACGGAAAGCTTGCGGCAAACCTTGACACGGCACAGATTACGCTTATCCCCTGGATCCCTGTGGCCATCGCTGTCACCCTCATCACTTTATTTATTTCCTGCATCCGTTTTGGGCAGGCCGAAAGGAGAGAATGATTATGAAAAACAAAATCTTAACTGCTGTAAGTACATTTATGCTTTTTGTGCCCTGGACAATCCTCCTGCTGAGGCAGTATGACTGGGCACTGGAATCGCCTGTGGCGGAAATCATGATCGCCTGCTATGCATCATTTATGATATTCAGCGGATTATTTACCGGCCTTTCTTATGGCTGGGCAAAGGCTAAGAACTACTTAATGAAGCTCTGCCTGATTGTGAACGGCCTTTATGCTGTGGCAGGTATCATATTCCTGGCACTGATGCTTAACACCTATTTCACTTAAGGCAGACGCAGAAGCGCGTAAACGCGGTTTTGCAAATGTGGGAGTCCGGTTGGATGCTCCAGGGAGCGTCCAACCGCACAAAGGATCCTCACTGCCTTTCAAACTGCCTGGCCAAAATCCTGTATAACGCCTCTGCCTCCTCTTCTGTTAAGGTAATACCCTTTCCCATCTTTTCATGATTTGGCGCCCAGTCTCTTATGTCATACTTGGCCGGCGCCCCATTCCAGGAAACAAGATTCAGTTCTTTTGTCCAGCCTTTCGCGCTTTTGGAAAGCACTCCCAATTCCTCTTTTATTTCATAATTTATATCCGACATATCCGTATCCTTTCTTATTTAAAATCCGCTCTGGCCTATTTCATTTCAAACACTATCATACTAACCCATGTTTATCATAAACCATCCGGATTTCCGTATTCGGAGTGCCAAGTTCGATTTCGCTCTCCGTACCATCGAAGCGGAAACCGTATCTTTCATAAAACCGAATTGCCTTATCGTTGCCCTTCAGCACCCAGACAGCAATCCGCTTATAATCCGCAAGCTTTTCAAAAGCCGCGTTCATCAGCCTGCAGCCGACCTTCTGACCATGGTAATCCGCAAGTACATAGACAGCATATACCTCGCCGCAATCGGCAAGGGTCTCGTCTCGATATGCACCGTAACCGACAAAACCGACAACCTTGTCACCATCCTTTGCAACCATCAGATTCTGCGGCCAGCGTTGTGCTATATCAATGCACTTTTCAAGCGTCATTTTTTCCAAATAAGCAGGGTCCACCAGCCCGGTGTAGGTTTCATGCCAGGCCTTCCAATGGACATAGCCTTTGCCCTGCATATCCTCCTCAGTGACCATAGGTACAATGCTGATTTTACTCATAGGCTTCCCCTCCCCTTACGCATTTTCAACCAGATACAAAAACTCAACCGTCCAGAAGGTAAGGTCACACAGCAGCGCGTTCCTGCTCCTGTAATCAGCCTCCAGCCGCACATCGTTGTATGCGCTGGTGTATCATGGCAAACCTCACCCCGCCAGCCCCTACCCGTGAAAAGTAACGAGCATACCGCTTCCAATATAGCCATTGGGTTTAACATAGCTTTTGATTGGCATTCATCTCATTTCATTCATTCCCCTTTGCCTTGTAATTTCATACATCAATATTGAAGCGGCACAGCTTACATTAAACGATGTGGCATAGGATTTTTCAGACATTGGAATTGTACAGAGCAGGTCGCAATACTCCTTAAATGCCTTGTTTAATCCCATCGTTTCATTTCCCATCATCAACATAAGGGGAGACGTCAGATTTGCAGAATAAATGGGATATTCTTTGTGCGCCGTAGTTCCTATTGTAACAAAATCGGGATATTTGTTTCTCAGCCTGTCAATATATTCAAATAATGCTTTATTATCGGAAATCCTGATAACAGGCAGATTAAAAAAAGAACCCATTGCCGAAACGACAACATCCGTATCATACAAATCTACCGAGTGACCGGTAATAATGAGCATATCCGCTCCCAGCGCATCACACGAGCGTATCATAGTACCCAGATTCCCCTTGTTTGAAGGACGGTCAAACAACACAATAAAGGGTTTGGGGGAAAGGATCACTTGATCCAGCTTATCCTCCCGCATTTCAATTATGGCCATCAATTCTGAGGTATCCTCTTTTCCGCTCAGCTCTTTCATCAGGTCTGGAGTCAGACAAAAATTGACATCGGTATTTACTCTTTTTATCATACCCTGCGCCCAATCGGAAAGGTCGCTTTTATCATAAAGAAAGGATTTGATTTTCCAGTTATTCTTTACCGCCTCGTTAAGGCTGCGGACGCCTTCAACCAGAAATTCATTGTATCTGTAACGTTTATTTCGATTTGTTTTCAGCACCTCAAATTTTTGAAAGGTGCTGTTTTTACTGAATATTTTTGTTTCCTTCATCTTTTCACTCTTTTCATTTTGCTTATCTGAGCTGCGCTAATCTGAATATTTGAAATAAGCGTTTACCAATTACTTGCTTTTCCACCCTTTGGAAATGATCCGACTGAAACCTCTGTGACTTGTCCGAGCATATGGCAACCACAGTATTTTCCTTTGCTGCCGGTAAAAGCTGATCCAGCAAATTGACATTATCCTGATCCCTGTTCTGCCACTCGACAAGATTCCCGTAAGGAACATCAGTCATTATGATATCTGCTTTAAAATTCCGGTTATCCAATGGACAATTTGATAAAATATCTGTTTTAAATACTATGTGTTCGATTTCATGTCTTGAGTTTGTCAATATATTTAATAAATTATTTGCACTATTTAATGCTTCCATGTGCGAAATTTTATTATGTAATGACAGCAAATGATTTAATTGCCGAATACGCTTTTGAAGCCCGTCTTTATCAAGCAGCGATAAATTCTCGCCGGCAAGCCGTATCGCCTCATCGCTTATATCAGAAGCCACAATCGTGTTTATTCTCTCAAAATTCAAAAAGCCAAGGACCGTGAGCAAATAACCGCCTCCACAGCAGGGATCATAAATACATATTTGATCAGGGTTATCCAGTCGAGATAAGCATCTGCTGAATATTTCCTGTGCCAGCCTTACAGGAAAATTGGGGTGTCCGGATCTTTGAGCTATGACTCTTCCACTGGCCAGATCTTCAAAATTCTTTTTTTCACTATATTTGTATACCATACACTCACTCCGCGGCCTTTGTAAGTTCAAAGGAGTATTGCAGCTGTCATTATACAATAGATTACTTTTCATTACAATATACTCTTTTTCGTACTTTATTGCGTCCCGTGAAAAGTGTTAAATTTCATGAATAAAAGTCATAAGCTGCTCTGTCGAACATTGCGCCGTAAGGGCATCGGTCTGTTTTAAAAAATTTGTCAGGTTCATATCAAGCCTCCATTCCCCAAAACTGTTTTGCACTTTTCAAAAAAGCTTAATTTGTTGATCGCCAGAAGTTTTCATTCTTTTATAAAAAGCAAATGATGAAAAAGAGCTATTTTTCTATATTCATCCATTTTTGACACTCTCATTTCAAGCTGCATCATTTGTGTCTGCCACTCCTCCGTCCCATGCTTTTCCTGATTTTGCTGCAAATGCCAGAAAGTACGAATGCCAAATACTTCTATAGGTCTTAATCTTTTATTCCACTTCGCAATCTGCTCATCTTCATAATATCTGATTGCTCCAAATTGTGAAGATATACCGTCTTTTCCATCTAATAAATCATTCGCTCTTATTATGTCATCAAGAAGGACTGCCATCTGCATAACACGACCCGCACGATTATGTTTCAGCTAAGACATTATGACAAATTATCAGGTCAAAATACTCATTTTCAAACTCCGAAAGTTTTGAAACATCTCCCACCATTTGCTTATACTCATAATCATCCCATCTATTACTAAGCATTTCTTTTGAAGGCTCTACTGCTGCAACTGCATTTTGTTTGCAAAATGATTCGCCGTTATTCCTTCACCACTTCCAAAATCCAGAATTCTTTTTCCTTCTATTTCTCCTAACTGCTCCCATACAATTGTTTTTAACATTCTATCCCATGGGGGTAATTCAGCTATATTATGCATAAATCTCTCCCTTATACATTCTGAAGGTTATTTTTTACTTGCTGCAACCATAAAGTCTCTTGTAAATATGATTATATCACTTCCACTCCCCATTTACCACAAAGACAAAGGGCATTGCGCTCTATTCCTGATTACAAATTGTATAACTATTCATCTTGATCTGTTTCGACAAACCTATGGAAAAGGAGACAATGTTAACTTGCGTTGCTTGGAGAAAACGTCATTGAGTCGAAAGTTGATGACTTAAAGGCAATTTCCGCAAAACTGGAGGCAGGCTCTTCTTTCTGTGCCGTCCGCAATTCCTTCGGGCTTCTGCCATATTTTTTTCGGATCATTTTTGCCATCTGTCCGCTGTCCGAGAATCCGCACATCTGTGCGATGTCCGCGCAGCCAAGCTTCGTTGTGCGCAGCAGTCTTCCGGCATTTTCCAGACGAACGGAAATCAGATAATTCTGCGGGAAAATTCCGAATTCCTCCGCGAACAGATGGCGGAAACGGTCCCTGCTGTAACAGGTCATTTCAGCCAGTTCACTGACCGATATATTCCGCATATAGTTTTCCTCAATGTATCTTTTACAATAGGCCAGATCCTTAACATTCCTGCCGGCTCCACTTTTTCTGCGCTCAATATATGCGAGAATTTCCTGAATTTTAAGGGAAATAATTCTGTCATATCCCCATTCCTGGTTTCTGACCTCTTCCGCAATCTGATAAAACAGGGGCTTCACATGAGCCATATCCTCCCAGACACCGGCCGGTAAGGGTACGGAGGATTCAAATCCCAAAAATATGACATCCGTCCCCTCCAGATGTTTTTCACTGTGAAAGACGCCCCGTCGGATCAGGGCAGTCCCCATCGGAGGGAGCTCATATTTGATTCCGTCAATGTCCGTCTCTCCATGCGCCGTATTCCCATAGAATACAATTTCGCTGCAATTATGGCAGTGCGGCGCAATGAAAGAATCCTGTGCCCGATATTCTTTATTGCAAAAAATAAGTTTTGTCATGTTCCTCTTTCTTTCAGTCTATTTTGCCGCGTCCTGAAAAAATCCGCTTTGCAGCCTATTTATCCAAAAAATTGACCCATTCAGCTCTTCCGCGCAATCCCATTTTCCTGTATACTTTTCACATCAAAACCGCTTTGCAAATCCTGCGATCATAATTCTGATGCAGGGATCTCTCAAATCATCATTTAAAAAGGAGGCTGAAAGCATGAATGCAGCACAGTATCTTAACAACCTGAATGTCCCAAGTACAAAGGCTGACCTTGTTCTGGATACAGACACATTCAATGAGGTCGACGACCAGTTTGCCATTGCCTATCTTCTGGCATCACCGGAAAAGCTGAACCTGAAGGCGCTGTATGCGGCTCCGTTTCACAATCATCATTCAGAATCGCCCGGGGATGGTATGCTGAAAAGCTATGAGGAGATCCATCGTCTTCTGGAGCTGACAGGCAGGCGTGAGTTTATTCCCTTAACCTATAAGGGGTCCGAAAGCTATCTTCCCGATGAGAATACCCCGGTACCCTCTCCGGCGGCGGAAGACCTGGTAAAGCGGGCCAAAGAATACAGTGCCAAAAATCCTCTGTATGTGGTGGCAATCGGCGCCATCACCAATGTAGCCTCCGCCCTGCTTCAGGAGCCGGATATTGCAGAAAGAATCGTTATCGTATGGCTGGGCGGACATGGACGGGAATACCACGATACAAAGGAATTTAATCTTTATCAGGACGTGGCCGCTGCCAGAGTAATCTTCAAGAGCGGCGCACCCGTGGTTCAGCTCCCCTGCATGGGAGTGGTAAGCGGCTTTTCCGTTCCCTATGTCGAACTGGAGCATCATCTGGGCGGGAAGAATCCCCTGTGCGATTTCCTTGTAGGCCGTGTAAAAGAAGAAATAGACCGCTACATGAAAAACGGGCTTGCCGTATCCCGGATACTGTGGGATGTGGCGGCTATTGCCTGGCTGTTAAACGATAACGACAGGTTCATGCTCTCCCGGCCGGCAAGCCTGCCCATTCCTGAATACGACGGGCTTTACGGTTATGATCAAAGCCGTTTTATCCAGTATGTATATCATATCAACCGGGACAGCCTGGCCTCGGATTTGTTTTCGAAGCTTGCAGAAGGAAAATTCTTTCACGAAGCAAATTGATCAGAACCGTTTCTGTTTTATCTGACCTGCATAATACAGAAAAGATACACAATGTGGATCGCTGGTATGTGCCTCGTTTACGACTTGAGGCACATTACCAGACCACTTATAATCATCAGAAAATATACGCCTTTCCGAATGCTGTCTCCGTTCAGTTTCCTTCTGATTTTTCGTCCAAGAAACCCAAACAGCAGAACTGCCGCCAACGATAAGAGGTAATAATGAATACCGTCGCTCTTCTCCGCCGCCCTCAGCCTTATGATCAGGCTGAACAGGTTCGTCATACAGAAATACGCCTGAGCGGATGCCAGATAGTGTTCTTCATCCGACGATGCCGATAACAGATACAGCACAATGGGCGGGCCTCCCATGGAGAATAATCCGTTCATGACAGCTCCCAGCGCTCCCGCCAGCAGTCCTGCGCTGACAGAAGCCCTGAGCTTAACTCTTCGTTTCAGAAAGAGAAAATACAAGCTCAAGGATATGAGAAACACGCCCAGTGCACGCTGCAGAAATATATCAGGACTTGCGAAAGACAGGGAAATCGCCGCGTAATTGACCAGAGGGTAGGAAAGCAACGGGGGCAGCAGCAGTCTCCACCGAATCATACGATAACTTTTGAATGCCGCCGCGGCAGCCGTGACGCACATCATGGCTGTCGTCAGGGAAGCGCTCAGGGAATAGCCGGGCATCCAGTAGGGCAGCAGCGACATGGCCACAATCCCGAACCCGAACCCGCTCAGGTTCTGCACCATGGCCGCACCGCCCATGACCAGAAAACACAGCATAAACTGCCATACCATCCCTTACGCCTCAAGAATGGCTTTGATTCTGCCATTGAGCAGATCATCGCCCTGCTTTAATTTCGCTTTGCGCTCTTCCTGGCGCGCACGAAACTGCGCCAGCTGACCGCGGCGTTCCTCAATCTGACGCAGAACCTCATCTGGATGGGGATCGCCGATGTTATTATGACGCAGGATGGATTTTACGGGATCAAGACATTCCCGAATCTCTTCCAATGTAAGCAAATCCCTCAAGGGATCCTGATTCAGCTCCAACGCCTCATTCATCAGTTCCGGTGTGATCTCATTGCCCTTAATTCCCTTTTTGCGGGCCAGGAAGGTGGTGGTGGCGCAGATACGGTGGGCATGCCTTCCCGCCAGCCCCCGGTTTTTAATCAGATAGACAGCCATGTCAGGCATGCAGCTGTAGCCCTCGGCCGCCGTTTTCAGCATGCGTTCTTTGTTAAATTGAATATTTTCCAGATAAGCCCGAAACAGCCTGAATGTTAACATGGAAAGATACAGACCGCTCTCGGCAGCCCCCCAAGCCTGATAAATGGGCAGAATATCCTCATAGGGCTCTCCCTTGAGAGACAGCAGTGCACGATGCAGGGCATTCATCACATCGTTGGAATAAAACCGTACCTTCTCCAGTTCTCCTCCGGCATGTGCCTTCTGGGGCATGAGAGAACTCGGCCCCGCCACGCAGCCGTTCACCCGGAAATACCCTATCTCATCCGTCCCCCAGATCTCATGGTCCATGGAAGTCCGGCTCATAACCACGGCTATGCTGGTCAGGCCAAAGAGCAGACTGGTGGCGTAATCCTGTCCCGCCTCGCAGTCGTAGGAGGAACCTATAATTCCGTCAAAGCCCAGAAGATCCGCCACCATTTTGCGGTCTACCGGCCAGCCGGAACCTTCCAGCGCACCGCATCCGGCACTGGAAATATTCGTATGCCTGTATCCGGTTTCCACCTCTTCCATACCGCGCAGCAAAGCGTCGAAAATGGCTGCCAGGTATGCTCCGTAGGTGGTGGGCTGCGCCTGGGACATATGGGTATGGGCAGCGAATACCAGATCGCGCTTCTCCTTTGCATAATCCAGAAGAAAGCTCATGGTATCCAATGCCACGTCAAAAAACTCTATGCTGCGATTGCGCAGCTGGATACGGGACATGGGCTCCTGCAAAGTACGGCCTAAGTTCACAGAGCTGGCAATCCGCTCGTCGCCATTAAAATAATTGCGCAGCCAGTCCTCCCCCCAGTAGGTACTGTCATTCTTTGCTTCCTCCAGCGCAATCAACAGCTTCTGCGCCGTATCCAGGGGAATCAGCTCCTGCTCATAGAGCATTACCACCCATGCCATATCGGCAAAGGCGCGGGAAATGCCTGCGGGCGAACCATAGCTGCCCACCATACCGCTGCGTGCGGGAATCTCATACTGCCTGAGTAATTCTCCCGAAATGCGATTGGGATAATCTCCGCATGCATGGAAAAAATGATCCTTTCTGGCCATGAACTCCCTTGTATTCTCATCCGGGTTCCATTTTTCATTCTGTTTGTTATTCATAGTTATATTCTCCTCCTATTTCAGTTCCGTCTCTCCACCCGATCACCTCTCGTTTCGAGACTGTTTTACCTTCTTCAGTTCCGTCTATCCACTTCAGCGGTCTTTTTTGAGGGAGTATCTTCCCGCCTCTTCGAACACAAAATTCTCCTCCATCCAGCTTCCAATATCCCTGCACTTCTCCATGCTGCGAATGGCCGCAATAAGCCTCTCACAGCGTTCTTCATTACAAATACAGGAAAAGCGGGCGCAGCCCCGGAATTTTTCATCCACCTCCCTGTCGCTCAATCTGTCCGGATAGAGTGCGCTCGGATTGTTAGGGCGCATTTCTTCATATGTAATACCGTTTTTCAACCTGACCCTGACAATGCGCATGATATGTCCCGGGTACTCATCCGGCAATGCACCGTCATATTCGGAATACATATGGGCCCCCGCCGCAAGCCTGGCTATGTCCTCATTGCCGGATATGGCTTCATCGCTGAACATGTCCAAAACCACCTCGTCCCGAAGCAAAGCTGCAGCCACCGCATATGCCGCGCTGAACTGCGCATTAATCTGAGGGTGCTCACTGATGACAAAATCATTGCCGACGATTCTCATGGCTTCCATCAGAAAGATATCCAGTCTTTCAATTTCTTCCAGGGTAAAGGCATGGCGTTTGCGCAGACCCATGGCCGCCATTACGGCGCCGTGATGGGAACCGCAGGTGGGGAAGGATTTGATACTGCTCCTTTCAATTTCCAAAAAGGGCTGCTGTTTCAGAAATTCTTCCGCCGAAGGGCATTTTGCTCCGCGGCAATATGCTTCGAACAGTCCCGCATCCCCCTCAAAGACCTGCCTCGCCCCCGTCAGACCGTTCCCGGCAAGCATCACGGCCCACACGGCGGATTGTGCCGCAAAAGCGGGCTGAATCCGTTTCACCATGGCAGCCTCCAAAAGCGCCTGCCGGTTTCCGGAGGCGCGGGAAAAATAAATTCCCATGGCATGTACGCTCTGTTCCTCACTGAGCTTCATCAGGCGGCACAGGGCAGCGGTCACGCCAAAGCCGCCGGCAATATTGCTGTTAAGAAAAGAAAAACTGTTAAAATGCCGGCCAATGCGCGCACCAACCTCCATACCTGCAATCACAGCCTCCAATACCGCCTCACCGTCGGCATGGCAGACCTGCCCCGTCAGCAGCACGGCGGGCAGCAGCTTACACATCAGATGAAGGCAGGCTTCACAGTGAACATCATCATAATCCAGTGCATGCGCCATCAGGGAGGCTGCCGTCACGGCATCATCCAGACGAGCCCTTTTGCCGATTATCGGTATCGTGCAGGGACCGTCCGTCCCCAGCTGAACAAGGGTATCAAGCAAAGGTCTCACCCCCGGCTGATTCCAACCGGCCAGCATACAGCCCATGGTGTCCAGAATCAGTCTTCTGGCTGCCCTTCGGGCCTCCGGAGTAATGTCCTTTTGCCGGATTCCCAGGCCAAGCTTCACCAATGCAAGGCTGACCGTATCCGTCTCATCGCTTCTTATCTTTTTTTCCATATGAATCTCCATCCTTTTCTGTAACCTGCGAATCTGCATGCATGTTTTTCCCGCACCGCACAGGCACAACAAACCATTGCAAAATACCCCAAAACGCCTCTTGCCCCCCTGATCTCAGCCCTTCAGAGACCCTACCATAACGCCCTTGTTAAAATGCTTCTGCACAAACGGATACAGGCAGACCATGGGCAGTGTGGAAATGACAATAATCGGATATTTCAGCTGTGCTGCCAATCCCTGTATCTGCGCTGCCATCTCAGGATCCGTGATATCCGAGGAGTCAATATTATTCTGTACAAGAATATCCCTGAGAAACAGCTGCAGCGGGTACAGCACCTTGTCATTGAGATAGATAAAAGCATTAAAAAAAGAATTCCAGTGCCCCACCGCATAATACAGGGCAATTACAGCTATCACTGCTTTGGACAGCGGTAAAACCACATGAAAAAAATATTGTGCATCGGATGCGCCGTCCAGCCGGGATGCCTCCAGCAAATCTCCCGGAATACTGCTTTCAATAAATACACGGGCGATAATCATGTTGTATACGCTCATTGCCCCCGGCAGCAGCATGGCCCATACAGTATTGATCATTCTCAAATCCCGAATCAGGATATAAGTGGGAATCAAGCCGCCGCTAAACAGCATGGTAAAGGAAAACAAAAAGGTGAAGAAGGTCCGCCCTCCAAGCTCCTTCCGGGATAAGGGATAAGCGCAGAGCATGGTAACCGCCACATTAATCAAAGTGCCGCACAGGGTGTAAATAATCGTATTTTTATATCCAATCCATACGCTCTTGTATTGCAGCACGGTCTCATAGCCCTTAAGGGAGAAATCCACCGGCCAGAGCCATACTTTGCCTGCATTGACCGCTGCGGCAGAGGAAAATGAGGCGGCAAGCACATACATCATGGGCAGTAATACTATCAGCAGGCATAGCACAACAACACTGTAGCAGATCATATAAAAACATCTGTCGCTGCCAGATTTCTTAACATGCGCGGCATGCGGTTTGAAATTTCTAATCATTCTAATCTCCATTCTGAATTCATATTTCACTTGGTTCTCTTTTACCACAAAGAAGTTTCGCTGAGCCGCCTGGCAATCCTGTTGACCAATGTCACCAAAATCAGACTGATCACCGAGTTGAACAATCCGATGGCCGTCGAATAAGAAAAATTAGGGATGGCACTGTTCAGACCGATCTTATACACATAGGTAGAAATAATCTCGCTGGCAGAAGAATTCAAACCATTTTGCATCAGAAATGCTTTTTCAAACCCCACTGTCATTACATTGCCCATGGAAAGAATAAGCGTAATGGTAATCGTGGGACGAATGGCCGGCAGATCCACATGAAGGATTCGCTGGAACCGGCTGGCACCGTCAATCTGCGCAGCTTCATGCAGGTCTAAACTGACACCCGACAAAGCCGCCGTGTATATTATGGAATTCCAGCCAAAATGCTGCCATACTCCCGACCATACATACATGTGCCGGAAGGCCGACGGCGAAGCAAACAGATCCGCCGGATATTTTCCCGTAAAAAAGGATGTCGTTATTCCGTACAGTCCGATACGGGAATGGAATACCTGCATCATCATACCCACCAGCACAACAATGGAAATAAAATGAGGTATATTGACAATGGTCTGGGCTGTTTTGCGAAAACGGGCTGAGGGCAGGCTGTTCAGTATCAGCGCGAAAATAATTGCGAGAGGCGTGCTGACAGCCAAAGTATACAGAGAAAGGGACAGGGTATTGACCATAAGAGAGTCAAATATGGGGGAGTCCAAAAACTTCATTATATTTTTCAGCCCCACCCACTTGCTTCCCCAAATGCCGTCTTTTACCGAATAATCCCGGAAAGCGATCTGTGCCCCCAGCATGGGTATGTAGCAGAATACGACGATGTATGCCAGCGGAATCAGCAGAAATAAATACAGCTGCCAATTTTTCAGATTCTTTTTTATCGCTTTGGACAATTTCATATCTTTTTCCTTTCGAAAGGCGGGCAAATGGCAAACTCCCCCTTTCACGCTTCGCTTTTTAATGGGGCTGTCGGGTGACCGAACAGATGATATCCCGACAGCTCCTCCAAAATTCCATCATTCCGCGCCGTACATGCGCTCGTATGCATCCTTGTACACTTCTATTATTTTTGTCACGCCAAGCTTCTCAATTTCCTGTAAATAAGTATCCCATTGATCGTCAATATCCAATACACCTGCCAGAAACTGTGATGTCATGGAAGCCACATAGTCATCCAGCAGCACTTTCTGTTCCGCAATCAGTTCGCTTTCTTCGGCACTTAAATTAATTCTGCCCACATGATTGGGATTCTGTAAACCGGACTCATAATACAGCGCAATTGACTCTTTGAAATGCTCATAATATTCTGTGTTGGATTCGGCAGATCCCGTCCTTCCGTGGGCAATGTAGGCCGGACGTATCGTCGCTCCCTGATTGCGCCAGGATCCATTATTTACGGCCGTGCCTCCCCAAAAGTTATCATCATCATAGGGAACAAAGAGCATCTCTGCGCCTGCAACCTGAGGGGAATACAATTCGGGGTCAAAGTCCTCAATATCGGTTACATAATCCCAGTCGACACCGTGGGCTCCCCAGCGCTGTGCGATACTTAATTCTTCGCTGCACATCAAATCTCCAAGGCGGAATGCAGCTTCCGGATTTTTACAGCTGGAAGTTATCACCATTCCCGTAATCGCATTGGCCGGATTATAATGCATGTATCTCACGCCGTCAGGACCTTCCAAAGGCAGCACCGCAATATATTTTCCATAGGCTTCATGGGTGGTGGCAATGGCATCGGGTGCGCTGTACACCATTGAAAAGACGCTGGTATCGGCAGAGTTTACCATAGTGTTAAAGGAATTGGAATCCTGGGTGAGGGTTACCTCGGGAATCAGTCCCTCCTCAAACAAAGAGCGGATATACTTCAGCCCTTCCTTATATTCTTCCTGCATATAAGCTGCCTTAAAGGAGCCATCCGTCTCATCCACATAAAACTGACTGTTTCCGCTGATGTATATGAAGGAATTCATCAGATAAGTGAACCAGCCTTCATAAGCCCCTGCTCCTACCGGAACACCCAGCAGACCGATTTCATCCGCCTTGCCGTTTCCGTTCAAATCAGAAGAAACCACGGCTCTGAGCAATTCACGAAACTCTTCCGTGGTAGCAGGCACTTCCATTTCAAGCTCTTCCAGCCAGGGCTCATAAATCCACAGACGCTGAAAATATTCATTGGCGGCATTCTGTACATAGGAAGGCAGGGCATAAATTTCCCCATCCGGCTGTGTCATCTGCCGGGTAATGTCCACACCGCATTTTTCGATCGCCTTGCTGATGTGCCAGGAAGCATTGGGATCCTTATAATATTCCGTAACTGGTATGATGGCGCCTGCCTGCGCCCAGGTAGTGATCATTGTCTCATCCACGCTGTTTGTAACCAGGATATCAGGCAATTTATCCGTACCGGACTGTATTATCAGATTCAGCTTGGTGGCATATTCACTGGAAGGATATATCTCAAACACAAGGTCAAAATTTCCGCGCTCTTCCAATTGCTGTGTCAGCCAGTTGGTCTCGTAGTCTTCAATTCGGATATTGTCCGGTATCCCTATGGTGAGCGTAACCTTTTCCTTACAAATCGGATAAGTTCCGCCAGGATTGAATTCGACAGTCTCCGCGTCCATAGCCTGCCCGCCTGCATTGGACGATGTCTCACCGGATGCCCCCGGATCAGCTGTCGGTGCACAGGAAATCAACATTATGGTTGAAAGTGACAGGGCCAATATACTCCGTCGTCTTTTATGAAACTTTCGGCTTAACATTCTTTATCCTCCTTTTCCTCTTCATGGTTCTCTTCCTTCTCTTCCACATGGTTCTCTACCTTCTTTTCCACATGGTTCTCTTCCACTTTGTTTTTCATTCCGCTCATGCATGATATTCTGAAATTTCAGAATTCTTTGAAAATTTCCCGGTACAAAAAGTATATCATCACCCCTGAATAAATACAGCTTGACATATCCCCAGACGCCGTGAAATTCCATGTCCCGGATATTGAAAATTGCATATTCAGATGGAATTATGGACAATTCCCAGGCATTGACATTGAAGAAAAATTGATATCAATGATATAATCAGGAAGAATATTTCAAAGAAAAGTATTTTAAAGAAAACTGCGATGGATTCAGAAGAGGATTTCACAGGAGAGAATTTCAAATGAAAAAAAGGCTTCATGAAAAAGATATCCGGTTCGTTTACAGTATGCTGTTCCGTCACAGCATGTATTTTATTTTGTTTTCATTGCTTGTAATCCTCACCTATATCCCCATCTATGCCTATGTCAGCAGCAATGCCCGCAGCAACATCATTGAATCCTGCAGCAATTTATACAGCAAAAATATTGCTGCCCTGGATTCCAGCCTTCTGGCTCTTCGCATGGCAGTAAACGGAACCTATACTGATCCTAAATTTGACAATTTGAAATATCGGCGTGAAGAAAGTAATCCTGTTATTATCAAATCCCTGCCAAATACTCTGAAGTATATGCTCATCAATGAATCCCTGCTGGGAGATGCGGCGATTCTTCTTTCAGACGGAACCATTGTATC
Organism: uncultured Lachnospiraceae bacterium; assembly: GCA_947177445.1. Classification (GTDB taxonomy): domain Bacteria; phylum Bacillota; class Clostridia; order Lachnospirales; family Lachnospiraceae; genus Acetatifactor. The sequence continues at coordinate 3,280 of CAMWUL010000011.1, read as the reverse complement.
ACGAACCCGTTTTTTGAATGCAAACGAGCATTTCGACTACTATCCCCATCTTCTGTCCTGCGGTGATTTAACCTATGATGAATGGACCGCTCTGCTGTACCGGCAGAGATTCCTCCCGGTCATGGACTATTACAGCGTGGATTACGGTTCCTATTCTGCCATTACCTATTCCACCTACTGGCTCTATACCGAGCGCGGCAATGTATATACATCCGACCAGCTGTTCTTTGCCACGTTTCCCGTTTCTTCTCTGGAAAAAATGTTTCTGGCAGATCTGGGTGAAGATTCCTGGATTCGTATTTCAGATCCAAACGGTACGCTGCTCTATGCCTCGGAGCATTATCAGGAGGAAGAATATGAAATATTATCCGCAGCCACCAGCCAGTATGGATTAAATGTCCAGCTGGGTATTTCCAATGCTTTTATTGAGAAAAGCATGCACTCCGTGCGCATGCTCTTCTACCTCTTCGGCGGCGGTATTCTGCTTTTACTGATAGCAACCACAGCCTGGGTTACCTCCCGTACCTCCAGGCCCTTGTATTCCATTCTCAACGCGATTTTTACAAGCACGCATATACGCCGATTCTATCGGCCCGGAACAGCAAATGCCCCCCGCAGTTCCAATTACACCGCCATTGCCCATAGCCTGCAGGCTGCCGATCTGCAGATGGAAAAATATTGCCAATTGATTGATCAGCAGCAGGAGCAGCTGCGGCATCAGGTCTTAAGCTCCGCGCTGCAAAACGGACTGTATACCTTTGAACGACAGGCGCAGTTTCAGCGTCATTTTCCGGATTTTCCCGAAAACTATCAGCTGGCCATCATTACCTATGATATACAGAGCGCCTTCACCGCCGCAGGAGAAGCCCGCCTGCAATGGCAGAATACAGACAATATCCGCAAACATCTGCAGGAGTATCCTGAACCCGTTATCGTCCATGCGGTCAGCAGCACTGTTTTCCTGTTGATATTACCTATAACCTTGGAAACTGCCTGGGAGCAGCGTCTCAATGCCCTGTGCAAATCCATGGAACATTCCAAAGAAACCTGCAGCTTTAAAATCAGCACCGCCTACCAGTCGCCTCAGAAGCTGGTACTGGCATATCAAAACCTATGGCATCAAGTAAGAGCCCTTGACGCTGTTTCTTCCGATAAAGCAGAAAGCACCGGGCATCCCCTCAGTATATCTTTTCTGCAAATCATTTACTCCGCCTTGAGCAACGGAAATTATGCCATGGCAGCCAGCGCGCTGAAAAAATATATCGATGAATTTTCAGAAGGACAGAACATTATACTCATACAACATACTCACAATATTCTGATGTGCATCCTGGTACAGCTAAAGCTGGAAAACCCCACCCTGCTTCTTTCAGTAGAGCTGCCATTCCTTCAGTGTCCGAGTCGGGCGGAGCTTCTGTTGGAGCATTTTCTGCCCTGTTTCCGCATTATTTGTGATCATATGCAGGTCAAGTCCAAGCCGGAATCCGGTTCCGCCTCTTCGGAGATCCTTTCTTACATTGAGAAGAATCTGGGCGATTCTTCCCTGTGCATTGACAAGCTTAAGGATGTATTCGGCATTTCCTCCGGAACATTGCAAAAGCTCATCAGAGAAGCAACCTCTCTGTCCGTATCCGCCTATATTGAACAGCTGCGCCTCACTATGGCTTATAACCTGCTCCGGGAAAAAATGCCGGTACAGGAAGTGGCGCAGAAATGCGGCTTTGCCTCCCATAATTCCTTCTTTAAAGCCTTTAAACGGTTTTATGGCCTTGCCCCCAGCCAGATTGATAAATGATAGGGTGACGCATTTTCACTCGGCACGTCCACCCTCACGGTTTTCTGTTGGAGAAATCAGGGAAATTTTGTGTGATTTTCAGGGCTTTTTCGGTGGGTTTTATGCGATATGCACCTTGTATCTGATGTTTTTCAAATTTTTGTTATCATAGTGTTATCACGAAGGTATTGAATATCCCATAAGCATATTAGATATCTCCCCACCAAAAAGCTAAACACTGTTTCACTTTTTAATTTCCGAAACACCGTTTTGGATTTTTTATTCTATAACTTCCCAGTAACCATTTTTATTTGCCCCGTGTCGTATTATTTTTCCCTCCGCTTTTAATTTAGCCAAAATACGTTGTGCCTGTCTTCCGGTAACTCCCACAGATGCAGACAACATATTAGCTGACATATTGCCATCCTGCCTTAAAAGGGCTATTATTTTTTCCTCATTTGTCACGACATTTCTGCCGACATTTATTACGACATTTGTTTTGTTATGTGTTTCACTGATTTCCTTTAAGGCATTACGAATCATCCCAAGCATAAACTCTACAAATTCAGTAGAATCCCCGACATTATCAGACTGCTGCAGTACCTTATAGTATTCCTCCTGATTTTCATGCACAAGTGTTTCTACCGGAATCCATGCAAAAACTTCTTTCCATTTCTGCAAAATCAACGACTGCCACAACCTCCCTGTCCGACCATTGCCATCAGCAAAAGGTCTTTTACACTGTATGGATCAAGCGCGGATACTCTTTCATAAGCCTCATACGCATTTTTTACTTCCCGAATATCCTGTGGTGGTCCTAATATCCGCTTTCCATTTATCACATCCGTAACCTGTTCCAAAGTAAGCGTATTCTGCTCTATCGCCAGAGATGAGTGAATCGTCTTGATCCGATTTTCCCTGCGGAGAATTGGATTTGGACACATAGCATCGTAAGTTGTAATTGCACCAACATATTCTCCTATCTCTACTATTAAGTTTGTTATCTCCTCATTCATTGTAAAAGGGGGGTTATAGCTTTCACCCATATTATTCTCCAATCATAGTTAGGCAATCCGATTTTTATAATTCTATTTTAAACATCTTCTGGCAAACTCATAGAGATACGATAAACTATATTGTTGGTGTTCCCCTCTGCCACTATATATCTTGTACCTGTGAGCAATTTAAAATATCTTCGCACTGTCGCAGCAGATTTGCCCGTAACTGTTTCTGCTTCTTTAGGAGTGATTTCTCCATGTTTTTCCATAAAACTAACAATTGCACTTACTTTATTATAATCTTTTTGCGCCAAAACTTCGCTCATTTTTTTGAGCGAAGTTTTCATTCTAATGATCTGGTCCCGGAAAATTGATAATCTGAATCTGATCCAAGTCAATCACCCCGCCGCACATTTCAGATACACCAAGTTTACCCCTTGATATTCCACAATATCAATCTTTGGGATATAACGCGGCTCAATTTTGTTACAGTATTGAAATATTTTCA
>CAMWUL010000010.1 GCA_947177445.1 uncultured Lachnospiraceae bacterium | reverse complement strand
AAAACAGACAGGCTTTACGCCAACTGCATATAGAAATCGTATTGAATAAAAAGGTGAAAGATTTCCTATGAAATCACTCAAAATAATTTAGTGTTGGTAATCTTTCAATGTGAGTTAATATCAAACACTACGAGGAGGGATCGTATGGAAGGGAATACGGTGCTGCACCATTTGATGTCAGTGCGGATGGAGGGCATCATGAGCGGAATCACAGAAAATGATGCTTTCTGCCAGTAAACAGGCTGGGGAATATTCTAGTAAGCCGGGTTCCCTGCATCTGCCGAAGGAAACTAAGCTGCTCATAGGCCGGTATGCCAGCGAATATAACGCTAACGAATTGCGTCATGGGGAGCTTACATACCAGCTTGGCTTTTCCGACTGTGCGGAGCTACTCTTAGGAAATCCGCATTTTAAGAAGTGAATCTGGAATCATCAGAATATGGGAAAAGGCTGCCGGAACAGCCTTTTTTCTCTTTTATATCACTTATACATTCTATTTTTATCATTTTTAAGTTCAAAACAGAGGGTTTCGCCAAAAGGTTTAAACTTTTTGGCAAAAGAACCCCAGAACAAAAGTTCGCACTCTCCCGAATGTAAAATTGCCCCTAAAAACACAAGATAAAAATGTAAATTTCAGACCTATGTACTGCCAAGAATGCCGTATTTACGGGCTTTGTGAGGTTTCCGCAACTTTATCCACCGAGAACTAAGACACCATTAGATGCCAGAACTATTTCTTCTGGTTTTGATTCAAATATATTTTTTTATTATACTATATGTCTCCATTATAGATTCATCTATTGAAACCTCTGTTGAAACTTTGCAAATTTTGACGTTTCTCTCTTTTAAAAACTCTGCACTTTCATTAATTATTTTTTGTTCAACACCTATTTTTTCTTTTTCATAACGTGTCAAACTATTACGTTGCATTAACCGTTCATGCACTGTCAAAGGAGAGGCATCAAATAAAACTATTACATCAGGATATGTTAGCCCTTCATAAAGTTTTTCTGTATACTCATAAGAAATATTATCCATCTTATTGAATACAAATGCAGATAAAATATTACGATCACAAAGAACAAGTTTTCCATTATATATTTCAGGCATGATGACATTTTCTACATGATAAAACCTATCAGCCGCCACAAGGCATGCTAATGATTTTCCACTAATTTGATCTGCAATTTTACGAGATAATATTCCCATCTTTGAAGCAGATGGCTCTTTCGTAATAAAGGTTTCCACTTTATCTTGTCGTAACTTATTATAAACGCCATTCAATATTGTGGATTTACCAACACCATTTGCTCCTTCAAATGCAACGAAAACCCCTCTCATTCCTTACCTCCAATTTCAAAAGTAATTATCAAACAACGAGATTTGCCTATTGGGAAACAGCATCAATTCATAATATTCTTTCACTTCTTCAACTTTCCTCTTAATTCGCCTGCTAGGATTTAAAAAATAATGTAAATTAATTCGTTTATTTTTTTTATCCCATTCCCAAATGCCAATAGCTTTACCATTGTATAAAATGCTCGCCCGTACTTCCCCTATTTGATTAAATAATAAATCATAATATCTTTTATCTACATATCTATATCTGGACTCATAATACCCCTTTAAAGAAGGATCTTCATATGCAAGCAATGTAATCCACTCTGAATCATATAATTTATATTGTTCCAAATTCTGAAATTCCGATGCTGAAACATAAAACTCTGATTCAAATCCCTCAACGTTAAACTCTATAACATCATTACAATGATTATTAAGTACCTGCCTAATAGTTTTTATACTTAATCCGCTCCACCATGAAAGGTCTTTTATAGTTGCTGGTCCAAATTTATTTATATATTCTATAATAAGTAATTCTTCTGCCCTTTTAATATCATGCTGTTCTAAAATCAGATCCGGATAAAATCTTTTTGTAACTGCATATTTTCTTTCTTCATTTTCCCAATTATCAGCAACATTAACATAACAAAGTACCCCTTTTTCCCAAAAATATTTTAATATTTTTTTTGCACATTCCTTTCTTAATTTTGTATCCATAAAATCTAAATTTTTTAGAATCATATTTTCAATTTCATAACCAAATTGGGGAGCATAAACTGAGTCAACCAATTCCCCCATAAGATTCTCTACAAATTTAATGGAAATATTATTTCTTTTAAAAAAAAGATTGCACTCAGCAAGTCGCAAATTTAATGTAGCCATATGCAATATACTCGCCATATCGATAGGAACCATATGCAATGTAGTTCTCATACATCTCATTTTAATCATATTCTTCTCTTCATATAATTGAGATGTCAACATTTCCGGTTTATATGTATCCATTCTAGAACACAAAGTAGTGTAAGGTGTCATTATTCTTGCTGAATGCAGCCCCAAATGGTTTCTCGCAACATCTACAATATTATTTTTTTGACTTCCTGGAAGAATATTATGTTTCAACAAAATATATTCATTTACTATGTTCAAATCCATTAAAATTTCTCCCAATTCTCTTTCACATAATCTTCTAACATTTGATATGCTTGCTCCAATTCTATTTGTTCATCTTTGGTTCCCCACCACTTGCGATCATTATTGTAAATAAATATATCTTCAAAATTCTGCGGTAAAGTTAAATTATAATTCTGAGCATTATTATAAGCAGGTGAACCTGGCAACGGAACAAATCGAAATAATGATATCCTATCAATCTTCTCTTTCAATTCTTCTAATAATTGAATAGTTTCCTGCGTACTTTCGATATTTTCTCCTGGAAATCCATGTAAAATAAACGCTTTTACCCTAATCCCAACATTATGTGTTATAGAAATAGCATGCTTAATTTGATCAATCGTAATCTGCTTATTCATTAACTTTAATATTCTTGGCGATCCTGATTCAATACCATACTTAATTTCTATACATCCACTTTGCTTCAATTTCTTCAACAAATCCTCGTCAACCGTGTTTACTCTTGACAAAGATGACCACTTTAATTTCAATGGCGTTATTTCGTTACAAATGTCCTCAATTCGGTCTCTATTTACTATAAAATTATCATCTGTAATGCAAAATCCTTTTATTCCATACTGTTCAATTAAATACTCTAATTCTTTTCTAATATTTTTCCCCGTTCTATATCGTATACCATGCTCTTGATTAGCGCAAAAATTACAACTATATGGACATCCTCTACTACATAAAATATGGGCTATTGGCAGATTAGTATTAGACAATCTATCACTCATTACTATTTCTTCTATCGGCAATAAATGTCGTGCTGGAAAAGGTATCGTATCCAAATCTTTAATTAATTCTCTTCTTGGAGTATATACATATTTTCCATTACCTTCATCTTTATACACGATTCCAGCAATAGAGTTATAATTTTTACTAAAATAAGCATCTATAATCTCTGAAATTGTATTCTCTCCTTCTCCAATGCATGCAATGTCTACCTCCAAGTCATTAATTACTTCTTCAGGAAAAATTGTTGTATGAATCCCTCCCGCAATAAGTAATGCATTATCACAATACTGACTGTTGTACCGCACCTTCTTTAAAATAGAATACGTCACAGATGAAGATATACTAAATCCAACGATATCATAATCCGTAAAATCAAAAGAAAACTTCTCACTAGATACTCTATATAAAGTCACATTAATTCCTTTTTGCTCAATTACCGAAGCTAAATAGAGAACCCCAAACGGGGGAATTTCTTTTCTCTTAACTCCAAAGTGTGCAATATCATAATATTCTGGAGAGACTAATGCTACTTTCATTTTTTTACCCACCCTTTCAATAATCATATTTATCTGATAATGCATTTTTACTAACATACAACCTTTATTTAATTTGTTGTTCTTCCACACTCGAAGTAAAATCAATAACCCTGTACTATCCTAACATTTTTCTTAGCTAGTATCTCGCTAATCCCCGGCTATTCACCGTGCTACCGTAGCATACAAATAGAATTTTATTCATTACTCCATATATAAAATACCATAAATTACAAATTTCGTAAACCATTTAGCGAAACTCTAAACCTTTCGTCAAACCCCATACAATTTGGCAAAACTAAACCTTTTGGCAAAAGTCCGAGGTTTTGCCAAATTGTATCAATCGCCCCTCTATCAGCGGTATCAAAAACCCACAAAAGAGAGGCTCATCAGTCGCCCCGATGAACCCCCTTACGCCCGAAATCCCTTGATTTCAAGCCATTTCTCTACACTTTCGCTAAATCGTACAAAATTCCTATGGCATTATTTCTGAATAGCCGCCTGTGCCGCTGCCAATCTCGCGATAGGCACACGGAACGGTGAGCAGGACACATAGTCCAGACCGATCTTGTGGCAGAACTCCACGGAAGAAGGATCTCCGCCGTGCTCGCCGCAGATACCCACATGAAGCTTGGGATTTACGGGCTTGCCCAGCTTGATGGCTGTTTCCATCAGCTTGCCTACGCCTGTGCGATCCAGCTTTGCAAAGGGATCGTTCTCCAGGATCTTGGCGTCGTAGTAAGCGTTCAGGAACTTACCGGCGTCATCGCGGGAGAAGCCAAATGTCATCTGAGTCAGATCGTTGGTGCCGAAGCAGAAGAAATCGGCTTCATTTGCGATCTCGTCGGCGGTAAGAGCCGCTCTGGGAATCTCGATCATGGTTCCCACTTCATACTCCAGAGCAACGCCGGAGGCGGCAATTTCCGCATCGGCAGTTTCTACTACGATTTTCTTTACAAATTTCAGCTCCTTGATCTCACAGATCAGGGGAATCATGATCTCCGGCTTCACATTCCAGTCGGGATGTGCCTTCTTTACATTGATGGCGGCGCGGATCACGGCCTTGGTCTGCATCCTGGCAATCTCAGGATAGGTTACTGCAAGGCGGCAGCCTCTGTGTCCCATCATGGGATTGAACTCATGCAGGCTTGCAATAAAGGTTTTGATATCCTCTACGGTTCTGCCCTGAGCCTGAGCCAGCTTTTCGATGTCGGCTTCCTCGGTGGGAACGAACTCATGAAGAGGCGGATCCAGGAAACGGATGGTTACAGGACATCCCTCCAGAGCCTCATACAGCGCCTCGAAATCGCCCTGCTGATAAGGCAGGATCTTGTCCAGCGCTTCCTCTCTCTCCTCAGCGGTATCGGCACAGATCATCTCGCGGAAAGCGGCGATTCTGTCCTCTTCGAAGAACATATGCTCCGTGCGGCACAGACCGATGCCCTCTGCACCCAGCTCTCTTGCCTTTCTGGCATCGGCGGGTGTATCGGCGTTGGTACGGACTCTCAGAGTTCTGTACTTGTCCGCCCAGGCCATGATCCTGCCGAATTCACCTGCGATGGTGGCATCCACGGTAGGAATCTGCTCTCCGTAGATATTGCCGGTGGAACCGTCGATGGAAATATAATCTCCCTCGGTAAACTCTCTTCCAGCCAGTGTAAATCTCTTGTTTTCCTCATCCATGGCGATATCGCCGCAGCCGGACACACAGCAGGTTCCCATTCCGCGGGCAACCACTGCCGCATGGGAGGTCATGCCGCCTCGCACGGTCAGGATTCCCTGGGACACCTTCATACCGGTGATATCCTCGGGGGAAGTCTCCAGACGTACCAGAACCACTTTTTCGCCTCTGGCCGCCCACTTTTCGGCGTCCTCGGCGGAGAATACGATCTTGCCGCAGGCAGCTCCGGGAGATGCTCCCAGTCCTCTTCCCAGAGGTGTGGCCGCCTTCAGAGCCTTTGCGTCAAACTGAGGATGAAGCAGCGTGTCCAGATTCCGGGGATCGATCATGGCAACCGCCTCTTTCTCGGTTCTCATTCCCTCATCCACCAGATCGCAGGCGATCTTCAGAGCCGCCTGAGCTGTTCTCTTGCCGTTTCTGGTCTGCAGCATGTAGAGCTTCCTGTTTTCAATGGTAAACTCCATATCCTGCATATCTCTGTAATGGTTCTCCAGCTTTGCGCAGACCTGCTGGAACTGCTGGAATACCTCGGGCATAATCTCTTCCATTTTTGCGATAGGCATGGGTGTGCGGACACCTGCCACCACGTCCTCGCCCTGGGCGTTCATCAAAAACTCGCCCATCAGCTTCTTTTCACCGGTTGCGGGATCTCTGGTGAACGCAACGCCGGTGCCGGATTCGTCGGACCAGTTTCCGAAAGCCATCATCTGTACATTGACGGCGGTACCCCAGGAATAAGGGATGTCATTGTCTCTGCGGTACACGTTTGCACGGGGGTTGTCCCAGGAACGGAACACAGCCTTGATAGCACCCATCAGCTGCTCCTTGGGATCATCCGGGAAATCGGCACCGATCTTTTCTTTATACTCTGCCTTAAACTGATCCGCCAGCTCCTTCAGATCGGCTGCGGTAAGCTCCACGTCCTGAGTAACGCCTCTGGCGCTCTTCATTTTGTCGATCAGTTCCTCAAAATATTTCTTTCCGACCTCCATTACCACGTCGGAATACATCTGGATAAATCTTCTATAGCAGTCCCAGGCCCATCTCTCATTGCCTGTCTGCGCTGCGATGGTATTGACGACGGTCTCGTTCAGGCCCAGGTTCAGGATCGTGTCCATCATGCCGGGCATGGAAGCCCTTGCTCCGGAACGAACGGAAACAAGCAGCGGATTCGTGGTATCTCCGAATTTCTTGCCTGTGATCTCCTCCATCTTGGTGATATGCTCATTGATCTGGTTCTGGATTTCCTCGTTAATCTGCCTTCCGTCCTCATAGTACTGAGTACAGGCCTCCGTGGTAATGGTGAAGCCCTGCGGCACGGGAAGTCCCAGGTTGGTCATCTCTGCCAGGTTTGCACCTTTGCCACCGAGAAGTTCGCGCATGTCAGCGTTGCCTTCCGTGAACAAGTAGACCCATTTCTTCATGTTTTATCTCTCCCTTTCAAATAAGATTAGCCTGACCGTCCGGCTTCCGGTCATGGAATATGACCGCTGTCAGCATATGACGAACGGTTAGTTTTATATGTGCTTATTTTAGCAATTTGCCAATAGAATATCAAGGCGAATTTTGTATTCTTTTAAACACAAAAGAATCTTTGTGCAACCTGCCACTTTTTCCCATATCAATTCAGCGAAACTATACAAGTATATTTCGTCGCATGCTGTCGGAATATGACACGCCTTCTCTGAAATGGGCTCTTTGAACAAAAAATCGTTCAGGTTCCCCGGCTTTTGCGTATCTCTTTATTCTACTTCAATGGTGTAGGAAGCTTCCCAGACCTGGCCTGGCTTTATCCGGTTTCCCCATTTTCTCTCTTCCAGCGTCCCCTGAAAGTCTTCGCTGTCGCATCTGCCGTACCATGGCTCGATACAGATAAAGGGAGCCATCTTTCCCGACGGCGACCACACGCCGAACAAAGGCGCATCCATGGTGACCTTCAGATATCTTTTCCCGTCCCTGCCGCAAAGAGCTGCCGTATCCGTCTGATGATCCTCAATCACCAGGGCATCCCGGCTGAAAAGCTCTGCCGTCAGAGCAAGCTTTCCTTCCGTCAGCGGGTAGGTCTTCTTCTCCTCCAGCGCCAGTCCGTTTTCACTGATTCCCGTGCTGACCACCTGATCCACCGCCCCGAAGTCAACAAAGCACTCTTCCCGGCTCTCTCCTTCCTGAATGGGACAGTTAAAGGCCGGATGGCCTCCTATGGAAAAAAACATTTCCTCCGCTCCGGGATTTTCCACCTGCCACAAAACAATAACGCGATTTTCACAAAGCCGATAGCCCAGCTTCAAAACAAATTCATAGGGATACTTTTCCAAAGTTTCTTCATTGGAATCCAGCTCAAACCATATTTCGTCTTTCTCCTGGGAGAGCAATGCAAACTCCATGTCCCGGGCAAAGCCGTGCTGGGTCATGGGCCAGGTTTTTCCCTTGGCCCTGTAAACCTTGTTTTTCACTCCCCCCACAAAGGGGAAAAGGATCGGAGAGGTTCTATTCCAGTATTTCGCATCTGCGCACCACATATACTCTCTTCCGTTTTCCAATTTTATCAGGGATTTCAGCTCCGCTCCAAGACTATCGATCACAATGGAAATCCTTTCGTTTTTCAATTCATAAGCCGCCATGACACACCTCCTGTGGTTTCAATGCTTCCAGTCCATACACTGTTTTATTCACTATCCTTATCCCGCCGCCCGTCTCTGAGCTTTTTGGGCAGAAAGCTGTCAAAAATGAATACGTCAAAATGCTTTTTTGCCTCTTCCAGCTCCTCCTGGCTTTTTACTGTCCAGGCCACCGCCATATTATGATACAGTCCTCTGCAGAGTCGTCGCGACAGGCCGCCGGGATAAATATGATTATAAGCCACAAAGTCCGGCTTTGCCAGCCAGTTGAGCAGCAGATTCTCCGCCAGGAAATAGGGAAGCCCTTTATACTTTCCATCCTTGCGGAATACATCCGAAAGCTGTCCCCGCACCACGTCTCTCCTGTGCCGGCGGTACCAGAACACCGCCGCCGGATGAAAGGATTCGATACAATAGCGCCCCTTATACCCGGAGAGCAGCCGGTCCGCCTCCACGCACACGGAGGTGTCCATCCCCTCCACTTTCATCTCTACGATCAGCGGCACACGAGCATCTACCAGTCTCAATACCTCTTCAAATTTGGGGATCCGCTGGTCCGTGCCGCACAGGGAAAACTGCTGCAGCTCCTCCCAGGTATAGTCCGGTATTTTTCCCTTGACGCCGCATACCCTCTCCAGGGTAAAGTCGTGAAACACCACCGGCACCCTGTCCTTTGACAGCTGTACATCCATTTCGATTCCATACCCTTCCCTGACCGCCCGTTCAAAGGCCCTCATGGAATTTTCCGGGGCATCGGATTTATTGTCATGCAGACCTCTGTGGGCATAGAGACACTTCCGGAACGGGGATGTGTCCGGCCTGCGGACCATCCTGGGCATAATCATCATAAAGTACAGTAAAATCAGCACCAGGGCACAGATTAAAACAATCATCAGTATTTTCATTTCAAAATCCTTTCGGCTTAATCGTCCACATCAAAATTCTCCAGCACGCTGGCTTTTTTCTCCGGTCTGACATCGCCGTGACGCACCTGTGTCATAGTGAGGAAGGCCGCCAGGGAAAACACCAGCGCATAGGGAAACAGGGTTTTATAGGACACATTTTCCAACAGGAATCCGGACAGAATGGGTGTTGCGATCTGTGCCGCCATGGAAAAAGTGTAATAGGTTCCCGTAAACTTCCCGATATCTCCGCCCTGGCTCATGGCTACGATCATAGGGTAGGAATTTACGTTGATGGCGGCCCAGCCCACTCCGATCAATGCAAAGGCAATATTCACCGCCGGATGGTACTGTCCCACGAAAATAGCTCCCAGGTAACAGGCTGCCATCACCAGCACACCGCCCATAATGGTTTTTTTCCGTCCGAACCGGGCAGAAATACCGCCGATGGGAATATAACTGACGATAGCCGCCACCGTGGCCACCATCAGACAGTTGGCAAAGCTTCCTCCCTCCATCTTCCACACCACCCGGGTATACCTGGAAAAGGCGGTTGTCACCGCATTGTATGCCGTAAACCACAAAAAGATGGAAGCCAGCATAAAGATCATGCTCCGCTTTACCTCCCTGGGAAGTACGGTTTTTGCAGGCTGGGATCCGTCTGTCTGCTCTTTGTCTTCCGCCGCCGAACCTGCCCCGGCCTCCTGCTCTCCGTCTTCCGCCGCCGAACCCGCTGTCTCCTTTTCGCCTTCCGCCGCCAGCAGCTCCCTGCGGAGCTTCCTTTCCCGGATGGTGATCATCAGCACTCCCACCGCAATTGCCATCAGCGCCGCAATACTTACAAACAGCGGAGCGTAATCGGGCCTGTCCCCCGTCCCTACTAAAAGCTTAATCATAATCAGGGCGTACACACCGCCCACGGCACCCATCAGGTTAATTACCGCGTTGGCCCGGCTGCGCAGATGGTTGGGTGTCAGATCAGGCATCAGCGCCACCGCCGGTGACCGGTACAGCCCCATGGCCAGCAGGGTGGCAAACAGCGCCGCCACAAAAAGGACCAGGCTCTGCTTTTTGTCCGCCAGGGGCAGCAGCATCATAAAAATCACTGCCAGAACGGTACCCCCGAGGATAAAGGGCGTGCGCTTGCCCAGAGGCGTTTCCACCCGGTCAGACAGAGCCCCGAATACGGGAAGCAGCACCAGGGCCAGCACATTGTCCATGGCCATCAGCACACCCGTCACGGTCTCTCCCAGACCAAAGGTATTCTGCAGCATCAACGGTATGATATTGTCATACATCTGCCAGAAGGCGCTGATGCTCAGGAACGCCAGACCGATAAAAAAGGTTCTCTTGTAATTCAGTTTTGATGTCATATAAGGCACCTTTACCTTTCCGAGATGTGAGCCCGGGATTTGCAGACTTCGGGCTCAAACCATTTTGATAAGCTTATCTTACCAGAAATATTGCCTGCGGACAATCAAAATCAAAAACTGCCTGAAAAGCTGCTCCTTAAATAGTTACTTTTCACGGGTAGGGGCCGCGAAGTGTTTTTGTGCGCTGTTTGCACAAAAACCCGAGACAGCACGCGCCAAAATGAGCGCTTTTTGCTCATTTTGTGTGCATCATGTTGCTTTGAACGGCGAAGCCGTTCAAAGCAGCAACCGTTACATAAAATCCGAATATTGCTTGAAAATCCGCAGTTCTTGTGTATAATAGAATGAGCGGCCTCGCGAAAATACATTTATATGAAGAAAAGGATTGAGAAATAAAATGATCAGTGCAAATAATGTAACGCTTCGAATCGGAAAAAAAGCTTTGTTTGAGGATGTGAACATCAAGTTTACGGAAGGCAACTGCTACGGCCTTATCGGGGCCAACGGCGCCGGAAAGTCCACCTTCCTGAAAATCCTCTCCGGACAGCTGGAGACCACCAAGGGAGATATCGTCATCACTCCCGGCCAGCGTCTGTCAGTGCTGGAGCAGGACCATTTTAAATACGATGATTATATCGTAATGGACACGGTAATCATGGGAAATGAGCGGCTTTTCCAGATCATGAAGGAAAAGGATGCCATCTACGCCAAGGAGGATTTCTCCGATGAGGACGGCATCCGGGCCAGTGAGCTGGAGGCGGAATTTGCGGAGATGGACGGATGGGAGGCGGAATCCAACGCAGCCATGCTTTTAAACGGCCTGGGCATCAGCCCGGAATATCACTATTCCCTTATGAAAGATCTGGACAGCCCCATCAAGGTAAAGGTCCTGCTGGCCAAGGCTTTGTTTGGCAATCCGGATATTCTCCTGCTTGACGAGCCCACCAACCATCTGGATCTGGACGCCATCGCCTGGCTGGAGGACTTTCTGATCGATTTTGACAATACCGTCATCGTGGTATCCCACGACCGGTATTTCCTGAACAAGGTGTGCACCCATACCGCCGATATCGATTATGGCAAGATCCAGCTCTATGCCGGCAACTACGATTTCTGGTATGAGTCCAGTCAGCTTCTGGTGAAGCAGATGAAGGAAGCCAACAAGAAGAAGGAAGAAAAGATCAAGGAGCTGCAGGAATTTATCTCCCGCTTCTCCGCCAACGCCTCCAAGTCCAAGCAGGCCACCTCCCGGAAGCGGGCCCTGGAAAAGATCGAGCTGGATGAAATCAAGCCCTCCAGCAGAAAATATCCTTACATCGATTTCCGTCCTGACCGGGAAATCGGAAACGAGGTGCTCACCGTGGAGCATCTGTCAAAAACCATAAACGGTGAAAAGGTGCTCAACGATATCTCCTTCGTGCTGGGACACGATGATAAGGTTGCCTTTGTGGGCAGTCAGGAAATAGCCAAGACTACACTCTTCCAGATTCTTATGGGAGAAATGGAGCCGGATGAGGGCAGCTACAAATGGGGCGTCACCACCTCCCAGGCTTACTTTCCCAAGGACAGTACCCAGGAATTCAATAACGATCTGACTATCGTCGACTGGCTTACAGGCTATTCTCCCGTGAAGGATGTGACCTATGTAAGAGGCTTTCTGGGAAGGATGCTGTTCGCAGGCGAGGACGGCGTGAAAAAGGTAAAGGTGCTTTCCGGCGGTGAGAAGGTTCGCTGTCTTTTGTCCAAAATGATGATCAGCGGATCCAACTGCCTGGTTCTGGACGAGCCCACCAATCATCTGGACATGGAATCCATCACCGCCCTGAATAACGGGCTGATCAAGTTTCCGGGTGTAGCGCTCTTCTCCTGCCATGACCATCAGTTTGTGCAGACCACCGCCAACCGGATCATGGAAATCCTGCCTGACGGCTCCATGATCGACAAGATCACCACCTATGACGAATACCTGGCCAACGATGAAATGGCCAGAAAACGCACTGTATTTACCGCCAATAAGGAAGAAGACGAACTTTGATGGAACGCCCTGAAACGGGCAGGGAGATAAAATTGAAAGCTGTAGATCTGCACGTACATTCCAACCGCTCCGACGGCACCCTTTCCCCCACGCAGCTGGTGGATTATGCCATGGAAAAGGAACTGGCTGCCTTCGCCCTCACAGATCACGATACCATAGACGGCCTGGAGGAAGCCATAGATTATGCCAGCGTCCTGCGCAGCCGAAACGCCCGGCAGGCGGCAGGCGCCCCCTCTCAGGAAGGCGCTCCTGCCGCATACAGTGCACAGATTTCCGCCTGCCTGCAGGCTTCACCGGGAACAAAATGCCAGGAACAGACCGTGCCGGAGGTCATTCCCGGCATCGAGCTTTCCACCGAATACCAAAGCCAGGATATCCACATTGTAGGCCTGTATATTGACTATCATAACGAGACTTTTATCCGGAAGCTCAGAGAGTTCGTGGACTCCCGGGATATTCGGAACCGGAAAATGTGCCGGCGGCTGCAGGAGGCCGGTATTCCCATAGACTATGACGAGCTTGCGGCACAATTTCCGGATTCCGTGATCACCAGAGCCCATTTTGCCAGATATATGTTAAATCACGGTTATATCAAGAGCATGAAGGAGGCCTTTGACCGGTATGTGGGCGATTACGCCCCCTGCTTTGTGCCCCGGGAAAAGGTGACTCCCATCCAGGCCGTGGAGCTGATCCTCGAGGCCGGAGGCATACCCGTTCTGGCCCATCCCGTGCTCTATCCCATGAGCGATATCCGGCTGGAGCAATTGACGGCAGAATTGAAGGAAGCCGGCCTGATAGGCCTGGAAGCCGTCTACGCCACCTACTCTCCCTCCGATGAACGCCGAATGCGGGGTCTGGCCCAAAAATATGGTTTATGCATCAGCGGAGGAAGCGACTTCCATGGAAGCAACAAGCCCGGCCTGGATCTTGGCACAGGATACGGCAGCTTATATGTACCCTGGTCGGTACTGGAGCAGCTGGTCCGCAGCCGGACACCAAGAATGGCAAACGCGGCAGACATATAAATGCCTGCCGCGCTTCCGGAAAACGTTGGTACCTCTATTTTTGTATGTCTCTATCCCTGTAAATCCTCTATGCTGTCAGCCCTGCACTATCAGATACCTTCCGTCGCCCACATCAAAAACCTCATCCGCGTCCAGGATCTCCTCATCCATGGCGCCCTCCACGTCGATTCCTTCTTCCTCAAAATAATCCATTACTTCCTCCACGGAATCCACCACTACTGCCATACACTCTGTCAAAAAACCATCCGCCTCGTCCAGAGTCTCGGCCACCTTTTCCGGGAAGAGCTGCAATTGATTGTCCAGGAAGCACTCCAGCACATCATTATCAAATTCCCGCATTTTTTATCCCTCCTAGTTTAAGGTAAAGCACTAAGCTTCTCTTTATGTCTTCATCATAATATGATTATACGCTCACGTCAATACCATTTTTCTTCAACAGTTCAGCCTTTGCTTCACAGTGTTACTTTTCACGGCTTCGCCGTTCAAAGCAACTTGATGCACACAAAATGAGCAAAAAACGCTCATTTTGGCGCGTGCTGTCTCGGGTTTTTGTGCAAACAGCGCACAAAAACACCTCGCGGCCCCTACCCGTGAAGAGTAACTTCATAGTTACTGTTCACGTTCACACAAACCCAAGCAGCTCCAGAGGATGGCCGATTATGGCATCCGCTCCGCCCTGTTCCAGCTCCGCCCGGTCTCTGAAGCCCCAGAGGGCCCCTACAGTAAAGGCTCCCGCGCTCTTTCCCGTCTGCATATCCGTGGCCGTATCCCCCAGGTACACAAGCTCCTCCGGCTTGAGCTCCAGCTGGTCCAGAATCCGAAACACGCCCTCCGGACTGGGCTTCAGGGCCAGCCCCTCCTGCTGTCCCTGAACCACATCAAAGCAGTCCCTGCCGAACAGCGTCTCGATCACACGGACCGTTTCCACATGAGGCTTGTTTGACAATACTGCTGTCTTTTTCCCTTCGCTTTTCAGAGCGGCCAGCAGCTCCAAAATCCCCTCATAGGGTTTTACCTGATACATGCAGTTTTCCCGAAATATTTCCTTATAGCGGGCAAACGTCTCTTCAAAATGCGTCAGATTCATGTCGCCTGCCGCCGCCAGGGCCCGCCTGATCAGATTGGCGGCGCCGTCGCCCACAAAATACTTATACTGATCCGCTCCAAAGGGACCGAAGCCCAGAGGCTCCAGGGCGGCGTCCCCGCAGTATTTAATGCTTGCTATGGAATCGGACAGTGTACCGTCCAGATCAAAAATAACCGCTCTTTTCATATCAGCCACTCCTTTGCCTCCTGGTACAGCCTCCCCACCGGAAGTCCTACCACATTATTATAATCTCCCTCGATTTTCTCGATATATCTGGCACACAGCCCCTGGATGCCGTAGGCTCCCGCCTTGTCCAAAGGATCTCCCGTGGCCGCATAAGCCAGAATCTCCTGCCGGGACATGGAATAAAAGGATACCTGAGTGACCTCATAAAAGGTCTTTTCTTCTGTCCTCCCGCTGCTGTCCCGATGCATCAGTGCAACACCGGTATAGACCTGGTGCGTCCTGCCGGAAAGCAGCTCCAGCATCTCCACGGCGCTTTCCTCATCCACGGGCTTTCCCAGAATTCTTCCCTCCACAGCCACAAGAGTGTCCGCTCCGATCACCAGCACATCTCCGTCCCCGGGCAGAGAACCAAACACCGCCCCCGCCTTCCGCCGGGCCAGCTCCCTCGCCCTCTCCCAGACCATGGGAAGAGCAGTCTCTTCGTTTGCGGGACTTACTATTACTTCAAAGGATAGTCCGATCTGTTTTAACAGCTCTCTCCTGCGGGGAGAAGCCGATGCCAGTATAATTCTCATATTATCCTATTACTCCTGTCTCATGATGAGTCTCCGGTACAAAGGTTCTGGTCATATGAGCTTCCGCCTCCACAGCCGCCCGGGCCTTTTCCACAGCCTCCAGGCAGAACGCCTCCTGAGACTGAAAACGGCTTTTTCCCCGCCTGCTCACCTTCTCATAAGCGCCGCTGGGCCCCAGGACGGAAGCCTTCACATTGTCCCGCAGCTGACTTTGCAGGATGTGCAGTAGCTCCTCCTTCAATTCCGGCTTCTCCACGGGGAATAAAATCTCCACCCGGCGCTCCAGGTTTCTGGGCATCCAGTCCGCGCTGCCGCAGTATATCTCATAATGCTCGTCGTTTTCAAAATAGAAGATCCGGCTGTGCTCCAGGAAATTTCCCACAATGGAGCGGACGGTAATATTTTCGCTGACCCCCGGAATTCCCACCTTCAGACAACAGATGCCTCTGACGATCAGATCGATCTTAACTCCCGCAGCGCTGGCCTGGTAAAGAGCAGCAATAATATCTCTGTCACACAGAGCGTTCATCTTGGCGATGATCCGGGCCGGACGGCCTTCCTGCGCATATTTGCGTTCCCTGCGGATCAGCTGCAAAAACCGGTCCTTCAGCCAGAGAGGCGCCAGGGACAGCCGGTTCCACATAAGCGGCTCCGAATAACCGGAAAGCATGTTGAATACTGCGGTGGCATCCTCACCGATATACTCCGAACAGGTCAAAAGTCCGATATCCGTATACAGCTTGGCCGTAGCATCATTGTAGTTGCCGGTGCCCAGGTGTACATAGCGGCGGATACCGTCCTCCTCCCTGCGGACCACCAGCGTGATCTTGCTGTGGGTCTTCAGCCCCACCAGCCCGTAGATCACGTGGCATCCCGCCTTCTCCAGCATCCTGGCCCACACAATATTGTGCTCCTCGTCAAACCGCGCCTTCAGCTCCACCAGCACAGTGACCTGCTTGCCGTTTTCCGCCGCCTGGGCCAATGCGGCAATAATGGGCGAATTGCCGCTGACACGGTACAGGGTCTGCTTGATGGCCAGCACCTCCGGGTCTCTTGCCGCCTGGCGGATAAATTCCACCACCGGCTCAAAGGTCTGGTAGGGATGATGCAGCAGAATATCCTTTTTGCGGATCCGGTCAAAAATCTTACAGCCCGAAGGCAGCTCCGGCACCGGCTGAGGGGTATATCCCGGAGCCTTCAAATGCTCAAAGCCCTCCATTCCATACAGCTTCATCAGCACCGTCAGATCCAGAGGACCGTCTATGGCATAAATATTCTGTTCCTCCATGTGAAGCTCATCCTTGATGATCTTTAAAAGCCGCCTGTCGCAGCCCTCCTCCACCTCCAGACGGATGGCCTGGCCCCACTGGCGCTTTTTCAGCTGCTTCTCGATCTCCTTCAGCAGATCGGCCGCTTCATCCTCCTCGATAGTCAGATCGGCATTTCTCATAATGCGGAAGGGATGGGCGCAGACAATATCATAATTCAGGAACAGCTTATGCATATTCCGCTCGATGATCTCCTCCAGAAGAATCACCTTTTTCCCCTTGTTTCCCGAGGGAAGCTGTACAATGCGGCTGAGCACCCCGGGCACCTGAACCGTGGCAAACTCCAGCTCCTCCCTGCTGTTTTTCTTGTGCACCAGGGCGGCAATATTCAGTGTTTTATTCCGGATCAGGGGAAAAGGCCTGGAGGAATCTACCGCCATAGGCGTCAGCACCGGATACACATTCTCCGCAAAATATTTGTCGGCAAATTCCGCTTCCTCCCTGGTCAGATCCTCGTGTCTGCCGATGATCTGAAGACCGTTCTGGCGAAGCTTGGGCACCAGGGAACGGTTGTAGGTGGAATACTGGAGCTCCACCAGCTCATGAATGGCCGTATCCAGGGCCGCCAGCTGTTCCGCGGGAGTCATGCCTGCGATATCCGGCTTTCCGTATCTGGCATTTACCATGTCCTTCAGCGAGGCTACCCGGATCATAAAAAATTCGTCCAGATTGGAGGCCGTGATGCTCAAAAACTTAAGCCTCTCAAAAAGCGGAATATTCTTGTCCCTGGCCTCGTTCAGCACCCGATGGTCAAACAAAATCCAGCTCAATTCCCGGTTCGTATAATATTTCGGATCACAAAAATCAATTTCTCCCATAGCTCCCTCTCTTCCTGATTCCTAAAATCATTTTCACCTGCCAGACTCCGAAGATCAAATTCCTTCCGCTTCTTACAGGCTCTTCCACTGCTTCAGCACCGGCTCCACGCTGAACACCTCCTGAAAGAATTCCGCCTTGGCTTCAAAAAAGCCCTTCTCCAGAGTAATGTCCTCCTGAGTGTCCACCGTAAGGATCAGCCGGTTATCCTTCAAGGCTGCCTTCAGCCCTCTCATCTTCTGCTTATGGCTTCGGTCCAGTCCGTTGGCCAGCCGCAGGATAGCCGTCAGCTTTCCCACGGTCAGATAGGATTCCCGATCCAGTCCCTGGACGCCGTCCTGCTGTCCGTAATAGGTGAACCGGCTGTGGTTGAAGCGCACCACATTGGCTACAATCTCTCTCTCCATATGGGACAGGCCGATAATCTCCGTAGCCATTATGATATTATAAGAAGTCGTCCCGATATTGACCATACTGATATATTTCCCGCAGTCGTGGAGAATGGCGGCCAGACGCAGATACAGCCGCTGGCGCTTACCCAGCCCATGAACCTTTTTCATGCTGTCAAATATGGTGGTGGTAATATTTTCCAGGGTCTCCGCCCGTTTTCTGCTGCCCATATAACGCTTGCTGATATTCATGGCACAGGCGATAATATCCTGTTCAAAGTCATGCTCTCCCTGGAACATTTTGATTTTTTCCGCATATTCATAGGCGATCCCGTCACAGAGAGTCACTCCCGGAGCCCAGATATTTTCCACCCCCATCAGCCCTGCAATCCGGCGGATTAATATGGCGCTGATAAACACCAGCGGAACCTTTTCCTCGGGAATCCCCATAGAATCGGATATCTGAGCGGCGCTTCTGGTGCGCAGCTTTTCCATAAGCTTTTCAAACTCATCCTCCTTCAGAACCGCCGCAGCATTGTCCTTCCCCATGGTCTTCACCGCCCAGGGTGAAATATAGTCGTCCACAATGATCAGGTTGCGGATCTCCCGATCCTTCAGATACAGCTTTTTATAATTTTCCAGCTGGGCAAGCACCATCTCGTCGATAATCCCCTCCCGGCGGCCTGCTCTGGCGTCAAAGCGGCTGAGATAGTCCTGAATGCGCAGCACGCCCAGCCGGATATTCTGGGTGGACACCAGGGTATCATTGTCAAACAAAGAAAGCTGTATGCTGCCTCCCCCGATATCCAGAATCGCCGTCTTTTCCTCTATAATTCTGCGAAAGCTCTCTCCTCTGGAGGCAATGGATTTATAATCCAGAAACCGCTGTTCGGAATTACTCAAAACCTCCAGACGAATCCCCGTGCGCTGGGCAATCTGGTCCTGAACCACAATGGAATTTTCCGTCTCCCGAATGGCGCTGGTTCCGTAGGCCTTATAGGCATCCACCTTATAAGCCCGGCAGACCTCCGCAAATTCCTTCAGCGTCCGGCAGAGCTCATCCATCTTCTCCCTGCTGATCTTGCCGTGGGCAAAGGTATCGCTGCCCAGGTCGATCCGCTTGTTGATGCGCTCGATCTCCCGCATATTGTTTTTTCCTGAAAACTCAAAAATTTTCATGGTCAGCTCAAAGCTTCCCACATCTATTGCCGCAAAGGTTTTGACTCCCATCCCGGTACCTCCTTCTCCACTAAACACGCCCCGACAGGTAATCTATAAACTGCTGGGCGCTTCTGCCGGACAATCCTCCGTGGGAAAGCTCCCACTGATTTGCCTGGGATGCCAGCTCCTCCCGGGAAAGCTTAACGCCCTCTCTCCGGGCAAGAACCTCCACGATCTCCTGAAACTGTTTTTTGTCGGGCGCGCCGAAATAGATGGTGACGCCAAACCGGTACACCAGAGAAAGCTTTTCCTGCACCGTGTCGCTGGTGTGCATGTCCTGTCGCACCTCCTCCTTGTCCCGGTAATTTTCCCGGATCAGATGCCGCCTGTTGGAGGTTGCATAGATCAGCACATTCTCGGGCTTTTTCTCCAGGCCTCCCTCAATCACCGCCTTCAAATATTTATACTCGGTCTCAAATTCCTCAAAGCTTAAGTCGTCCATGTAAATAATAAAGCGGTAGTTGCGGTTCTTGACCAGACCGATCACATGGTTCAGGTCCCTGAACTGGTGCTTGTACACCTCTATGACCCGCAGTCCCTTTTCATAATATTCATTGGCAATGGCCTTGATGCAGGAGGACTTGCCGGTGCCCGCATCGCCGAACAGCAGACAGTTATTGGCCTTTCTTCCCTCAACGAAGGCATCCGTATTGTCCGTGAGCTTTTTCTTGGGAATCTCATATCCCACCAGGTCGCTGAGATTCACGTGCGCGATCTTGCGAATGGGCTCTATCGTCACTCCATTCTCGTCATGTGCAATGCGGAAGGATTTGTGAAGCCCCAGCTTTCCCACTCCGTATTCCCGATAAAACCGGGTCAGGCTGGCCTTCATTTCCTCCGCAGTCCTGTCCCTGCAAAACTGCTGTGCCAGAGTGCAGATTCTTTCGCAGATCCTGGAATTGTAGACCTTGCTCTCCCGGCTTCCCGCCTCGTAATGCTCTGCCAGAGAAAACTCGGGCGCCTGAAGTTTCTCCGCCACGGGCCCGAAGTCAAAGTCATACAGCTCCTTAAAAATCACAATATCATGCAGAACGGCATCGTTAATGGTTCCCTGTATCTCTCCCCGCATTTCACAGCCGCAGCTGTAGCTGTTTTCATTGTTCACCAAAAGGTCCGCCAGGTAACAGTGCCACAGGTTTCCATGAAATCCATAACGTCCCGCCAGCTCCAGCAGTCTGTGAATACAGTCATAGAAAAGCTCTCTCGCCTCCCCGGCGGCCGTCTCATAATGGGACATGATCCATGCCATGTCAGAGAGAAGCTCTCCCTCCTGAAAATTGCGAAATATAATCAGCTCTTTTTCTCTCATGTCAGTAATTCCCCAAAATCTTCATATTGCGGGCTTCTTCCCGCAGCCCCCGCAGAGCGTTCCTGACGGCGCTGTCCGCCAGATTGCCTTCAAAATCCACGAAAAAGCGATACTCCCAGCTCCTGTCCTCAATGGGACGGCTCTCGATTTTTGTCATGTTCAGATCGTTATAAATAAAATGAGACAGCATACGGTACAGAGAACCGCTTTTGTGGGGCACCTCGAAGCAGATACTGATCTTTCGGGCATCCCTCCGGAAAATCTTCTGGTTGGTCACAATGATAAACCGGGTGGAGTTGGTGTCGGAGTGATTGATTCCCTTCCGAAGCACCTCCAGACCGTAGACCCTTCCCGCATGCTCCCCTGCGATAGCCGCCTGGGTTCTGTCCTGCTCCTGCGCCACTTTTTTCGCGGCAAAGGCATTATTCTGCATGCTGATCTGGCGCCAGGCAAAGTCCTCCAGAAACCGGGCGCTCTGCATCAGGGACTGGGGGTGCGAGTACACTGTTTTGATATCCGAAAGCTCCGTTCCCGGCAGAGCCAGGAGACAATGCTCCACCCGCAGGATCTGCTCTCCCACAATATAATTCTCGTACTCCTGTAAAAGGTCATATATTTCATTTACAATGCCTGCTGTGGAGTTTTCGATGGGGAGCACCGCAAAGTCGGCGCTGCCTTCCTCTATGGCGCTCATGGCGTCCCGGAAGGTATCCACATGAAAGCTCTTTATCTGCTCCCCGAAATATTGCTGCATGGCCGCCTGGGAGTAAGACCCTTCCGCTCCCTGAAACACCACCCTGGCTCCCTGGGTTTTCAGCTGTTCCACCTCTATAAAGGGCAGCCGGCCCGGCCCTCCCTCCTCCGAAAGCAGCCGATACTGCAGCTTTCTGCTCATGGACATGATCTGTTCGAACAGCTCCTGAATGCCCCGGCCATTCCATTCATTGTGCGTCAGGGCCTTCACCCGGGCAAGCTTCTCCGCCTCCCTCTGGCGGTCAAAAACCTTTTTCCCCGTCCCCAGCTTATATTCCGCCACCTGGCGGCTCACCTCCATGCGCCTCTCATACAATTCCACAATTTCGGCATCAATCTCGTCGATCTGCTCCCGCAGTTTGGTCAGTTCCATCTTCCTCACCCTCCGTCTTCTGTTACGATTTATTATAGGACATCTCTTCCATAAATACAATATTGGTATTGCCTTCAGGGCAAAAGAGATATAAAATAGTGTTACAGCTTACACGTCAACTGGCAGGCGCACGATGTGGCTGTAACAAAATGATTGCATTATGCAAACAATAGGGGAGGCTGTCATGAATAAAAAAAATAAAACCCTTCGCAATATCCTGGTAGTCCTGATCCCGCTTCTGCTGGCGGGAATTCTGTGTCTGGTCACCTATCTGAGCAGGCATATTCCCATGAATCCGCCGGGTACCATAGGCAACTCTGCGGGAAACATCAATAACGGCGGCCTGTTCTGTCAGCAGGAGGGCACCGTTTATTTCTCCAACCCTTATGACGGCGGAAGCCTGTATGCCATGAACGCGGACGAAAGCAATATTCGCCGTCTGAACACGCTGAAGGTGAGCAATATTCTGGCCGGAGGAAATTTCCTCTATTTCTTCCAAAAGGGCGCCGCCGGCACCACCTCGGATTCCGGCTTCGGACAGCTGCCCGGCATTATCTCCTTTATGCGCTGTAAGCCTGACGGCTCCGGCGGAGAATCCCTCACCCGGAATACGGTGACCGCAGGCCAGCTGGTGGACAATTACCTGTATCTGATGACCATCGCCGACACCGGTTACGCCTTCATTAAGATCAAGATCGACGGCAGTGATAATAAGCTGCTGGCAGAATACCAGATCAATCCGGCCTGCGCCGCAAACGGCCTCATCTACTATAACGGAACCAGAAACGACCACTATCTTTATACCCTCAATACTGCCAATGATTCCTCCTCCGTACTCTGGCAGGGCAATTTGTGGAATCCGGTGCTGGAGGGCGACTATGTATATTATATGGACGTGGCCAACAACTACCGGCTGTGCCGTTATTCTCTGTCTCAGAATGTGATTCAGGTGCTGACGGAGGACAGGGTGGACTGCTTCAATCTGGGAAGCGGCTATATTTATTATCAAAAAAACGGCTCCGCCCCTCAGCTGATCTGCATGCGCACGGACGGAACCGACCCCCGCGTGATCGCGGAAGGAAATTATACCAATATCAATATGACCTCACAGTTTGTGTATTTCCAGCTCTTCGGCGAGGAAGACACCATGTACCACTCCTACATCGGAAGCAGCACCTGTGAAGCCTTCTCGGCGGCAGAGGCCGCTGTGCCGTCTCCCTGACGGCTTCCGGCGCCCGCCCCAAAGCTCTTCACTCCTCGATGTGATCCAGGCCCTGGCTGAGGATCGTGACGATATGGGCGTCCGCCAGGGAATAAAATATGGTCTTGCCCTCTCTGCGGTTTTTCACCAGATCCATCTGCTTCAGCACCCGGAGCTGGTGGGAAATGGCAGACTGGGACATGCCCAGCACCGCCGCAATGTCATATACGCACATTTCCGCACTCAGGAGCACATACAGAATCTTCAGACGGGTTCCGTCTCCGAAAACCTTAAAAAATTCAGCCAGATCCTGAAGCTCCTCCTGGGGAGGCATTTTCTCGTCGATAGTCCTTAATGTCATTTCATCCACATGGATATATCCGTTTTCCGATCCTGTCTCTTTCATTCCGGTATCCTTTCTCCCACTGGCGACCAGTACTGCTCCATTCCCGCCGTCATGGTCACTCTGCCGTCCTTTTCCACAAAAAGAGCCTCCGCCCCGTACCTTTCGGCCAGCTCCAGACCCGCCTCCACGCCCAGAATAAAACAGGCCGTGGAAAGGGCGTCGCTTTCCAGCCCGCTGCGGGAGAGAATGGTAACGCCGGCCACACCGCTCTGCGCCGGATAACCGCTGGAAGGGTCATAAATGTGATGATATCTCACCCCGTCCGCCTCCACGAATCTCTGATAATCCCCCGACGTGGAAACACACCAGCCGCCCTCCAGGGTGAGAATTCCCACGTAGGCAGAGGTGTCAAAGGGATCCATAACAGCCACCCTCCAGCCGCCGCCCTCCGGCTTCTCGCCGTAGGTCAAAATACTCCCTCCCAGAGAAATAACAGCTCCCGATATCTCCTTATGCTCCTCCAGGTACACCAAAATCCGATCCAGAGCCACGCCCTTTCCCACTGCTCCCAGATCCAGGCAGGCTCCGTCAGAGAGAATGACCCTCCAGCCGCCGGAAGCGCCCATGTGATCTTCGGCCTCCCCCGCGCCTTCTTCCGAATTCTCCCCAAGGTCTTCCCAAAGCTGTATTTTATCCCTGCCGCACAGCCCAAGCGCCTCTGCCAGCGCCTCCTCCCCAGGCGGCCGGAAGTCTCCCTGGCGCTCTCCCGACGCCCAGGCATCCATATCCCACAGCTGTACCACCGGGCCTAAAGTAATGTCCAGGGCTCCTCCCGAGTCCTCCCCGATACGGATGCAGGTCTTCAGGATCCGGGCCAATTCCTCCGACACCACGGTTCCCTCCGGCTTTCCCGCCCCTGTATTGACCTCATACACCTGAGAGGCAGCAAGTCTCCGGGAAAGCAGCTCCCGTTCCAGCGACTCTGTCAGCTCCAGAATTTCCCGGGCCGCCCCGCTGTCCGCCTCTCTGGTATAAATGCTTTGCTGTACCACGGTGCCCATAGCCGTGTCAACGCTCTGGATCTGCTGAACCTTCCCAAAGGAACAGCCCCCAAGCAGCCAAAAAAGAACCGCCGCACCTGCAGCACAAAAAAATTTCTTCATTTTCTTCCCCTTGTTTGCTATAATGAAGCCGGAAAGGACAAAAGCCATGAACCAGGAAAAGCAGACAAAATATGCCGCCGTGGGAATCGGACTGTTTTTGGCCGCAGCAGCGCTCTGCTGCCTGCTGTGGATCCTCATCCCCTCCGCCGGCGGAGGAGGATATACGGCAGATATCTATCAGAACGGGGAATTGATCCAAAGCATTTCCCTGAAGGATGCAGACCAGCCCTATACCTTTACCGTCACCGGCGAAAACGGCTGTTACAATATCATCGAAGTCCGTCCCGGAAGCATCGGTATCCGGGACGCCTCCTGTCCCGACAAGCTCTGTGTCCTGCAGGGCTTTATCACGGACTCCAGACTTCCTGTCACCTGTCTGCCCAACCGGCTGGTGATCCGGCTTCGGCCCCGGGAGGAACAGTCCCAGAGCAATCCCGCCCTTCCCGATACGATCACCTACTGAAAGGAGCGTCTCATGTCTCATCGCCGATTGACTGCCCTCGCCCTGTGCACCACCCTGGCTTTAGCCATCTACGCGGTGGAAAGCGCCATCCCGCCCCTGGTTCCCATCCCGGGCATCAAGCTGGGACTGGCAAATATTGTCACTCTGATCCTGCTGCGGCATACCTCCTTAAAGGACACCGCCCTTGTGACGGGCGCCCGCACCCTTCTGTCCGCCCTGCTGTTCGGCCAGCTCTTAAGTCTGCTCTACAGTGCTGCAGGAGCCATTTTCAGCCTTGCCTTCATGTATCTTGTGAACAGGCTTCTGAAAAACCGTTATCCGTATCTGACCGGAGCCGTGGGCGGCCTGGCCCACAACGCGGGACAGCTTCTCACCGCCCTGGCCGTCACCGCCACGCCGGGCGTCCTGGCCTATCTGCCCTTTCTTGTCCTGGCAGGCATCCTGACCGGCCTGTTTACCGGCTTCTGTGCCTTCTATGGGGACAAGTATCTATTACGGCATCTGCGGTGGCTTAAGGACTGATACTTTTGCTCCAAGCGCCCCGGCCAGCTGCTCCACCGTTCTGTGAAGCACGGGATGCCGGTACCCGGGAGCGATTTCCCTCAAGGGCTCCAGCACGAACTCACGGTTTTCCAAATCTACGTGAGGAATGATCAGATCATCACTCTCATATACCAACTTATCATAAAACAAAATATCCAGATCCAGGGTCCTGGGGCCCCAGTGCACCTCCCGCTTCCGGCCCGCCGCATCCTCGATCCGGTGCAGCGCCTCTAAAAGCTCCTCCGGAGTCAGCAGGGTCTCGATCTCCAGTGCGCCGTTTAAAAAGTCCTCCTGCTCCACGCCGCCGTAAGGCTTCGTCCGGATCATCTGAGAAACCTTTTTCACACAGATCAGAGGATGAATCCGCAGTGCATTGACGCCCTCTTCTATATAATGCTCACGGAAACCGATGTTGGAGCCCACAGCCAGATAGACCCTGTGCCACCCTCTGTGCACCTCCACGGACACACACCCGAAGGGCAGGTCTATGGGGGCCTCCGGTTTTCGAATCTCCAGATCCACGGCGGCAATCAGCTGGTACTTCAGAAGAATCGCTTCGGAAAGCCTCTCTGCCACGGCCTCCAGCAGGCGGCAGGTATTTTCCTGCATCCACCGGGTAATGAAATGGCACAGATCTCCATAATCGGTTGACAGCGCCAGCGCATCCTCCCGCCCCGCCCTGCGGGCATCCATATGAAGCGCCGCATTCACCACGAATTTCTGTCCCTTTTCCTTTTCCTCGGGAAATACCCCGTGGTGTGCAAAAACCTCCAGCCCCTCGATTTTAATTACGTCCTCAGCCCATACATCATACACTGACCGATCCCTCCTTTCTCCCGTGTACGCTTCCGAATATCAGGGATTGCTCTTACCGGAAGCATTCCCGCTGTTCAAAATGGCCTCCGCCATCTTCACCGCTCTCACATTCTCCTTTACATCATGAACCCGCACAAACATACAGCCCTTCATAACCGCCATGACCGTAGTCACTATGGTTCCCTCCAGCCTCTGATCCACCGGCAGATCCAGGGTCAGTCCCACCACAGACTTGCGGCTGCAGCCCAAAAGCAGCGGACACCCCAGCGTATCAAGCTCCTCCAGACGGTGAATAACCTCCAGATTCTGCTGATAATTTTTTCCAAAGCCCACTCCCGGATCCAAAATGATCCTCTCCCTTCGGATCCCCGCTTCCTCTGCCAGTCTGAGGGTCTGAGCCAGATCGGACACCGTATCTTGCATAAAATCCTCATAGACGGCCTCCCGACGGTTATGCATCAGACAGCAGGGCAGACCGCTCTGCGCGATGACCTGCGCCATCTCCGGGTCATATTTCAGTCCCCACACATCATTAATCAGATCCGCTCCCTCCCGGATGCCTGCCCGAGCCACCGAAGCCTTATAGGTATCCAGAGAAATCGGAACATCAAAATTCTCCCTGACTGCCCGAAGAATGGGCATCACCCTCTGAATCTCCTCTTCCGCCTCCAGCGGCTTACAGCCGGGACGGGTGGACTCTCCGCCGATGTCGATAATGTCCGCCCCTTCCTTAAGCATGTCCTCCACATGCTTAAGGGCTCTGTCTTTGTGGTTCCATTTTCCCCCGTCGGAAAAAGAATCCGGCGTCACGTTCAGGATCCCCCAAACATAAGTATGTCCCTTTATCTGAAATTCTCTGTTTCCTATTTTCAAACGAATACCTCTCTAATATAAAATATGCAGATTCTTCTTTCCCTTTTTCCAGCTGCAATCCTTTTGGGCCGGACAGCAATAGCAGGGTCTGCTGGCCTTGTCCGCACGGTACAGAATGCCCGTAAGTCCCGGCACCGCAGCCGCGTCCGGATCCCGGTGCCGCAGGATGGCGGCCCTCACCGCCTCCGCCTCCGCCCGGTCATAGCCGCAGTCCGACAGGATCGGCGGCGCCTTTGCCGCCCCTGCCTGCTCGTGGGGAATCCCCTCCCTGTACTGCTCATGCTTCCCCAGATCATGGAGCAGGGCCGCCCCATAGATCAAATCCTTCGGAATCTCCTGACCTTCCTCCAGATTTATCAGGGCCCCTATCCTGGCCACATCCAGAAAATGCGTCATATCATGACGGCAGAAACGCCTGTCCGCCTCCGCCTCCATATTTTTCTGCAGATTTTCCAGAAAAGAAGGATGCGCCAATATCTTGTCCACCCGAACCATATCCAATTCCATATCCTCCTTCCCTGTTCGGCAAAGCCCACGCCGCCTGGAGACCGCTTCATTCCCTTCCCAGCTGCAGCAGCTGAAAAAACCGGTCCTGAAGCCTTTCATCCTCCGCAAAAGCTCCTCTGACAGCCACGCTCACCGTGCTGCTGCCGGGCTTTTTGATCCCGCGCATGGTCATGCACATATGCTCGGCCTCCACCACTGTCATAACTCCCAGAGGCGCCAGGCTCTCCATCACCGCGTCGGCGATCTGAGCCGTCATCCGCTCCTGCAGCTGAAGCCTCCGGGCATAAACCTCCACCGTCCGGGCCAGCTTGCTTAATCCCGTCACTCTTCCGTCCGGTATATACGCCACATGAACCTTTCCGAAAAACGGCAGCATATGGTGCTCGCACATAGAATAAAACACAATATCCCTTTCCAACACCATCTCCCGGCTGTCCACCGTAAACACTCTGGAAAGATGTCCGCCGGCGTCCTCGCTCATCCCGGCGAAGATCTCCCCGTACATCCTGGCAATCCTGTCCGGCGTCTCCCGAAGTCCTTCTCTGTCAGGATCCTCGCCGATTCCTTCCAGAAGCAGTCTCACTGCCTCCCTGATTTTATTCTCATCCACAATAACTCCCTCGATTCTCATCCATCCTTCATCACCTTCCGCCTGCGAGCTCCATCAGTCTTCCCAAAAAGGAAAGAGAGCCGAAAGCGATAATCACATCCTCTTTTCCGGCCAGCATACGGCTCATTTCCACCGCTTCCTCCAGGCTGTCCGCCGCAGTCACATTTTCGTGGACCCGGGCCGCCTCCTGCGCCAGCTCAAAGGCCGAAAGGGCCCTGGGATTGTCCGGCGGCGTCACAGTGATGATCTGATCCGCCAGAGAATGGGTCCGGGCTATGATCGCCTCGTGATCCTTATCTCTCAACACCCCCATTATATAGATGATCCTTCGATTTGTAAAATAAAACCTGACGGATTCCGCAAGCCTTTCCGCTCCGTCCGCGTTGTGAGCCCCGTCCACAACAAAATAAGGCTTCCTGTCTATGACCGTAAAGCGGCCCGGCCAGACCGTCTCTCTCAGGCCCTTCCTCAGCTTTTCCTCCGAAACGGGAAAGCCCTGCTCCCCCAGCACCCTCAGCACATCCACCGCCAGAGCCGCATTTTCCACCTGATATTTCCCTGCAAGGGTAATCTCCAGCCTCCGAAAACCGCCGTAATCAAAATACTGCCTCTCCAGACCGTACCTGACCCGGGTAAGCCTTCCCGGATCCGCCGCAGTCAGGGAACAGTTCAGCTCCTCCGCCCTGACTGCAATCTCCTTAAACGCTTCCGCCTGCTGCCAGGCGCTGACCGCCGGACGCCCCTGCTTCAAAATCCCCGCCTTCTGCCGGGCGATTTCTCCCAGGGTATTCCCCAAAAATTTCATATGATCCATGCTGATGGAGGTCAGCACCGACACCACTGTGTTTTCCACCAGATTGGTGGCGTCCAGCTCTCCTCCCATCCCGGCCTCCAGCACCACAATGTGACAGGCCCGATCCCTGAAATATAAAAATGCCAGCGCTGTCTCGATTTCAAAGGGCGTGGGGTGAGGAAGTCCCGCAGCCGCCATTTCATCGCAGATGTGCCTGATCTGCCCGATTCCCTCACAGAGCGCTTTTTTTGTAATATACCTGCCGTTCACCTGAATTCTCTCCCGATAGCCAAACAACGTGGGAGAGAGATAGCGTCCCGTCCGATACCCGGCCTCCTTCAGCGCCGACGCCAGATAAGCCGACACAGAGCCCTTGCCGTTTGTTCCCGCCACATGAACAAATTTTAACTGCTTCTGGGGATCTCCCAGGCGTCTGCACAGCTCACGGATGCTTTCCAGACCAGGACTTATGCCGTAACGCCCCGCCTGTTCCATATATTCCATAACCTGACGTTCATTCATATCAAAATCTCCACTGGTCTGTTTATATTTCTACACATAATTTTTCACGGCCCCGGCCATACTAATCTACAGCCGCAAAATGACCTGCAACGGCCTAATCCGGACTGCAGGTCACTTGTACTATTTTGAAACCGGCCTGCGCCTGCAGGCGCACCGTAACCATAAATAAGAAAGGAGCTCCCCATGAAAAAAGCTCTCGTCACCTTCTCGAAAAACTTTGTCAAATGCGGTCTCACCGGCTGGTGCATGGAAATTCTTTTTACCTCCGTGGACGCCCTGCGCCGTCGGGATCTGACCCTGACAGGAAATACGTCCCTCTGGATGTTTCCCATATACGGCTGCGCCGCCGTTCTGGCTCCCGTCAGCCGCCTGCTGCAAAAAAGACCGGCCTGGGTCAGAGGCATGACCTATATGAGCCTGATCTTCTCCACGGAATATCTCACCGGAAGGCTGCTCTCCCGGTACAAGCTGTGTCCCTGGGATTACGGGCGCTGCCGGTGGAATATCCGCCGGGTGATCCGCCTGGATTTCGCTCCCTGCTGGTTCGGAGCGGGCCTGCTGTTCGAGCGGCTTCTCTCCTCCCCGGCAAAGTCTTCTTACTAAGCCGGCATAATTCCCCGGCTTCGCGGCCTTTTATCAGTCGTCCAGATCCCCCGGATCCCCGGAGCCGATGTCAAGAGTGTTCACGGTACGCCTCTTCATTCTGGCCTCCTCGGACTGGTGCAGAATAAATTCCTTGATCTCCTTGGAATGCTTGATATGCTCCAGGATCAGCTGGGGATGGGTGGTATCCCCTGTAAAGCAGATCACCGTTCCCAGCCCGAACAGCTTTTCCGCCAGGCTGGCCACATGCTGGACATCCTGTACCTTATACATATAACAGTCATTCTCCACCGTCTTCAGCAGGCCGGTGTCCACCGTGATCATGTCCTCCCTGATCATATACTTGGTAAAAGTAAAGGGAAGTCCAAAAAACAGCCATCTTTTTCTCTCAGTAAATTCCATTATCCCCTGCCATCCTTTCTGTACCGGCGGGATTTCCCAAGGCTCTGCCGCCGCATTTTCCTTTTCACAGCCTTATTATAATCGAAGAACGGGGGAGATGCAAGGGGCTGTGAACAGTAACGGCCCCTACAAAAAACATTTAAATTGTCATTGAAACTCCCGGGCAGAAATGATATCATAGTAAAAATACATGTATGGAGGTATCATCATGACAGCTAAAGAGTGTATCACCGGCCGCAGAAGCATCCGGCGCTTCACGGACCAGCCAGTTTCCCATGAACTGCTCTCCCGGATCGTGGAGACGGCATCCTTCGCCCCCAGCTGGAAGAATACCCAGATCACCCGCTACATTGCAGTGGAAGGAGAAGCCAAGGCGGCTCTTGCCAAGTGCACCTCTCTTTTCCCCGGCAACGGCGCCATTATGGAAAGCGCGCCTGTTGTGATCGCCGTTACCATAATCACCGGACGCAGCGGCTACGAGCGGGACGGTTCCTTCTCCACTCCCAAGGGCGACAGGTGGCAGATGTACGATGCCGGCATCGCCAGCGAGGCCTTTTGTCTGGCAGCCCATGAAGAAGGGCTGGGTACCGTAATTCTGGGATTATTTGATGAGGAAGAAGCTGCAAAGCTGCTGAACCTCCCGGAGGGCAGACAGCTGGCGGCTCTGATTCCCGTTGGTTATCCTGCCGAGGCACCCGCCGCTCCCAGACGTAAGACTGTGGAGGAATTATTATCTTTTCAATCATAGCTTAAAAGTCGAAGAGTCTGCTCTTCGACTTTTTTCTGGCCTCCTTCTGCGCCCGCGCCGCCGTGCAGAAGATACCCGGACAAAGGCGGCGCAGAAATGAGGAAATCCCATGAGACATCTGATGAGTCCTCTGGATTTTACCCCGGAGGAGCTGGACAGGCTTTTTGACCTGGCAAACGATATCGAACACAATCCGGCAAAGTATGCCCACGCCTGCGACGGGAAAATACTGGCGACCTGCTTTTATGAGCCCAGCACCCGGACCCGTCTGAGCTTTGAATCCGCCATGATCCGGCTGGGCGGACGGGTTCTCGGCTTCTCGGACGCCGCTTCCTCCTCCGCTTCCAAGGGAGAAAGCGTTTCCGACACCATCCGCATCATTTCCTGCTACGCAGATATCTGCGCCATGCGGCACCCCAAGGAGGGCGCGCCCATGGTGGCCTCGGAGAAATCACATATTCCCGTGATCAACGCCGGGGACGGCGGCCACCAGCACCCCACCCAGACCCTCACGGATCTGCTGACCATCCGAAGCCTGAAAGGAAGACTCCACAGCTTTACCATCGGCCTGTGCGGCGACCTGAAATTCGGACGGACTGTCCACTCTCTCATCGGCGCCCTGATCCGCTACGCCAATGTGCAGTTTGTCTTTATCTCACCGGAGGAGCTTCGGGTGCCCGACTACATTACCGAGCTGTTACGGGAAAAAAACATACCCTACCAGGAGGTCATCCGCCTGGAGGAAGTGATGCCCGATCTGGACCTGCTGTACATGACCAGAGTTCAGAAGGAACGCTTTTTTAACGAGGAGGACTATGTGCGGCTGAAGGATTTCTATATTCTGAACGCCGCAAAAATGGAGCTGGCGCGGGAAGATATGCTGGTGCTCCATCCTCTTCCCCGGGTCAATGAAATTTCCGTGGAGGTGGACGAGGATCCCAGAGCCGCTTATTTCAAACAGGCTCAGTACGGCGTCTATGTGCGCATGGCTTTGATCCTGACGCTTCTGGAAAGCTGCAGGTAACATGAGACAATAGGAAGGAAACGAATATGCTGAATGTAGGAAAAATTGAGGAAGGCTTCGTCCTGGATCATATCAAGGCCGGGAAAAGCCTGGATATCTACGATCACCTGCAGCTGGACAAGCTGGACTGCACGGTGGCCATTATCAAAAATGCCAGAAGCGAAAAAATGGGAAAGAAGGACATCCTGAAGGTGGAGTGCGACATCGACATGCTGGATCTGGATGTGCTGGGCTACATCGACCACAATATCACCGTTAACGTGATCAAAAACGGTGAGATCGTGGAAAAGAAGGATTTAGTGCTTCCCAGGCAGATCAAAAATGTAATTAAATGCCACAACCCCAGGTGCATCACCTCCATCGAGCAGGAGCTGCCCCACATCTTTTTCCTGTCGGATCCGGAAAAAGAAATCTACCGCTGTAAATACTGCGAAGAAAAATACTCCAGCCGGGCAAAATAGCCTGGCCGCCAATGTGGCCAATCAGGTGCAAAAGAACACATCCCCTGCCATAGCATGAAATCAAAAACCTGGTAAAATGTAGCTTACAAGAAGTCTGCTCACGTTCTGCATTTTAAGGAGGTATTTTTCATGAAGTATGGACACTTTGACCGGGAAAAGCGGGAATATGTCATTGATCGGGTGGATGTGCCCGCATCCTGGACAAATTATCTGGGAGTGGAGGATCTGTGCGCTGTTGTCAATCACACTGCCGGAGGCTATCTTTTTTACAAAAGTCCGGAGCACCACCGGATTACCCGTTTCCGCCCCAACAGCGTTCCCATGGACCGCCCGGGCCATTATATCTACCTTCGGGACGACGAAACGGGGGAATACTGGTCGGTCTCCTGGCAGCCCTGCGGCGGGGAGACCGAAGGCTTCCGCTGCCGCCACGGATTGAGCTACTCTGTCTATGAATGCTGCAAAAACCACGTAAATGCCGCCCAGACCCTCTTCATCCCCCGGGGAGAAAACGTGGAGCTGTGGGATCTGAGACTGGAAAATATCTCGGACCGGCCCCGTTCCCTCAGCGTATATTCCTATGCCGAATTCTCCTATCACCAAATTCCCATCGACAACCAGAATTTCCAGATGTCCCTCTACTGCGCCGGAAGCAGATATGAGGACGGCATTATTGACTATGAATTGTTTTACGAAGGCGCCCGTCAGTTTATGGCCGCCTCCTTTATGCCGGACGGCTTCGACTGTCTGCGGGATCAATTTCTCGGCCCTTACCGCACCGAAGCCAATCCTCTGGCCGTGGAGCGGGGCGCCTGTTTCGGTTCCTTCGAAAAGGGAGGAAACCACTGCGCCGTACTGCATAAAAAGCTGAAGCTGGCTCCCGGAGAACAGACCCGGCTTATCTGGATGCTGGGAGAAGGCGGTCTTATGGAGGGGCGGCGCATCCGGGAAAAATACAGCGATCCAAAGGCTGTGGATCTGGCCTTTACCGACCTGGCCCGGTACTGGGAGGAAAAGCTGTCCCGGCTGCAGGTGTCCACCCCGGATGAGGACATGAATACCATGCTGAACACCTGGAATCTGTACCAGAGCGAGATCAATATTATGTTTTCCCGTTTTGCCTCCTTTATCGAGGTAGGCGGCCGCACCGGCCTGGGTTATCGCGACACCGCCCAGGACGCCATGACCATCCCCCACTCCAACCCGGCAAAGTGCAGAGAGCGCATTCTGCAATTGCTGCAGGGACTCACCGCCCAAGGCTATGGTCTCCACCTTTTCGATCCGGCCTGGTTCGGCCCCAAGCCAAAGGAACCCGCTTTTAAATCTCCCACTGTGATCCCCTCTCCGGATCGGGCCTCCATAGTCCACGGTCTGGCCGATGCCTGCGCCGACGATGCGCTGTGGCTGGTGGCCGCCGTGGTGGAATATGTCCGGGAGACAGGAGATCTGGACTTCCTTGACCAGGTTGTGGGTTACGCGGACGGCGGCGAAGGAACCGTCTATGAGCATCTGAAAAAAATATTGAACTTCTCCGCAGAACAGGTTGGAGCCCACGGCATCTGCAAGGGTCTGCGGGCAGACTGGAACGACTGCCTGAACCTGGGAGGCGGGGAAAGCGCTATGGTATCCTTCCTGCATGTGTGGGCCCTGGGACACTTTGTGGATGCCGCTGTGGCCCTGGGGCGGAACGAAGACGCCGCCTTCTACGAAAACATGCGCAGAGCTGTGGCCGACACCTGTGAACGGCAGCTGTGGGACGGAAACTGGTACCTCAGAGGCATCACGGCAGACGGGCGGAAAATCGGCACTCACACCGACGCAGAGGGCCGGGTTCATCTGGAAAGCAATGCCTGGGCCGTGCTTTCCCAAGCGGCAGACCGGGAACGGGGCCGCAAAGCTATGGATGCAGTAGACGAATATCTGTACACCGACTTCGGCCTGCGCCTTAACGCGCCCAGCTACACTGTCCCGGATGATGCCATCGGATTTATCACCCGGGTATACCCCGGCGTAAAGGAAAATGGTTCCATTTTCTCCCACCCCAACCCCTGGGCCTGGTGCGCCGAGGCGATGCTTGGACGCGGAAGCCGGGCCATGAAGTTTTACAAAGCCTTGTGTCCCGCGGCCCAAAATGATAAAATAGAAATCCGGCAAAGCGAGCCCTACTCCTATTGCCAATTTATTATGGGTCCTGACCATACCGCCTTTGGCCGTGCCCGGCATCCCTTTATGACCGGCTCCGGAGGCTGGAGCTATTTTGCCGCCACCCGGTATATTCTGGGTGTACGCCCCCAGTTTGGCGGCCTGCTGATAGACCCCTGTATCCCGGCGGACTGGAAGCAGTTCCATGTGACCCGTATCTGGCGGGATGCGGTCTATGAGATCACAGTGGACAACCCGGAGGGTGTGGAAAAAGGCGTTTCAATCATTACCTGCAATGGCCGGACGGTGGACGGCCTGATTCCTGTAAAGTCCCCCGGAAGCGTCAACCGAGTCACAGTCGTGATGGGACCCTGGCACAAACAATAGAAGGGATGAACACTACCCCGGAGGTACTCTCAATGAAAAAAAGCACATCCTCTCTGCGTCAGCAGATGGCTTTGATTATTCTGTTGTGCTGGCTGCTGCCCATGGTTATTGCTGCCACGGTAATCGGCTGGTACCTTTTATCAGGCGCAGGACGACAAAAGGAAGAGGCCATGTCCCAGCAGTTCGAGCTGAATCTGCAGCTTGCGGCCGACCGGTTAAACAGTGCAGTGGAGGCCTCCAGGCTTCCCTCCTACGACCCGGAGCTCAAGGAAGCCTGGGGCCAGTATCGACAGGATGAGAATTACGCCATGCTGTACCGCAGCTTCTCGGCGCTGTTCAACCGCCTGTATCAATCGGACAGCCGCTTCTTCTATGGTGTGTTCTCTTTTGACCACGATCCGGAAAATCGCTCCATCACCGTGGTCAACGGCAGCTCCGGCCTGCTCCACAGCCAGATCCGGGAGCTGTGGCGGCAGGACGCCGGGCCGGTGCAGGAGCTGGCGTCCAGGCTGGACACTACCATTGGCTTTTGTGTACAGGATGGCAGAATTTATCTGGTGCGCAACCTGATGGACTCCGGCTACCGCTCCATCGGAGTATTGACTCTGGCTCTGGATCCGGTCTATTTCTTTGGGGATCTGTCCCTGCTGTCCTGGGCCTCGTCAATATCGGTTCAATTAGGGGAGGATGCCCTGCTTACCCTAAAAGAGAACGCTCCGCTGCAGCCCACGGTACGGACACTTGAGCACACCATTCAGGGACGCGACTGCACCCTGCGGGGAACGGCGGCCCTGGATTACGCTTCCCTGATTTCCGGGGCGGACAGCTCCCGCTGGCTGCTGCCCGCCATGGGTCTGTCGCTTCTGCTTTTATTGCTTCTCACCTTCCGTTTTTTCCGTCAAAAAATATCCCGGCCCATTCAGGACCTGATGGAGGGAGCCGGCCAGATCCGCCGGGGAAAGCTGGGCTATCAGATCGAAACCGGCAGCGAAAGCCGGGAATTCCGTTATCTCACCGCCTCCTTCAACCAGATGTCCGGTCAGCTTCGCTCCCAGTTTGACCGGCTTTACCAGGAGGAGCTGGCCCGCCGTGATGCCCAGATCAAAGCGCTCCAGGCTCACATCAACCCTCATTTTCTCAACAACACTCTGGAAATCATCAACTGGCAGGCTCGGATGAGCGGGGATGAAAAGGCCTCCAGAATGATCGAGGCTTTATCCACCGTGCTGGACGCCGCCCTGGACCGGAAGGGCAGTCCCCAGGTTCGCCTGAGGGAGGAGATGACCTATGTAAACGCTTATCTGTATATTGTCACGCAGCGTTTCGGCAATCGGCTGACAGTGGATGTGAATCTGCCGGATGATTTGATGGACTGCATGGTTCCCCGCCTCATCCTCCAGCCTGTAATCGAAAACGCGGTGGAGCACGGCATCGGCCCCGGAGGCCAGGGACATGTAGTCCTGCGGGGCCTGCGCCAAAAAGACCGGCTGCTTCTGGAAATCGAAAACAGCGGCGGACTGTCAGAGGAGGATGAAGCACATATCGTCCGTCTGCTTTCCCCCGATTACGACATGCAGCACGAGCCCTCCGGCAATATCGGCATTGCCAACGTAAATCAACGTCTGCGCATACTTTACGGCCCGGAATATGGCTTAAGCATTGTCCGCGGAGCAGGGAACCAGGTCATTGCCCGCCTCACCGTGGCAGTGCGGGAATGACTTTCGTCTTTTTACCGGACAACAACGGACAACAAATCACAATTTTGGTTATTTTTTCTCGCCTCCAAAAGTTGTATTATAATATTGCACAAAGAAATAGCAGTTACACCAAGAAAATATGGAGGTTATAACATGAAAAAGAAAAAACTTCTGGCACTGGCTCTCACCGCCGCTCTGGTATCCGGCATTTTGGCCGGCTGCGGCAATGACAACAAACCCAGCAATTCCGGCGGACAGTCCGCCTCCAATGTAGAGCTGACCGTGGTCACCTCCTACGGCGGCGACGACGGCAATCGAAAAAATTACGAGAACGCCGTGAAATCCTATGAGGATGCTACCGGCAACAAGATTCTGGACGCTTCCGACTCTTCCAACGAGGAGTGGAAAGCCAAGGTTCTCACAGACTTTCAGACCGGCACAGAGCCCGATGTGCTCTTTTTCTTCACCAACGCCGACGCCGAGCCCTTCGTCCAGGCAGGTAAGGTGGTAGACATCGCCACCATCCGGGCCGCTTACCCGGACTACGCCGATAACATGAGGGATTCCATGCTGGCATCAGCAGTCGACGGCAAAAATTATGCCGTTCCCTCCTCGGGCTTCTGGGAGAATATGTTTGTCAACACAAAGGTTCTTGCCGACTGCGGCGTGGCCGTTCCCGGTCCGGATTACACCTGGGATCAGTTCCTCAAAGACTGTGAAGCCATCAAAGCCAAGGGCTACTCTCCCATCGCCTGTTCCCTGTTTGAGGTTCCGCACTACTGGTTTGAGTTTGCCGTCATGAATAACGGCACTCTGGAAAACCACCTGGATATCCCCGCCTCCGCGGATGACGCCGCCGGTCAGAAATGGGTGGCCGCTCTCAACGATATCAAGGATCTGTATGAAAAAGGCTATTTCCCCGTGAATACTCTCACCGCCACCGATGCCGAAACTGTGCAGCTTTTCGCCGACGGTGAAGCCGCCTTCCTTATCGACGGTTCCTGGAAGGTAAACCACTTTGTGGACAACTATGGTGATCAGCTTGACAACTATGCCATCGCCTATGTGCCTGCCAAGGGACAGCGCAAGGCCAGCGAGGCCATCGGCGGTATCTCCATGGGCTACTTTATTACCAAGAAAGCCTGGGACGACCCTGCAAAGCAGGCAGCCGCCGTGGAATTCGTCAAACATATGACCTCCGATGAGGTGATGAGTACCTTTGTCACCACCGAAGTCACCGCTTTAAAGAACGGTGCATCACCTGCCGGCCTCAACGCTTTGCAGCAGGCTGCAGCCGATGCCAACGCCAACATTACCGGTGTGGTAGGAGCCGTGCAGGACACTGTCTCCAGCGAATGCAAGGCCGATCTGTTCGCCAACGTACAGAATGTAGTCACAGGCAAGATGAGCGCAGAGGAGGCTGTCAACTCCGCCATCGCCCAAAACTGATTGTGCCCAAAAGGCCCCGCCCGCCGGGCGGAGCCTTTTTGTAAAGGAGTGAGAATCTATGGGCCCCACATTATATCGAAAAAAAGGACCGCTGATCGTATTTCTCCTGCCCGCCTTCCTGTTCCTGATTTTGTTTTTGTATTACCCCTTTCTGCAAAATATATGGAACAGCTTTTCCCATATCACGGGACTTGGAACCCCCGCCCAGGGGCTCAACCAGCCCTGGTACGGCAACTATGTGACTCTGTTTACCGATCCCAAGCTTCGTACCGCTCTGGGCAACACCGTGCTGCTGACCCTGTGTACCGTGGTCTTTCAGGTGGGCATCGCTCTGATCCTGGCTCTGCTGGTGGATTCCATTCATGTGGGGGCACAGCTGTTCCGCACGCTGTACTTCTTCCCCATTGTTATATCCGCCACCGCCCTGGGCCTGATGTTCAACCTGATCTTTCTCTTTAACGGCGGCATGCTCAACCAGCTGCTGTCCAACCTGGGACTCATCTCCCAAAACATCGACTGGAAGGATACGGACCACTTCCTGTTCACGATGTTCGCCCCGGTAATGTGGCAGTATGTGGGCTTTTATTTCGTAATCCTGGTGACGGGACTGAACAATATCTCACAGGATTTGTATGAGGCTGCCGCCTTGGACGGCTGCACCGGGTTCAGTCAGGTTCGCTACGTCACTCTGCCTCTGCTTCGCAACGTGCTGTGTACCTGTCTGGTACTGGCCATCACCGGAGCGCTGAAGGTCTTCGATCTGCCCTGGGTAATGTTCGGAGCCGGCATGCCCCAGGATCAGGGCTGGCTCACCGGCACTTATATGTATGACCAGACCTTTAACCGCGGCAACGTTGACTACGGCTCCACCATTGCCATTCTCATCGTGGTGCTTGGCGTGCTGTTCTCCAACATAGCCAACCGGGTATTCAAGCCCCGGGATTATATTTGAAAGGGGGCCCTCCATGAAAAAGATCACTCCCGCCAAGGCGGGAATCTACACAGTCCTTACCCTCTGGGCCCTCACCACCCTGTATCCCTTCATCTGGGTCATTCTGAATTCCTTCAGGGAAAAGGGGCTCATCCGCAGGGACTCTTTCTCCATTCCCCTGCCGGGCAGCGGCCTGACGCTGGATAACTATGCCAAAGCCATGGACCGCTTCGATTTCGGAAACGCCTACCTGAACAGCCTGATCGTGTCCGTCACCGTCACCATCGCAGTGATTCTGATCGCCGGCTTCGCCGCCTATGGGCTGGTCCGTTTCCGCTTCAAACTGCGCGGAGTGTGCTACAGCCTCATTATGGCAGGCATGATGTTTCCGGTATTTTCCACCATTATCCCAGTCTTCCGCATGGAGGCCGCCTGGGGCATCGCCAGCAGCGGCAGCCGCTGGCTCAGCCTGTTGGCCGTTATCCTGCCTCAGATTGCAGGAAATCTGTGCTTTGCCATTATCGTGCTGATGGGCTTTATCGAATCGGTTCCCCTGGAGCTGGAGGAAAGCGCCTATATTGACGGCTGCAACGTTTTTCAGGTCTATTTCCACATTATTATGCCGGCGGCCAAGTCCTCCTTCGCCACCGTGGCCATATTTTCCTTTTTGTGGAGCTATAATGACCTGTTTACCCAGAATTTCTTCCTTCGGGTCCCCCGGGAAAAAACCATTACTCTGCTGCTCAACGAGATCAGCTCCCAGGCCGGAGTGGATTATGGGCTCATGGCAGCTTCGGTGGTGCTGATCGTGGTACCGGTGCTGATGGTCTATATTTTCCTGCAAAAGCACATCATCAAGGGACTGACTGCCGGAGCCGTCAAGGGATAGGGCTTGCGTCCCCGCCCCTGTTTCAGGTATAATAGTTAAAGTGGCTCCGCTGGAAAACCGGGAGGTGAATCCTTATGTATAAGGTTGTTCTGATCGACGATGAATCTATCATAACGGAAG
The DNA here is from genome assembly GCA_947177445.1 of uncultured Lachnospiraceae bacterium. Lineage (GTDB taxonomy): Bacteria > Bacillota > Clostridia > Lachnospirales > Lachnospiraceae > Acetatifactor. Next base: position 29,065 of record CAMWUL010000010.1, on the reverse strand, counting down.
GGCTGCAAAAGGTGGTGGATTGGACCTCCCACAGCTGCCAGGTTGCGGCCCTGGCCCAGGACGCCGCAACCGGTGTGGAAACCATACGGAAGTACCGACCGGATATCCTCTTCACCGACATTAAAATGCCGGGGGAAGACGGGTTGACCATGCTGGCTGCTCTTAAGGGAGAATTTCCCCGGATGCAGATCGCCGTCCTCACCGGCTATCGTGACTTTGAGTACGCCCGGCGGGCCATCCGCCTGGGCGTGTCCCGTTTTTTGCTGAAACCCTCCAAAATGGACGAATTGAACGAAGCGCTGGAGCATATGACCGGCGTTCTGGACCGGCTGCCTCCTCCGGAAGCGCCGGAAGCCAAGGCAGAAGCCGATGATTCCAACAGCTTTCTGGTCCGTCAGGCGCAAACTTACATAGCAAAAAATTGTGCCCGGAGGCTCTCTCTCCAGGATGTGGCCGACCACTGTTATGTCAGTCAATGGCATTTGTCCAAGCTGTTAAACAAGCATTTGAATCAGTCCTTTTACGACCTGCTCAACACAGTGCGCGTCCGTCAGGCCAAAGAGCTCATGGCTGATCCGGCATTGCGTATCAGTGAGGTGGCCGAGCAGGTGGGCTATGCCGACACCGCTCATTTTTCCCGGGTATTCAAAAAGCTGGAAGGCGTCTCCGCCGGGGAATGGCGGAATCTGCATTGCGGCAAGGATAAAAGCGGCGGCTGAATTTTCTCTGCCCGCCGCTTGGGCACATGCATAAAGCTGCCATATGCATATAAAAAATACGCTGCGCACGTAACAAAAGCCACTGTGACAAAAATCACAGTGGCTTAACAATGGACCTGGTGGGATTCGAACCCATGACCTCTGCGTTGCGAACGCAGCGCTCTCCCAACTGAGCTACAAGCCCGTATTTACATTGCTTTTATACTTTATCACAATCCGGCAAAAAACGCAAGAGCATGAAGAAAAAAAGTAAATGGACAATTAATGAAACGGAGAAGCCGTCATGAACAGAATTTTGTTGATCGATGATGATAAAGAGCTTTGCGCACTGATTAAGAAAAGCGTTTTACAGGAAAATATAGAAACCGACTGCTGCTATCTGGGAAAAGAAGGGCTTATAAAGCTGAGAGATCATAAATATCAGCTGGTTATACTGGACATTTCGATGCCGGAGCTTGACGGCTTCGAGATTCTGGAAAGAATCAGAGAGCGGTATAATCTGCCTGTTCTGATGTTTACCGCAAAAAACGATCATATCTCCAAGGTGCGGGGACTGCGCGCCGGAGCAGACGATTATTTGACAAAACCTTTTGAAATGGACGAATTGATCGCCCGCATTCTCTCCCTCATACGCCGCTATACCCGCTTTAACCGGCCCGGGGAAATACCGGAGACGGTTGAATTTGACGGTCTGAAAATCGACGCGGACAGCCGGATGGTTACTTCCGTAAACGGAATATTTGAACTGCCTCCAAAGGAATTCGATTTACTTTTATTCTGCGCCAGCCATCAGGGGAAAATCTTAACAAAGCAGCAAATATATGAAGCGGTGTGGAAAGAACCATATGTATACGACGACAGCAATATCATGGCAATCATCAGCCGTATACGAAAAAAGATTGAAGAAAATCCCGGCAATCCGAAATATATACAGACAATAAAGGGAATCGGCTACCGATTTAATAATGAGGTTTGACTATATGAAATTTTTTTGCCTTCTTTTCTCAGCGGCTGCGCTATTGTTGGTTATCTATTACGCCGCCATTATCCGTAACATAAAAAAGCAAATTTCCGAAATGGTCGATGCCCTGGCAGATATCAAAGGCGGAAACGGAAACCGGCGCATTTTGGCAAAAACACATGAAATTGTCGCTCCCCTCGCCTATGAAATCAACGACATTGTCCTGTCCTATGAAAATGAACTTGCCGTTTTCCGCCGGACAGAAAGGGAAACACAGCAGCTTATGACAAGTCTGTCCCATGATGTCCGGACGCCTCTCACAACGCTGATCGGCTATCTGGACGCGGCGTACAAAGGCGTTGTCACAGGCAGAGAGCATGACGAGTATATTGAAATCGCCCGCCGAAAATCGCACGATCTCAAAGATTATATCGATGTGCTTTTTGACTGGTTCAGGCTCAATTCCAATGAGTTCGTCCTGAAAACAGATATAATTGAAGCGGCAGAATTAACGAGAAATATATTGATCGACTGGATACCCGTTTTTGAAGAAAAAAAGATAGAATATGAGATTTCCATACCGGAGCAGCCATTCCGGGCAATGCTTGATCCGGACGGATATGCAAGAATAATAAATAATCTGATCCAGAATGTGATTGCCCACAGCCGCGCAGATAAAGTAGAAATCTCCTTATGTAAATTTGAGAATCATATACAGGTACGGCTTTCCGACAATGGGATCGGTATTAACGCCGAAGATTTGAAACACATCTTCGAACGGCTGTATAAATGTGACAAAGGGCGCTCACAAAAAGGAAGCGGACTGGGATTGTCCATTGCACATCAGCTCACCGAAAAAATGAACGGAAGCATAACGGCGGAAAGCGAACCGGCGAAGGGTACCGTATTTACTCTCTCCTTCCCTGCCGCAGACACCCTTTACCGCAGATTGCAAGGTTAATGCAAGGTTTTGGCAAGGTTAATGCAAGACTGGCGTGATAATATAGTTGGCATGAAAGGAGTCACTCAATGAGCAATTACATTATTGAAACAAAAAATCTTGCCAAAACCTATGGCCGTGTAAAAAGTGTTGCCGATATGAATATCCATATCCGAAAGGGCCGGATATACGGGCTGCTTGGGAGGAACGGCGCAGGGAAAACCACTGCCATGAAAATGCTTCTCGGACTTACCAAGCCCACCTTTGGAGAAATTTTCATCTGGGAAAAGCCTCTGCGGGGAAACGAGAAAAAAATTCTTCCCCGTATGGGAAGCTTAATCGAAGCCCCCGGTTTTTATCCAAACCTGACGGCAACGGAGAATCTGCGTATTTTTGCAGCCCTGCGGGGAGTGCCGAATTCTCATGCAATAAAGGACGCTCTGGATTTGGTCAGCCTGCCCTACAAGGACAAAAAGCTGTTTTCCCAGTATTCTCTGGGCATGAAGCAGCGCCTGGCTATCGCCCTTGCAATCATGCACGATCCCGAACTGTTAATATTGGACGAACCGATTAACGGACTTGATCCCATCGGAATTGCGCAGATTCGCCTGTTTATACGGCGGCTGTGTGATGAAAAGGGAAAAACCATAATCATTTCCAGTCACATATTGTCTGAGATTTCGCTGCTTGCCGATGATATTGGTATTATCCACAATGGCGTACTGCTGGAGGAAGAAAGTCTTTCCGAACTGGAGCAAAAAAGCAGAAAATATATTCATCTGACAATATCCGACACATCCCAAGGGGCAAGAATTCTGGAACAGATTTTTGACGAAACACAGTTTATGATACAGGACGACCATAATATCCGGCTGTATAATCTTGATTTGCCGGTAACTAAGGTAGTCAGTGTATTTGTCCAAAATGGTCTGGAGGTTTCCGAAGCATATACCTGCGGAGACACCCTTGAAGAATATTTTAAACGAATTACGGGAGGTGAAGGAATTGCTTAGATTATTACAATGTGAATATATGAAGCTGAAACGTTCAAAATTTCTTTTCATCGGGATTTTAGGCACGCTGATTGTTCCTTTATTTGTTTTCGTAAAGGCTGCCGTCAATTGTTTTGTCAGCTCCGAAATTACCATAAGCTTATTTTCCCTTTACGACGATGGGCTTATGTTCCTGATGCTGCTGTTTGCACCGTTGGTGCTGACAATCATACATGCCTGGATCATCAGCCGGGAATATACGGACGGAACATTGAAAAATATTTTTGTTGTTCCTGTTTCAAAGACAACTTTTCTCTGGGGAAAATTGCTTTTTCTTGCAATCATAACTCTGCTGTTTATGTTCATTTCCTGGCTGGAAATTTTGGTATTGACATTTTTCTGCAGCTGCTTTATTCCGGTGACAGAGCTTACTGTCCCTTCCGCTCTTTTTTTCCTGATCAAAATGCTTTATGGAGGGATCTTATTGTGCGCCACACAGACACCTTTTATTTACCTTACAATAAGAGCAAAGGGATTTGTGGCACCGCTGATTGCCATCACCGCAGTCAGCTTAATCAATGTTGTTTTATCAAATTCGCCGATTGCAGGATTTTATCCCTGGTCAGCCTCCTATTTTCTTGCCATCGGACGTTTCTACGGGCAGAGCTGCCCCAAAGAGGTTTCCATATCGATTATTCTGATTATGTGTTTATTGGGAATTACCGCCAGTCTGCTTCGATTTCGAAAAGATGAAGTCAAATAGAGGTTGTTTTTTATATATAACCGCAGGCGGCGCTTTTTAAGAACGCCGCCTGCAGCTGTTTTCTTCCAGTATTCTTCCGGTTTCCTGCCTTCCGCTTTCTTCCGGCTTCTCTTCGTTTTCCTCCCGGCTCACCTGCTCAATCCCAAAAACCGCTCATAAATTTCACATATGTTGACGGCATCTTTAGGCTTTGGCATCTCGCAGAAAATCCGAAGCAGCGGCTCCGTTCCGGAAAACCGGGCGATAACCCAGCCGCCGTTTGTAAAATACACCTTGGAGCCGTCCATGTAGCTGACTCTGTCGATCTCAAAGGGAAGCTCCGGGAGCTTCTTCTCCTCCAGCAGAAGATGAAGGATCTCCTGCTTCTTTTCCTGATCAAAGCGGTAATCCCGCTCTTCCATGTCGATCAGACCGTATTCCTCCTCTATTTCGGCAATGATCCGGGAAAGCTTCTTTCCGGATACGGCAATCATCTCCACCAACAGCATGGCCGCATAGATGCCGTCCTTTCCCTTGATATGCCCTCTTACGGTAAGACCGCCGGAGGACTCTCCGCCGATGACCGCATCCGTCTCATTCATTTTCGCAGAAATGTATTTAAAGCCCACCGGAACCTCATAGCATTTCTCTCCAAAGGCCTCCGCCACCTGGTCCAGCACATGGGTGGTGCAGATATTCCTGACAGCAGGCCCCTGCCAGTTTTTATATTTTTTCAGATAATAATACAAAAGCACCAGAATTTCGTTGGGATGAAGAAAGCGTCCCGTATCGTCAATGATTCCCAGCCTGTCCGCATCTCCGTCCGTAGCAATACCGATATCGTAATGCCCGTCCGTCACGCAGGTCTGAAGCATACGCAGGGTAGCCGCAGAAGGCGCAGGAAGGCGGCCTCCGAACAGCGTGTCATGCCGGTCATGGATCACCTCCACCTCACAGCGGGCAGTCTGCAGCAGCGTGCGCAGAGAGGTCTCGGATACTCCGTACATAGGATCCAGCACTACCCTGAGTCCGCTGCCCCGGATCACTTCCATATTGATGGTTTCCATCAGATCGTCCAGGTACTCGTTCAAAGGATAGATCTCCCGGATCAGACCCTGCTCCCTGGCCTTGTCATATTCCAGCTCCTTCACCGGCAGCTCCACGCCTGCGGCATATTTTTCGATCTCCCGTGTCTGGGTTTCGTCCGCATCCCTCCCTCCGGCAGTGAACACCTTGATCCCGTTGTAGATCGCCGGATTGTGACTGGCCGTCACCATCATTCCGTAGGGAAACCCATGCTTCTCCACATAATACATGACCAAAGGCGTAGGGCAGGACTTATTGATCAGATAGGCCCTCACCCCTTCCGCCGCAAAGACGCAGGCCGCCCACTGCATGGCCTCCTTGGACAGAAAACGCCTGTCGTAGCCCATGACGATCCCCCGTCCCGCCACGCCCTCATCCTTCATTTTCCCGCACAGGGCCCTGGCCAGAAGCTCAATATTCTGTTTTGTGAATCCGTCTCCGATGACAGCTCTCCAGCCGCCGGTTCCAAATTGGATCATGCCCATACCTCCATAGCTTGCTTTCGTGAGTATCGTGTCCATTTGCTTCTGATTTTATGATACAGCCCACATGCAGGTATGTCAACCCGTTAACCTTACAGCTGTCCAAACCGCAAAATAACCTTAAAGAGATCTCCGTCTATAACAATTTCCATCTTTCCCTTCTGCAGCTCCATCAGGCTTCCCGCAATGGACAGGCCCAGTCCGTTCCCCTCCATGTGGCGGGATTTATCCCCTCTCACAAACCGCTCCTCCAGTTCCTGGGCCGGTATATTCAGCACGTATTTTGACATATTGCGGAAAATAATCAGCACCTGTCCATCCTTCTGCTCCACGGACAGATACACTCTGGAGTTCTCCTGCGCATATTTACACACATTGTTCAGCAGATTGTCAAACACCCTCCACAGATGCCTGCCGTCCGCCAGAATCTGCACCGGCGCCTCCGGCTGGGTGACAATCAGCTTCAGCTCCTTTTCCTCCATCCTCTGCTGGTACTCGCCCACCGCCTGACTCAATATCACTCCCACCTCACAGGGCTCCAGATTCACCTCCAGATTTCCCGTGGTTGCCTTGGATGCCTCCACCAGGTCCTCCAACAGCTTTTTCAGCCTTCTTGACTGGCGCACAAGCACCTCCGCGTACTCCCCGACCTTGGGATTCTCTGTCTGCTCCTGACAGATCAAATCCGCATAATTAATGATGGAGGTAAGGGGCGTCTTTATGTCATGAGACACGTTTGTAATCAGCTCTGTCTTCAGATGCTCGCTTTTCATGCGTTCCGCCACGGCCATTGATATCCCCTGGGACAAGCTGTTCAGATTTTCCCCATGCTCCCGGAAGGCTCCGAACATTCCTTTGGTATCCACCGTGTAATCCTCCTGTCCCTGGGCCATGGCCTGGCTGCCCTTCAGAAGCCTCCGGCTCATCAGAGACACATACAAAAGCACCGCAAAAAGCACCGCCTTTTCCATGGCCCAGAGCACTACGCCCTCCGCCTCCACGAAAAGTATACAGCCCATAAATTCCAGAATACACAGTCCCAGGTACGCCAGCACCACCGTGGGAACCAGCGGAATTTCTCTGATCAGGATAACCACTCCCCTGACCAGAAAGCGGATCATGCGCCAAAAGCCCCGCAGTATCACATAGATCAGGGTATGCCGCCACCAGCCCCCAAGCTTCATCCGCACCGCCAGCTCCGTCAGGTACAGCACGGATATCCCCGTCAGCAGCATTACGGAAAATGTCAGAAGTACCATCATTATCACAAAATCATCCGCACCGGTGTCACGCCACAGGCTCATCACCAGATACAGTGAAAATCCCATCGCCAGCATATACGCCCCGGTGAGCACATCCAGGTGAATACAGTTGACCACACTGGGCACAATGCCCTCCCGGCCATTCCTGTGCCCGGCGCCGCACAGAAGAAAAATCAGGCACAGCAGACACAGGAAAAAGCATCCCAGCAAAATGCCGATACAGGCATACCGCAGCTCATATACCAGTCTTGCTGCCTGAACCAAAAGCTTTACCTCATCCTCCGCGGGAAGCTCCAGATTCACATACACCCGAAAGGTATACCATTTTTCCCGATCCAGCTTTGTTCCGTTTAATATAATGTCCTCCGCTTCCTCTCCGCCCGGAAACCGCACAGGTATATCCCTGGTATATGCCGCAGAATAGCCGGAATAGGTTCCCCAGATCACTTTTCCTTCTCCCTTATTCCCGCTCTCCGGATCCAGCAGGGCCAAGTCCAGATTGCCCCCCGCCAGATCTGCTTCGATCGCATCCATCCGATCTATTTCCACACAATACTTGGCATACTCCACAGCGTCATATATACGGCCGGAAAGAAGCTCCGTCACTACCGCCTCTTCTCCCCTGGTATACATATTTTCTTCCCAGGCGCCTATCAGAACGATCCCGGACAAAATTCCTGCCCCTATCCCTGCCAGCAGCAGAATAAAGGCCAGAATCTTTGCCCCCAGACAGCCTGTAAGCCGAAACTTAGCCGGCCTTTCCTTCTCTTCCGGTCTTTCCTTCTCTTTCAGGTCTTCCTTCTCTTCCAGTCTTTCCTTCTCTTCCATCATAAACCTCCTCAAAGACTCTTCTCGTCCTTCCTGAAGCCCGACGCTTCACTCCGCTCACATTTATACCCCTGCCCCCACACCACCTTTATATACCTTGGCTCTGCAGGGTTGTACTCCAGCTTCTCCCGAATATGCCGGATATGTACCGCCACGGTATTTTCACTGCCATAGGGCACATCGTTCCAGATCTTCTGATAGATTTCCCTGGGAGAAAACACCCTGCCCGGATGCTGCATCAGCAGCTTTAAAATATCGTACTCCGTGGGAGTCAGGGACACCTCCTCCCCGTCCAGCATCACCCTCTTCTCCGCATCATCCAATTCGATTCCGCCGCATTTCAGCACAGGCTTTTCAACCTTTCCCGATCCCAGCTGCATATACCGGCGCAGCTGAGACTTCACTCTGGCAGATACCTCCACCGGATTAAAGGGCTTGGTAATGTAATCGTCCGCCCCTACGGTGAGACCCAGAATCTTATCGGAATCCTCCGACTTGGCCGTCAGCAGAATAATGGGCACGTTGCTTCTCTCCCGAATTTTTACCATAGCCTCTATGCCGTCCATCTCCGGCATCATAATATCCAGAAGCACCAGGTGGATATCCTTCTCCCCGATCACCTTCAGAGCCTGCGCCCCGTCAAAGGCCTCATACAGAGCATAATTGTCGTCGTGCAGATAGATTTTCAGTGCATTCACAATGTCTCTTTCGTCGTCACAGATCAATATATTATACATGGCCGCCTCCTCATTGAAATTGTAGCAAAATCCTTTTTAACATAAAACAGGGGAAATGATTAAGAATCCTTTAAGATAAGAGTCCCCCCAAAAATCCTTAATGTAAAGCAATAAAAAAGGACTGTGAACGTTCCTTTTTTCACAGCCCCGCTATTTTATTCCCGCAGGCCCCGGGCTTTCCGGATCCTCCCAAAGCCCCATGCCGCGCCCTTTTTAATCCATTCCAAAATCATGGAATAGAGCAGACTGACCAGTAAAAGCGCCATGAAAATGGCTCCCGCATACCGCAGGGCATAAATATAATGACGCCACAAAATCAGATAGAAAAAGGTGTGTACCATAAAAATATTCATGGAATACCTTCCGATCCATTCCAGCGCATTTCTTACACCCGGGATGCTGCCGGGAAGCGCCGCCGCAAACCAGACCAGAAATACCGCCGCGCCTGCATCCACCAGATGAAGGAGCTTATCCTGCACCAAAAAGTTCTGCCGGACCAACACACAGAGCACCAGACCGGCACAGCCCGCGCCCCAGCGCAGCAGCGGATGAAGCTTCAGGTTCAGCAGCCTGTCCGGCCAGTTTCCGTAAGCCGCACAGACACCCACCGCCGCCGTAAATAAATACCGGGTAATATCAGGGTTCAATTCCAAAACCGCCGGTATAAAAAAGATAATGGGAAGAAGGGAATATCCTGTCTTTTGAACCAGTAAAAAAAGCATCGGCACCAGAAAAATCAGCACATAGGCAATCTCCATATACCACCAGGTCATATTCAGCGTAGGGGTGTCCAGAATCTGGGCAAAGCCCAGGGCATCCGCCAGCAGATAGAGAAAGCCCTGCTTTCCCCCGCCGTACAAAGATCCTAAGTCAAACCAGTGCAGCCAGACTACAATCACGCTGACATAAAGCGCCAGAAAATTTCCCATCAGCTTCAGCATGCGCTTCAGCGCCTGCCGATACATATCCTGCACCGTGATTTTCTCCTGACGTTTAAGCCCTATGGTTATGCCGTAGGCAGACAGAAATACAAAAACCGCCACGCTGACATTGCCGAATCTGGAAAAGGTTAAAAAGGCCTCCAGAGGAAAGGGCCGGTAATCCACCTGCAGATCCGCCACAGCCCTTGCATCCTCAAACAAATGATAATTCAAAAGCAGCAGGATCGCCAGACCCTTTGCCATCAAAGAACACTTTTTGGAAAACTCCCGGCACATGCTCCTTACCTCCCCTCATCACCCTTTGCCGTCAGCGTAAACCCATACAAAAACAAGATGGAAAACAATATCGGGAACCCATATCTGGCATGCTGCAGAAATCCCGGAGAAGCCATACAGACCAGAAGACTGATCCACAGGGGAAGCCCTGCGGCTGCAAGCCGCCCTCTTCCGTGTCTTTTCTGCCAGCAGGTCAGGAAAAACAGCCCCCAGACTGCAAAGCCAATATTTTCCAGAATTCCCAGCGGCGTAAAGCGGGCGGCAAACCGGTAATAAAAAATCAGCAGCTTTTCCGCTCCGGGAAACAGTCCGCCCCGGGAAACCACATCATATTCCGCCTCGTAGCGTATGGAATTATTCACCTCGGGAGAAAACCAGCCATAGGTGTGGGCCAGAAAGGCCTCCACATAAACGCCCGGATGCCGGAACAGACCATGGGCCCACTGCTTCAGATAGGCCAGAATCTCCCCTGTGGAAGCACCTTTGCGAAACTGTGCCTTTACCGGGTCGGCGCTGTCCGGATCATACCTCCCGGCCAGCTCCTGTATATCCCCCAGCACCGCCTCGATGGCCTCCCTCTCTTCCTCCGTCACCTGATCCCCATAAGCCTGAAGATAGCGGGCTGTCTGCTGAAAAGGAAGCGAAAGGGCTTCTCCCATGCTGCCTGCCGAAGCCCCGCATACCTGAGCCAGTAAAAACAGCACCAGCTCTCCCGCCGCCAGACTTCCTGCCAAGGCTCCCAGAAATAAGCCTCCCGCCTCCCGCCAGCCATATTTTTTCAGGAAAAGGGCCAGAATCACCAGGCCGCTAAAAAGTATCACATATATTCCGTTATTTCTCAGAAGAATCACACAGATCTGCAAAAGTACAAAGCCGGTGATAAACCGCAGGCTTTTCAGCCGCCGCGGCTCCTCCAAAAGCAGCGCCAGGCAAATCACATATCCTGTCACAGCCGAGGCGTAAGGCACATCCTTCAGGGCGGTGGAAGCCATATTGGAATACACCGGCGTCACACAATATATCAGCAAAAGGGCCCACAGCAGCCCCTTCCTCAGCCCCCGCCGGGCCAATACCCCGATGGTGGAGGCCAGGGCTGCCGCCAGCCCCGCCAGCTGAAGCAGCATATAGCAAAACAGGCCTGCATCCCGGGATCCAAGCAGACGCTCTCCCAGCCTGACCGCCCCTCCCATCAAAAGAGTATGGGCCAGCGGATGATGCAGGCTGTAGCCGGATTCTCCCACTGCCTGCTGGATCTGACCTGCCGCGTCCCAGCATACATTTCCGGGAAATGCCAGAATCAGAAAGGGCAGGTATGCGGCGCAGAGAATGGCAAAAGCCTTTCCGAAGCCATGACTGCTCCAGAAATGGGGCTCATTGTCCATACACTGCGCTTTTTCCAGAATCACACACAGACCATTCAGCATACTGCCAAGCAGCAGAGATCCTCCTGCCAGAGCCAGAATAAACTTTACAAAATTTACGGGACTGCCAAAGCAAAAGCCCCAGCTGCCGATCTGCTGATAGCTTCTGCCTGTCAGCAGCGTCAGGGAAAAGAACACCGGGAGCCACACAGGTACCGGCTTCTTTGGCCGTCCCAGCTTTTCCTCCAGAAAACCATAATACACCCCGCACAGGACAAAACGAAGGAGAAAGGAAAAATCGTAATCTCCTAAAAGCTCATACACCGAGGCAATGGCATAATCCACCCCTTCCTCGAAATGAAACCAGGCAAAAGGCGCATGGAATGTCACTGACAGCGCATATGCAGATAAAAACGCTGCAATCAGCCGAATCCACAATGTTCTTTTTTCAGACTTATCCAATAATTGCTTCATATGTCAAATTATGAATTCTCCTTTTTGGGAGCGAATTTCATGCGGAAAACATACCACAGGCTGCCAGCCAGGCAGATTGACGAATAGGTACCGCAGACAATGCCTACCATAAGAGGCAGGGCGAAATCCCGAATGCTGGTCACTCCCAGCACATACAGCACCGCCACCATGATAAAGGTGGTCAGGGAGGTGAAGATGCTTCTGGACATGGTCTGTGTGATACTCCTGTTCACCACATCCTTTAAATCCTCCTTCCGGGTCATGACAGCCATATTTTCACGGATACGGTCAAAAATCACGATGGTGGCATTGATGGAATAACCTACGATTGTCAGCATACATGCCACAAAGGTATTGCTCACGGACACTCTGGCCACCGCATAGAAGGCCAGCACCACCAGCACGTCGTGAAGCAGGGCGATAATACTGCTGATACCGAAACGGATATCGCTGAAACGGATCCTGATATAGATCAGCATACATACAATGGCCACCACCACCGCAATAATCGTATCGGACTTCATTTCGTTGCTGATGGTGGAGCTGATGGTCTCGGAAATGATCATGTCGTTGCTGATGCCGAAGGTCTCTGTCAGCATCCGGTTCAGCTCCTCTCTCTTTGTCACATCCAGCGTGCCTGTCTTAAAGATTACCTCATTGGAATCCTGCACCGTCTGAATCTGCACGGCGCTGCCTGTAATCTCCTCGATAAGAGGCGCCACCTGGGAATTGGCCTGCTCCAGGGTCATAGCCTCCTTAAAGGTCACCGTGGTAGCGGTGCCGCCCTTAAACTCCAGGCTGTAATTCAGGGCATCCCCGCTGGAGACCTGGTTCACACCCATCACGATAAAGCCGGCGGCAATCAGAGCAGCGGACACGCCGAAAAAGATTCCCTTTTTGGAAAGGATATTCAGGGTCTTGTGCTCTCTTCCCACACCGTAAAGCTTCTCGCTCTTCAGCCCAAGGGCATACAGGGCATTCAAAATCATTCTGGTCACCACCAGAGACGTAAACATGGACAGCACAATGCCCAGCGCCAGCGTCTGCGCAAAGCCCTTCACGGAGCCGGGCCCCAGAAGCAGCAGCACAAAGGCGGCGATCAGGGTGGTGATATTACCGTCTATAATAGCAGACAGCGCCTTGTCAAAGCCGATCTTCATCGCGCTCTTTACGGCCTTTCCGGTAGCCAGCTCCTCCCGGATTCTGGCAAATATAATCACGTTGGCATCCACAGCCATACCGATGGACAGGATAATGCCCGCCACACCGGACAGGGTCAGCGTCATATCAAAGCCCCTTAAAAGCAGCACCACCAGAGCCACATAGGACAGAAGCCCCACCACGGAAGCCAGGCCGGGAAGCAAATACACTGCAATCATAAAAACAGCCACAATGGCAAGTCCGATGGCTCCGGCCTGCAGGCTGGTCTCGATGGCGTCCACACCCAGCTGGGCGCCCACCACCTTGGAATGCAGCTCCTCCAGCTCCAGCTTCAGTCCGCCGATACGAATGGTAGAGGCAAGGTTTTCCGCCCGCTCAAAGGACTCCATGGGAGATATCTGGGCATTTCCGTCCCTGATGATCACATTTACACTGGGGGCGCTGATAATGCTTCCATCGTAATAAATGCCCAGTGTCTCCCTTTTGTTATAGGCATTCTCCGTGGCCTGGGCGAACTTTTCCGTTCCTTCCTCGGTCATAATCAGGTTTACCGCGTACTGGGTTCCCATAGTGTCCTGAATCGTGCCTGCGCTGGCATCCTTCACATCGGTTCCCGTAAGAAGTATGGAGCCGTCCTCCAGCATCTCTTCTATGGTCTTGTTTATCACATAGACATTTTCATAGCTGCCATCGGAGTTCTGTACCGTCTGGTAGCTGTAATTGGCTCTGCCTTCGGAATCGGTGGCCGCAATAAAATACAGCGCCCCGGGCCGTCCCAGCTCCTGCAGAATGGCATTGGCATCGCTGACCCCGGGAATCTCGATATTGATCCGGTCCGCGCCCTCCTGGTAAACGATGGCCTCCTTGCTGTAGTTCTCCACACGCTTCTGAAGCTTTGCAATGGTATCGCTCATATCCGTGGCGCTGGGAGTCTCATCCCCCACCACCTGGTATGTGATACTGACGCCGCCCGCCAGATCAAGCCCCAGCTTGATGGTGGAAGCGCTGCCGTCCCCCTCGGCATTCACACCGAAGAAATCCACATACGTGACACCTGCCAGAATCAACAGCACACACAAAAGTGTCACGATCGCCCTGTTCCTTTTCATTTTCTTCATCCTTTCTGTCCGGCCCTTAACGGGCATTTTCTCATTCCACTTTCTGTTCCATTTCCAGCTCGTCCACCTTCAGCATCACCGCACATTCCACACGCTTGCGCTGAAGCTCACAGCCCACGTCGTAGGTATCGTTGATATTTCCGTGGAAATGGTAGGAATTCGCCGCACATCCGCCGCTGCAGTAAAATTTGGCAAAGCATTTTCTGCACTTGTCCTTGGCATAAACATTACAGCACTTAAACTGCTCCCGGAGATCCTCCCTGACGATTCCCTTCTCCACGTTTCCCATGAGAAACTTCTCGTTCCCCACAAACTGATGGCAGGGATAGAGGTCTCCCCAGGGCGTCACGGCCAGGTATTCCGTACCGGAGCCGCAGCCCGACAGGCGCTTTGCCACACAGGGACCTCCCTCCAGATCTATCATAAAATGGAAAAAATTGAATCCCCGTCCCTCTCTGCGGCGCCGTGTCATCTCCATGGCAAGCTTATCATATTCTTCCTTCAGCACCGGCAGATCCGCCTCGGTAATAGCATATGGATCCGAGGCTTCCGCCACCACCGGCTCCACGGAAATCTGCTGAAAGCCCAGGTCCGCCAGATGCAGCACATCCTCCGAAAAGTCCAGATTGTCGTGGGTGTAGGTTCCCCGCACATAATATTTTTTCTGCCCCCGGCTTTCGGCTGTCTTTATAAATTTGGGGACGACGCTGTCATAGCTTCCCTGTCCGCCCCGGAAGGGCCGCATCCTGTCGTGGACTTCCTTTCGTCCGTCGATGCTCAGTACAATGTTGTCCATCTCCCGATTGGCAAATTCCAGTATCTCATCGTCCAAAAGCACGCCGTTTGTGGTAAGGGTGAAACGAAATTTCTTTCCCCGGGGCTTTTCCAGACTTCTGCCATAGGCCACCAGCTCCTTTACCACCTGCCAGTTCATCAAGGGCTCTCCCCCGAAGAAATCCACCTCCAGGTTGACCCGGTTCCCGGAATGCTCCACCAGAAAATCCAGGGCCTTTTTCCCCACGTCAAAGCTCATCAGCGCCCTTCTCCCGTGGTACTCTCCCTCTCCTGCAAAGCAATACCTGCAGGCCAGGTTACAGTCGTGGGCAATGTGGAGGCAGAGTGCCTTCACCACTGTCTGACGCTTTTTAAAGTCAAAAACATAATTCTCGTAGATATCCGGAGCGAACAGCTGCCCGTTCTTTTCCAGCTCCAGAACCTCATCCACAGCCTCGGTGATCTCCTCCTCCGGGCCGGAAATGCCCGCCAGATTCAGCACCGCAGCCTTTATGGTATCCGGATCCTTGACGCCCTCCTCTATCAAGGGCTCTATCAGCGGAATCATTGTGTACACAATATCGTCCACCACGTGGACGGATCCGCTGTTCACATCCATCACTATATTGTAGCCATTACTTTTATATTGATGTATCACAGGAGTATTTCCTTTCCAAAAAGTATCTTATGTAACCGGATTGTCCGGGCACGAAAAGAAGCAGCGACCGGAATCGCTGCTTAGCTTACCCCAGGCAAATGCCGGATTACTTGATCTTTTCACAGCTCTGATTGCCCACCGTGCAGGAAGTCTTGCATGCGGACTGACAGGAAGTCTGGCACTCGCCGCATCCGCCCTTCTTCACGGATTCCTTCAAATTGCGGGTCGTAAGTGTTTTGATATGCTTCATTTGATACAGCCTCCTTATGTTATGGTAGATCAATCGAAAGCATTATACCACAAAAACCTCATTTGTAAAACAGTTTTTTCAAAAAACACCTAGCTCAGCATTCCCCCCAGCATACCGCCTCCGGCACACAGTACCAGCGTTGTGAAAAAAGATGTGTCAATACCGGTTTTGCCCTGTCCCACCGCAAAGGAGACCGCGGCAAGCACCAGAAAGTAGGCGCAGCCCTCCAACAGCCCCCACAAAAAGCGCCGGTTTCTTATTTTTTTCCCTGTCATAAAGCCCGCAAAAAAGGTAGCCGCCACATAAATCACAATAATGGCCGCCGATACTATTTTTTCACTCAGGTTCAGCTTGTAGAGCAGAAATGCCAGGATCACCAGCAGGGCTCCTGTCAATATGTACGAAAACAATAAGCTCTTCAGTAAAAAGATCACCGGGGTTTTCTCCGTCTTTGACGACTGTTCCATTTCTACCTCCCTGTCCGTAACTAAACTTTTTATAAAATCATATGCACAAGGGTCCGGAAACTTGACAACAGCTTTTATTCTATGTATAGTTGAGGTTGAATCTTCATAATATCTATATCACATAAGGAAAAGGAGTGGTTTTTTTTGGATGCCCCAGGTGTCATACAACTTGTGATTCTGATCGTACTTGTCATTTTATCCGGTTTTTTCTCTTCGGCGGAAACAGCCCTCACCACCGTCAACCGCGTGCGCATGCGCGCTTTGGAGGAGGAAGGCAGCAAGCGCGCCGCAAGGGTCAATAAAATACTGGAAAATTACAGCAAAATGCTCAGTGCCATACTGATCGGCAACAATATCGTAAATCTCTCTGCCGCTTCCCTGGCTACTACCCTGGCAGCGCGCATCCACCTTGCGGTAGGCATTGCTACCGGGGCTCTGACCATTGTCGTTTTGATCTTCGGCGAAATCGTCCCCAAAACCTGGGCCATGGTTTCCTCGGAAAAGCTTTCCCTGGCGTACAGCGGCATCATATATGGGCTGATGCAGCTTCTGACCCCGGTGATTTTCATAATCGACAAGCTGGCGAACGGAATCCTGCGGCTGATGCATATCGATCCAAGCAAGCGCATGACTACCATGACTGAAGCCGAGCTTCGCACCTATGTGGAGGTAAGTCATGAGGACGGCGTCATCGAATCCGAAGAGCGGGAAATGATCTATAATGTGTTTGATTTTTCCGATGCCCTGGCAAAGGATATCATGATCCCGCGGATCAATATGGTTACTGTCAACGTAAACGCTCCCTATGACAAGGTGATGAATGTATTCCGGGAATCCATGTATACCCGTCTCCCCGTGTACCAGGAGGAGAAGGACAATATAATCGGTTTCATCAATATCAAGGACTTCATTCTTACGGGAAATCCGGAAAATTTCCTTGTGAAAAATATTCTCCGGGACGCCCACTATACATACGAATATAAAAAAGTGGCCGATCTGCTCTATGAGCTGCGGGAAAAAACCACCAGCATGACCTTTGTGCTGAACGAATACGGAGCCGCCGTGGGTATGATCACTCTGGAGGATCTGCTGGAGGAAATCGTGGGCGAGATCCGGGACGAATACGATGCAGACGAAGCAGAGCTGATTAAAGAGGTGGGCGAACGGACCTGGCTGGTAGAAGGCAGCATGAAGCTGGACGATATCAATGACAGACTGGGAACAAAGCTGGACAGCGAAGATTATGATTCCATCGGCGGCATCATTATCGAATACCTGGACCGTCTGCCGGAGGACAACGAGGAGATTACTCTGGACAACGGCATTCACTTAAAAGTGCAGGGTATCGATCAAAACAGGATTATCAAGGTGCAGATGACACTGCCGGAGCCTCCTGCACAGGAGGAAGCCTCCCTCACCCAAAGCGACCCATGATATAATCCACGGTTCTTCTGTCCCGGGGCGCGGAAAAGATCCTTCCCGTGACGCCGGTCTCTATAAGCCGGCCCGCCAGGAAAAAGGCCGTATGATCCGAAATTCTTGCCGCCTGCTGCATATTGTGGGTCACAATGATAACCGTATATTTTTTTTGCAGGCTCTGAACCAATCCTTCGATCTTTAATGTGGATACCGGATCCAGCGCTGCCGTTGGTTCGTCCATCAGCAGCACCTCCGGTTCCACTGCCAGAGCCCTGGCAATACAAAGGCGCTGCTGCTGTCCTCCCGACAGCCCCGGCGCCGGCTTTTTCAGGCAGTCCCTGACCTCTTCAAAAACAGCGGCGTCCGTCAGCGCCCTCTCCACGATCTCATCCAGCTCCCCCTTTCCTTTTATGCCGTGCAGCCTGGGTCCATAAGCCACATTATCGTAGATACTCATAGGAAAAGGATTGGGCTGCTGAAATACCATTCCCACCTTTTTCCGCAGCAGCGTTGTATCCACTCTCCTATCGTAAATGTCCTCCCCATCCAGCAGAATCTTCCCCTGGATTTTTACGCCCTCCGCCAGATCATTCATTCTGTTGATACACTTCAAAAAAGTAGATTTTCCGCAGCCGCTGGGACCGATGAGGGCCATGACGCTATGCTCCCCCACATCCAGCCCCACATCCTGCAGAACATGCTTTTCCCCATAATACAGGTTCAGATCCTTCACCGATATTTTACTACTTTCCATACACTGCGCCCCTCCCGCCGCCTTTTTTCATTTGCCCCGCTGCCAGCCGAAACAGCAGATTCACTGCAAAGGTGATCAGAATCAGCACACATCCTGTCCCGAACGCCGCCTCGAAGCTTCCCTCCTGCATCTGCAGATAAAGCTCCACCGACAAAGTGCCTCCCGGCTCCAATGCCTTTCCTATAAGATTTCCTATGTTTTCACGGATAGTTTCTCCCTGCCTGGGCAAAAGTCCGGCGCTCCCCGCGGTAAATAAAAGCGCCGCCGATTCTCCCACGATCCGCCCTGCTGCCAGAAGGACGCCGGTGAGAATTCCCGGCAGCGCGTCTGGCAGCAAAACGGTTCGGATCATATACCATCTGCCTGCGCCCATACCCAAAGCAGCGCTGCGGTATCCCTCAGGAACTGCCCGCAGCGCCTCCTGGGTATTTCTCACAATCAGCGGGAGCACCATCAAGGTCAGCGTCAGAGAGCCGCTGATCAGGGAAAAACCCATCCCCAGCACGCCTCCGAAAAACACCATACCAAACAATCCGAAAATAACGGATGGGATCCCTGCCAGAGTCTCCGTGGTAAAATCGATGAGCTTTACCAGCGCCCCCGGCTTTGCATATTCGTTCAAGTAAATGGCAGCGCCCACTCCCGCGGGAACGGCGCTTCCCAGCGTCAGCCCCAAAATATACAGCGTGTTTACCAGATTTCCGCCGATTCCCACCGTTCCCTTCAGCGAATCGGTGACAGAAACCAGAAAACGAAGGCTTACCATGCGGAAGCCCCTGAAGAAAACATAGCCTATGATTCCCAGCAGCAAAAAAATGGTCATAGAGGCCGCGCCGTATACCGCTGCCATAAGAAATCCTTCTCCGGGCCTTACTCTCCTTTTTCCCGAAAGCAGATCACCCATCCTGCACCAGCCCTTCCTTCATAATCCTCGCCAACACCAGATTCACCAGCATAATCAGCACAAACAATACCAGACCGGCGGTAAACAACACCTGTCTGTGGGTTCCCTGGGCATACCCCATCTCGCTGACAATGGCCGAGGTCAAAAACCGCACAGAATGAAAAGGAAGGGGAAAATTCACACTGTTTCCGGACGCCAGCGTAATAGCCATGGCTTCTCCCAGTGCTCTTCCCACCCCCAGCACCACTGCCGTCATAATACCGGGCTTTGCCGCTGGCAGCACAGACCCAAAAATGGTCTGAATCCTGGAAGCTCCCAAGGCAAGGGAGGCCCTGCGGATTCCAGGATCCACCGCCCGGATGGCCGCTTCGCTGATGTTAACTACCGTGGGCAGAATCATCACCGCCAAAATCAGAGATGCCGACAAAAGATTAGCTCCGCCGGTAAACTGATGGGTTTCGGATCCGGCAAAAATCCAGCGTTCCAGACGATACATCATCGGATTTAACAGATAAATGCCCAGCAGTCCATATATTACAGACGGGATGCCCGCCAGCAGCTCCACCGCAGCTCTCAGGATTCCCGCCAATCTTTTATCCGCCAGCTCCGCCAGAAATACCGCCGTCAGCACTCCCACCGGCGCTCCGATCAAGACTGCCAGAAGAGTTCCTGCCAGAGAGGATAATATACAAAAGAATATGCCATACCGGGGATCCTCTCCCCCTGGCCGCCAGACTGTCCCGAACAAAATCTCCTTCCACCCTGCCCGGGCCAGGGCGGGCGTTCCGCTGACAATCATATACGCCACGATAACCCCCACCGCCAAAACCGCCAGAAACCCGCAGAAGGTAAATATGGCCTGAGCGGCGGCCTCCACCGCAGCCTTTTTCTTTGTTCCCCTCATGACAGAAAATAACGAATTCTGCTCCATGACTGCACTCCTGCTGTACGTGCCCGACTTCAACTGATTGTCGGCGCCCGGCTCATTATACTCCATGCCCTCACGGCTCCTGCACCGGAATCAGCCCGGTTTCTTCCACGATACTCTGCCCTTCCTTCCCAAGTGCAAAGTCAAACCAGGCCTGAACAATCTGCTCCTGACCGGAAATCTCTCCCTTGGTCACCATCACCAGCGGTCTGCTCAAGGGGTAGGCTCCGCTTTTCACATTTTCAGGGGATGCCTCCACCCCGTCCAGGGTTACTACTGTCACGCTTCCATCCAGTCCGTCGAAGGATACATAACCCACTGCGCCGGGCACGGAAGCCACTCTGGCCAGCACCGCCCCGGTGCTGTTCAATTCGTTTGCATATGTACACAGATCCGTAAGACCCAGCAGCCTCTCAAAGGCCTCTCTGGTACCGCTTCCTGCTTCCCGTCCCACCAGCACCACAGGAAGATCGCTCCCTCCCAGACGGGACCAGTTTCTCACGGCTCCGGTATAAAGCTCCGCCAGCTGACCGCCTGTTAACTCCGTAATTCCGCAGGAGACCTCCACGCATACCGCCAGACCGTCCAGGGCCAAAACCTGTTCCACCGCGCCTGCGGCTTTTTCCTCCTCCGTAAGCTCCCTGGAGGAGCAGCCGATATGAGCGCTTCCCGAAAGCACTGCCTCTATACCGGCGCTGGAGCCTGCAGGTATGATCACCACAGTGACCTGCGGGTATTTTTCCGCAAAGGCCTGGGCCAGGGCATTCATCACCCTGTCCATGGAAGTGCTCCCAAAAATCTGCAGAGTTCCTGACAAGACGGGGGGCTCTGACTGCCGTCCCGACTCTGACTGATCCCCCGGCTCTGACTGCCCCTCCGGCTCCACCTCCCGGCCTCTTCCCTCTGACGGGCGGCTTTCCTGTCTGTATCCCCACAGTCCTGCCAGGATCCAGATCCCCAGGCCGGCCAGTACCAGCGCCAGAGCTCTTCTGCCCCATTGCCTCGCCGGAACAGAAGAATCTCCCTCAGGCGCTTTGGATTGTCTGCAGAATCCCATCTGCAATAGCCTGCGCCACATCATAAAACCTCTCGTCCAGAAGCTGATTGTCCGCATCCGTGTTGATAAACCCCACTTCCACCAGCACGGCAGGCATATCCGTGCGGTTCAGCACCACCAGATCAGTGCGTTCATTGACTCCCTGATCCACAAAGCCGATCTGCTCCAGGCGGGCATTGATATTCCGGGCCAGCCGGGCGGCCTCCCCATATCGATTGTACACCAGCGTCTCGATGCCTGTGTATTGATTGGGATAGGGACTGGAATTGCGGTGGATGGACACAAAATAATCTGCCCCTGCGGCATTTCCTTCCAGCGCCTTCTGCGTCGGAGATTCATATATATCGGTAGTCCTGGTGTAATATACCTGGACACCGTTATCTTCCAAAATTTGTCCCACCGCCAGAGACAGGGCCAGCACGTCATCCTTCTCCTGTCTTCCCATGTATACGGCTCCGGGATTGCTCCCTCCATGTCCCGGATCGATCACCACTAAAGCCATAAAAAGCCTCCCACATAACTTTATATTAAGATATGTGGAAGGCCTGTTCATTGTTCCTGTGTATTTATTGTCCTTGTGTGTGTTCCGGCTTCAGTCTGCCCAGTCATCCTGCAAACTGACTGTTGTACAGCATTGCATAGAATCCGCCCTTCTCAAGCAGGCTCTCATGGCTTCCCTGTTCAATAATATTTCCGTCCTTCATCACCAGGATAATATCTGCCTCCTGAATGGTGGAAAGACGATGGGCCACAATAAAGCTGGTTCTGCCCTCCATCATTTTGGCAAAGGCATTCTGGATCCTCAGCTCCGTGCGGGTGTCAATGGAGGAAGTGGCCTCGTCCAGAATCAGCATGGGCGGCAGGCACAGCATCACTCTCGCTATGCACAGCAGCTGCTTCTGACCCTGGGACAGGCTTCCGCCGTCCTCGGAAATAACAGTGTCGTACCCCTGGGGCAGACGCTTGATAAAGCTGTGGGCGTGAGCCGCCTTCGCTGCTTCCATAACCTCCTGTTCCCCGGCATCCGGTTTTCCCATACGGATATTGTCCCGTATGGTTCCCGCCCGCAGCCAGGTCTCCTGGAGCACCATGCCATAGCTGGTGCGCAGGCTTCCTCTGGTCAACTCCCGGATATCCGTGCCGTCCACCCGAATCTGACCGCTGTCCACATCATAGAACCGCATCAGCAGATTGATAAGCGTTGTCTTTCCGCAGCCGGTGGGGCCCACGATGGCCACCCTCTGCCCCGGCTTCACCTCCAGATTGAAATCCTGGATCAGCTTTTTGTCAGGTGTATAGCTGAAGCAGACCTGTTCCAGCTTCACATTGCCTCTGGCATTTGTAAGAGCCTTGGCCGTTTCGCTGTCCGGCGTCTGGGGTTCCTCGTCAATCAGCTCAAAAATGCGGGCGGCACACACGAAAGCGTTCTGCAGTTCCGTCACCACACCGGATATCTCGTTAAAGGGCTTGGTATACTGATTGGCATAACTCAAAAAGCAGGACAGACGCCCTACACTGATGCCCCCGCGGATAGCCGCAAAAGCGCCGAAGATCCCCACTCCTGCGTACACCAGACTGTTTACGAAACGAGTGGAGGGATTCACCAGGGAGGAAAAAAAGATAGCCTTCAGGGAGCATTTTTCCAGCCTGCCGTTAATTTCCGCAAATTCCTCCTTCACGGCCTCCTCCCGGGAGAAGGTCTGTACGATCTTCTGATTCCCGATCATTTCTTCTATAAGGGAGGTCTGCTCTCCCCGGGTTTCCGACTGCAGCTTAAACATGGAATAGGTCCTGGTGGCTATAAAACGGGCCACCAGGAAGGAAACCGGCGTGATACACACCACCACCAGCGCAATGGGAACATTGGTGACCAGCATAAAGACCAGTGTTCCCAAAATGGTCAGCACCCCAGTAAACAGCTGGGTAAAGCCCATCAGGAGGCCGTCTGCAAAGGTGTCCACATCCGCCACGACCCGGCTCACAATATCGCCGTAAGCATGGGCGTCAAGGTACTTCAAAGGCAGCTGCTCCAGCTTGTGGAATGCATTTTCCCGAATATCCTTCACCACATGATAGGTGATATGATTATTGCAGGTGTTCATCACCCATTGAGCAATGGCGGTAATGGCCATGGCTGCGATTATCTTCACCATAATGGAAAAGATGCCCTGAAAGTCCACCGCGCCCTTTCCCAGAAGCAGATCCACCGCATCGCCTGTGAGAATGGGAATATAGAGTGTCAGTCCCACGGTCACCGCCGCCAGGATCAGGGACAGCGCCACCAAAAACCAGTATTTCCGAATATACTGCAGAACCTTCTTTAAAGTCTCTGCCTGATTGGCTTTTTTAGCCTGCTCCGGCTTTTTATCTGCCTGCGCCATTTCCTTCCCCTCCTTTCACGGTCCCGCCTTCTTTCCGGGCCTCTTCCGGTCCTTCTCCCGCCGCTTTTGCCGCCTTCAGGCGCTCTTCGGGATACTGGGAATAATAAATCTCCCGGTAAACACCGCAGCTTTCCAGCAGTTCGTCGTGGGTGCCAATTCCTGCGATCTCCCCGTCATCCAAAACGATAATCTGATCCGAGTGCCGGATGCTGGAGGCCCGCTGGGACACAATAAAGGTGGTAGCGTTTTTCACGCTCTTCAACGCCGTGCGTAACCTGGCGTCAGTAGCATAATCAAGCGCCGATGCGCTGTCGTCCAAAATCAAAATTTCCGGCTTTCTCACAAGAGCTCTGGCAATGGTCAGCCTTTGTCTCTGGCCTCCGGAAAAATTCTTTCCGTTCTGGCTTACCTGGGCATCCAGCTTGCCCGGTTTTCCCTCCACCACCTCCCTGGCCTGAGCCAGGTCGATGGCTTCCCACATTTCATTTTCCTCCGCATCCGGCTTTCCCCACTGAAGATTGCTTCGAATGGTTCCCTTGAACAATACTGCCTTCTGGGGCACCACACCGATACGCTCCCGCAGCTCCTCCTGGGACATGGTACTGATGTCCTGCCCCTCCAGACGGATCACTCCTTCTGTGGCAGGATAGAAGCCGGGGATCAGATTCACCAGGGAAGTTTTCCCTGATCCGGTGCCTCCGATAATGCCTATAGTCTCCCCTTTGTTTACCCGGAAATTCATATCATGAAGGGTAGCCGCTCCCGCTCCCGCGTATGTGAGGGACACATGATCAAATTCCAGGAAGGGTACAGTCCCTTGTCCTGAAACAGCCTCTCTCTTCTGCCCTGCTTTAACTTCAATGCTGTCATTTTTGATCTCAAATACGCCCGCCACCCGATCCGCACAGGCCAGAGCCTTGGTAATGGTGACAATGAGATTTGCCAGCTTTACCAGCTCCACCAGGATCTGAGACATATAATTGATAATAGCAATGACTTCTCCCTTGCTTAAGCGGCCTGCATCTACCTGCAGGGCTCCCGTGTAGATCAAAACCACAATCGCGCCGTTGACGATCACATAGGTCACAGGATTCATGATGGCGCTGATCTTTCCCACATAGGTCTGACTGTGGGCCAGCGCTTCCGTATATTTGCGGAACCGGGTCTCTTCCTCCTCTTCCTTGTGGAAGGCCCGGATCACCCTGACGCCGGTAAGATTTTCCCTGGTCAGGCCAAGCACCTTATCCAGCCCCGCCTGCACCTTCTTGTACAGCGGCATGGTCCACACCATAATGCCGAAAACCACCACGGCCAGAAGGGGAATAGCCACC
The DNA here is from genome assembly GCA_947177445.1 of uncultured Lachnospiraceae bacterium. GTDB lineage: Bacteria > Bacillota > Clostridia > Lachnospirales > Lachnospiraceae > Acetatifactor. Next base: position 4,062 of record CAMWUL010000010.1, on the reverse strand, counting down.
ACAAAAATCAGAGCGGATTTTACGTCAATGGTAAACGCCATTATCATGGCGCCGAACACAATGATGGGGGAGCGCAGAAACAGCCGCAGCACCATGTTTACTCCCGACTGTACCTGATTGATATCGCTGGTCATTCTGGTGATCATGGTGGAGGTTCCGGCTTTATCAATATTGGTAAAATTCAGCCCCTGAATATGATCGAACAACGCCTGTCTCAGCTTGGTGGAAAAGCCCACCGCCGCCCTGGCCGCGAAAAACTGGGCGGTAACGGAGGACACCAGCCCCACCACAGCCAGCGCCAGCAGGCACAGTCCCATTTTTACAATATAGCCCGTATCCCCGTCGGCAATTCCCTTGTCGATGATCCCCGCCATCACCAATGGCACCAGAAGTTCAAAAAAGGCCTCCAGCAGCTTAAAAAGCGGCGCCAGAACGGCCTCCTTCCGATAGTCCTTCAGATATTTCATTAATCTTCCCATAGATATTCATTCACTCCTGTACTGATAACCTGTACTGATAAATTGAAGGAAATGCTGATTAAAACGCCTCCTGCACCGGATTTGCGCAATGAAGAAGCATCTTCTGCTGCAAATCCGCGTGCACCCGCCGAAGGCAGAGAATCCTGCATGGCAGGATTCCTTTTATAAAGTGACCTTCAGATGCAGCTCCTCCAGCTGCTTTTCATCCACTCCCCCCGGAGCCTCCGACATCAGGCAGGAAGCATCCTTTACCTTGGGGAAGGCGATTACCTCCCGGATACTCTCAGCACCCACAAGCAGCATGACAAACCGGTCCAGTCCGATGGCCAGTCCGGCGTGGGGCGGCACTCCGTACCGGAATGCATCCATCAGGAATCCGAATTGCTCATGGGCTTTTTCTTTGGTAAAGCCAAGAGCCTGAAACATTCTTTCCTGCACGTCGCTCTGGAATATTCTCACACTTCCTCCGCCCAGCTCAACACCATTCAGCACAATATCATAGGCCTTTGCCCGGACCCTTCCCGGCTCCGTCTCAAGCAGATCCAGGTCCTCCTCCACCGGCATGGTAAAGGGATGATGCATGGCCACATATCTCTCTTCCTCATCGCTCCACTCAAACTGAGGGAATTCGGTCACCCAAAGGAAATCAAAGCGGCTATCGTCGATAAGCCCCAGCTGTTTTGCCACCTCAATTCGCAGCGCCCCCAGCACGGCCCATACGGTCTTTAGTCTGTCCGCCGCAAACAGAAGCAGATCCCCGGCCTCTCCCTTCATGGCCTTCACCAAAGTCTCCAGCTGCTCCTGCGTCATAAACTTGGCAAAAGAAGATTTATAGCTGCCATCCGGCATTATGGACAGATACGCCAGCCCTTTCGCTCCATAGCCCTTCGCAAATTCTGTCAGCGCATCAATCTTCTTTCTGGGCATTTCCGCCTGTCCCTTTACATTAATTCCTCTGACGCTTCCGCCGGCCTCCAGCGCTGTAGTAAACACGCCAAAGCCGCAGTCTCTCACCACTTCGGACACATCCTGCAGCTCCATGTCGAAACGGGTATCCGGTTTGTCGGAGCCGAACCGATTCATGGCCTCCTGCCAGGTCATCCGGGTGATGGGAAGGGTTACCTCCAGGCCTATGGCCTCTCTGCAGACCCGGGCAACCATCCTTTCGGTGGCATCAATCACATCATCCACATCCACAAAGGACATCTCCAGATCCACCTGAGTGAATTCCGGCTGACGGTCCGCCCGCAGATCCTCATCCCGGAAGCATCTGGCGATCTGGAAATATCTGTCATAGCCGGAGCACATTAAAAGCTGCTTAAAAATCTGCGGAGACTGCGGAAGCGCATAAAAAGCGCCGGGATGCACACGGCTGGGCACCAGATAGTCTCTGGCCCCCTCCGGAGTGGACTTATTCAAAATAGGAGTCTCGATCTCCAGAAATCCTTCTTCGCACAAAAACGCCCGGATGGCGGCGGCAATCCTGCTCCGCAGAATCAGATTCCGCTGCAGGTCAGGTCTTCTCAGATCCAGGTAACGGTACTTCAGCCGCAGCTCCTCCTTGGTTCTGGAATCTGCCTCAATGGGAAACGGCGGCGTCTCCGCCTCGGACAAAATCCGAAGTCCCGCCGCACGAATCTCGATCTGTCCCGTCGCCAGGTTCTCGTTCACCGCGCCGCCCCGGTCCTCCACCTTTCCCGTCACGGCCACCACAAACTCACTTCTCAGCTTCTCGGCCTTTTCGAAATTTTCCTTTCCGCAGTCACTCTCTTCAAAAATCACCTGCAGGATACCGGCCCGGTCCCGCAGATCCACGAAGATCAGACCTCCCTTATTTCTCTGCTTCTGGACCCATCCCATTACCGTGACGGTCTCTCCCACATTCGCCCGGGAAAGCTCACCGCAGCGATGTGTTCTTTTCAGACCCTTCATCGACTCTGCCATAATTGTTACCATACCTTTCCGATTTCCGTTTTCGGTTTCTGTTTTTTCGAATTTCAGGTTATTTCTTCAGGCCTTCCCTGTAGAAATCCACAAACTCCTCATATCCCTCTGCCGTCAGCTGTTCCTTCTGGAATTTTTTATTTTTGTTCATCCGGGCCACAAGCACCTGCGCCCCTTCCGCTCTGGCCGCCTGGGCACGGGCGATCACATCACACAGCTGTTGTCCGCCGATTCCCTTTTCCACCAGAAATGCAGTTTTTTTCGGTCTGTCCGGCACCTGAAAGCCGTTTTCCAGCAAAAGCAGCACAATGCGCTCAAAGCCGATGGAAAATCCGCAGGCAGGCACATTATTTCCTGTAAATCTGCCCACCATCCCGTCATACCTGCCGCCGCCTCCGCAGCTGCCGCCAAACTCAGGGATAGCAATCTCAAAAATAGTACCTGTATAGTAGGACATACCCCTGACCAAGGTGGGATCAAACACCATTCTGAAATCCGCTTCCTTTGTGGCGTTGACACTGTCTATGATCTCCTGAAGTCCATTCGCCGTCGAGGGGTCAAGCACCCCCTCCAGCACCTGTTCCAGATAAGCCACACCGTTTTCTTCCCCGGCCAGCCTGCTGTACAGCTCCAGGTATTTCTCCACACTCTCTGCCGCAAAGCCGTTTCGAAGCAGTTCCTCTTCTACCCCCTTCAGACCGATCTTGTCCATCTTGTCCAGGGTGATAAACACACTGTCATACATATCCTCGGGAAAACCGCTGTAAGCCGCCATGGCCTTGAGAATCTGCCGGTCATTGATCCGGATCTCAAAATTCCGGAATCCCAGCCTGCCCAAAGTGGTGGTGGTAGCCAGGATCAGCTCGATCTCCGCCAGGTTGGAGGGTTCTCCTAAAATATCGATGTCGCACTGGGTAAACTGACGGTAACGCCCCCTCTGGGGATGATCCGCCCGCCATACACTCCCAATTTGCAGCGCTTTAAAGGGCGCGGGAAGCTGTGACGCATTGTTGGCATAATACCGCACCAGAGGAACCGTCAGATCGTATCTCAGACCCAGCTCCACGATTTCTTCCTCGGAGGAAGCCTCCGCCACGTTCAGCTTTTCTCCCCGTTTCAGTATTTTAAAAATCAATTTTTCATTGTCTCCCCCCTGCCGGCTGGTGAGGTTCGCAATATTCTCCACACAGGGAGTTTCTATAGGGGTGAACCCAAATCTGCCGTAGGTCTCCTTAATCACCCGGATACAGTAGTCCCGTATCTGCATCTCCTCCGGCAGAATATCCTTCATACCCGTCACGGGCTTTTTGTTCAGCGCCATTCTTCTCCTTTCGCCTGCCATTTGCCGGGCATCCGCTTCACAGATCCCAATGCATGGCTTCACAGCACAAGTATTGTAACACAGCCTCTATAACATAACAGTTACATGATATATTTTTTCCCAGATCCTGTCAATATAAAAACTTACTCTGCATCGCCTTAAACAAACCTGGCTGTGCGGACAAGCCGCTGAATCATTCTTCATAAGATTGCATTTTATTAGGAAAACACACTGTCAAAAGGATTTCATGCTTTGGCGGGGGGCAGCCCGCCTCGGCGGTGTCGGTGGTGTTGATTTCAATGTACTCGGCAATCCTGC